>JAFRXM010000006.1 GCA_017443515.1 Bacillota bacterium | reverse complement strand
GGGTGACTCCAACACGGTGCGCTTTGCTTATATGGCCGATGAGAACGGCAGCACTTTCACCAGCGCGAAAAACACGATCGCTGTCAGCAGCATGGGCGTGGAACGCATTTCATCCCTGCAATGCATGCAGTTTTCTACTGGAACGTTCACCATGGTGAAGTCGGTGTCTATCATGCAGCCGCGCAGGATAATCATCACCTTCGGTACCAACAACCTGGCGGATAACCCTTCGGCCTTTGCATCGAAGTACGAAAAGCAGCTCAACGCCATCGTAAAGGCCTACCCGCAGGCAGACCTGATAGTCAATACCATCCCGCCCTCGGCAAGTTTCTGCAAGTACAAATTCCCTAAAAACGACGCCATCCTGGCCTTCAACGAAGCTATAAAGGCGATGTGCGAGAAGAACGGCTGGAAGTTCCTCAACACCCACGAAGTGCTCTACGACAAGGAGACCGGATACGGCATCTCAGAGTGCTTCGCCACCGACGGCCTGCACCTCAACAGGAAAGGCGTGGAAAAAGTGTTCGAATACATACTCAGCCACGCGCTTTACACCGAAGACAGAAGACCAAAGCCGCTGAAGAGCATCCCGAAGATCTACGGAGCTCTGTACAACATGCTCCTGGAAAAGGACGACGAGGATGATGCAGCGGACAATACGGCAGAGCCGACTAATACGGTACCTGCGGACAATACAGTACCTGCGGATAACACTGTGCCGCCGGAAGATAAGACTCCAGCAGACAACACTGTTCCTCCGGAAGATCAGACCCCTGCAGATAATACCGCTCCACCGGACGACCAGAAACCGGACGACCAGACACCTGCGGATAATACCGCACCGCCGAATGACCAGGCGCCCGGGAATCAGCAGCCCGGCGATGACAAGCCCGCGCCTCCTGCAGACAACACAGCCGATACCAGCACCCCGGAAAAGCCCTGACCATGGAACCCATAACTATCGCACTGGTACAGTTCTGCCCGGAACCAGGATCCCCGGATAAAAACGCGGAAAAAATGAACGAATACATAAGGTCTGCAAAGAATAAAAACGCAGACCTTGTTGTTTTTCCTGAATGCAGCCTTACCGGCTACTTTCCTGAAAAAGCGGCGGAATTTGCGGTGCGGGCGGACTGTCGCGCTGTAAAAAACCTGGAAGATCTTGCCTGTGAGCTTGATATTGCGGTCTGCTTCGGGTACATGGAATCAGTCCCCGCTGAAGAACCTGCTGAACCGGCAGGAAGCCGGCGCTTTGCCATAGCGCAGGAGATCTTCGCCAGCGGGGTCAGGACCATATACCGCAAGACTCACCTCGCAAACCGCGAGGAAGCGGTATTCAAGCCGGGAAACGCCTTTCCGCTTGCCGGGATCGCAGGAATTGCCGCAGGTATGCAGCTCTGCTGGGAGTCGCACATCCCGCAGATCTCCGCTGCGTACCGCAAACAAGGCGCGCAGCTTTTGCTCTTCCCTTACGCCAGCGGAATGAGCGGCGAAAAATGCCTGGAAAACTGGGGCGTACATCTTCCCGCCAGAGCTTCGGATAACGGATGCTTTACGGCAGCCTGCAACCTGATCTCGCATGACAAAGGCGGCGGAATGGCAGTCTGGGATCCGAAAGGAAGGATCATGGCCCAATACTGGGGCAAAGGTGAAAACATGCTGCTTTGCAGCATAGGCGGAAAACTCCCGCGTGAGATCTTTGCCGAAGGCTGCGAAGACATGCACAGCATATCCTATTTCGACAAGATGCGAAGCGAGCTGTTTACTTAGCCGCACCGCAAGATCTGCGCAGAGTAATCATGACATATACTGGCTTATAGGACAAAAAGCGTTGGTGATCAGTCCCAATAAGTTGGGAAGGATTTGGACATGTGCAGCTCATTCCAAGTGACTGCATCGCCCCAACCTGGAATAGTCCCTTCAGTTTTGTTCTTTAAACTCATCTTCATGT
>JAFRXM010000057.1 GCA_017443515.1 Bacillota bacterium | reverse complement strand
CTGCCGTTCTCATCGGCCATATAAGCAAAGCGCACCGTGTTGGAGTCACCCAGGAACAGAGTCTCGTCCAGGTACTGTTGGTCGGCGGGCTTTGTTTCGGTGAGGACGATGCTATTCTCGTTGGTGTTGGCCTCGATAGCCTGGCGGCGCTCTTCTTCTTCTCTTTTCTGGCGTTCCTCTTCGGTCTCGGTGTTCTGGACAGGCACGGTGTTCGCGGTGTTTTCAGGCTGTGCGGTATTCTGTCCGGTGCCGTTCTGGCAGGATGCGAGGGCTGCAGCAAGAACGCAGATCAGAGCTGCAAATATTGATTTTTTCAGGTTTTTCTTTATGATCATTGTTTCCGGGCCTAATTTTTAAGCGTGTCCACTATTATAGCACACTTTCTCCAAATGTCCAGTACATGAAAAGACCGGGGCATCCCCGGTCTTGATATGTTTTCAGTTGATCTGATTTCCTTCGGCATCTAGTATTCTCATGTCGTGGGTTTTGATATCTGTTTTCTGCCCATCGTCCGTGTGGCTCAGAATGGTGTACTCGTGGGTGTATCCGTTTGTATCCTTTGCAGTTACTGTCAGCCTGAATGTTTCGTTCTTACCGAGGGACGTTGAGTATTCAAACGGCTTTTGGTAAACGCCGCGGCCATCATTCCAAGTCACATCGGCGGAGATGTCCGTTTCCTCTGTGATGTAATGGTTGACCTCAGTGCGCAGCCTGAAGCTGTCCTTTATAAACTCGGACATTTCGTTCTTGCTGAAGATCTCCAGATGCAGATCTCCGCTTACGCTCAACGTGTTTCCGTCGTATTTGGTACCAAAGCCCTGTGACGCAATGGTAGGCAGGTAGCGGAGCCAAAGCTCGCTCAGTTCGTTGTTTCCGAACACTTCGTGTCTGCTTTCACCGTTTGTCGTGATGGTCAGCCTCGGCTCTGAAGTCTCGTCTGTCTCTGCAAATATGTCCATGCGCAGCTTCCCCGTATAGCTGCCCAGAGCGGACTTCTGCAGTATCACCATCTGCTTCCCGGCAGTAACTGTAAGCATGCTGTCCTCAGACGCCTGTTTCGGCGTGACGGTGAAGAGTATCTCGGCGCTGTGCGTCTTCGCGTCGAATTTGCCGTAGCTGACAGAATAGTCTTCGATAATGCTTGCCTGCTGGTCGAGTTTTTTGCTGATGTCGTTGAGTATGTTCTGTTCGGCGTATACCTGCTGCTGCACGTTGTTCAGCTTGTTTTCCATATCGGTAAGCTGCGAGCGCAGGCTCGATATCCTGAACAGCATTATTATCAGAATGATCATCAGCACTGCTATCAGCGCAGTTTTTGTAAAGCTTGCCGGCTCAAGGCCGGCGCTTTCTGCATCTTCGCCGTTTTCGAGCGCCCTGTTGATCTTGTTCTTGTAATAAATGTAGTAGAACAGCGCTGCGATCGCAGCAATGATCAGCAGAAAAAGTGCGGGCGCGACCGATATACTTGCTCCCATGTCGTCCTCCTATATCCCAATGGCTCTTTTGAATTCGTTGTAGTAGCTTCGCGTCACATCCAGGCGGCTGCCGTCCTTCATCGTGAGTATGAACTTCTGCGAGAAGGTGGGGCTGATGTGCTTTATCTGGCTGCGGTTCACGATCACCGAATTGCTTATCCTTATGAACTGTTTCGGATCAAGGTACTTCTGCAGCTGGTAGAGCCTGTCTGTGGTCTGGTATATACCGTCTCTGCAGCGCACCTCCACGCTGTGCCCGAAGGATTCTATCGCGATCACATCCTCCGTGCTGACGTGGCGTTTTGCGCCTTCTTCCCCGCGCACTGAAAGAAAGCCTGCGTAGCTGTCAGTTTCGGTCAGGACGAGATCCGCGGATTCGTCGACTTCTATGCCTTTTTCCTCAAGCAGCTTTGATATCTCTTCGTAGCGCTCGCTGCTTACGGCCAGCTTTATCTTCAAGCTTTCTTCCTCCTTTTGCCTAAAGCCTGGTTTTAGTATAAATGACGCGCCGGAAAATGCAAGCCCTTCGGAACAGCTTGCACAAAACAGCGAACGGATAACACAGGATCGCATTATTCTGACAAACAGCACTTGCGTTTTACGCGGTAAAGTGGTATTATACTGAGGCTTGCCCCGAAAGGGCAGGTAATATGGGTGTCTCTTGAAAACCACCCTAAAAAAACAAGGAGTTTTTTATTTATGAAACAGACCAGGTCCAAGGCCTTAGAACTCACCCAGGCGGCCATCATCGCGGCGCTTTATGTGGTCCTTACGATAGTGTTCGCGCCTATCTCTTTTGCCAGCTCCCAGCTGAGAATAGCAGAAGCCCTTACGATCCTCCCGTTGTTTACGTCCGCGGCAGTGCCGGGCCTTTTCGTGGGCTGCCTTATAGCGAACATCCTGGGCGGAGCGATAATCTGGGATATCATCTTCGGAAGCCTTGCCACCCTTATCGGCGCTGTATTCAGCTACATGCTGCGCAAAAACCGCTGGCTCGTGCCCATCCCTGCGATACTGGCAAACACCGTCATCATCCCATTCGTTATCAAGTACGGCTACGGCGAGAACATGCCGCTCCTTCTTATAATGCTCTACATCGCCTTAGGCGAGATAGCAGGCTGCTACGTGCTCGGCGAGCTCCTTGCCACTGCCCTGATGCCTCTCAAAAACAGGCTTTTTAAGGAAGACTTAAAGTAATCCACTATCCTTTGTGAAAAAAACAAAAAATAAGATCTGAAATTGATATATTCTTGACTGGAGAATATATCAATTTTCTGTTATCATAATATAGATATGTATCCGGAGGCGTGTGTCCGGCGCGTATCCAATACTCAGAAAGGAGAATTATAGTGGATTATACTAAGTATGTGCTAAAGGATAATGAAAAGCTTACTTCGCTTCTGGAAGGCAAAGATAATCTCTTCATCGTGTCCTGCAACAAGTGCTTTAAGGAATTCAAGACAGTTGAAGAACCAGAACTGGCTGAATTCAAAGAACTTGCACTGGCACAGGGAAAAACGGTCACAGGTGCGGAATCCTTGGATTTCCTTTGCAACAGCATCCAGACCAGGCAGAAGCTCGACGGCAAAGTTCCGGAAGGAACTGAAAATATCATAGTCATCTCCTGCGGCCTGGGCGTGCAGACTATCGCCGAGATGGAGGGTCTGTCGGTGTATACAGCCACGGATTCTCTCAACTACATCGGATTCCACGGCATGGCTCTTACAAAGAAGACCTGCGACGCCTGCAACCAGTGCTACCTCAACATCACCGGAGGTATCTGCCCGATAACCGACTGCACAAAGAGCCTCATCAACGGCCAGTGCGGCGGCGCCAAGAACGGCAAGTGCGAGATCGACCCTGCCAAGGACTGCGCGTGGGAAAAGATCTACAGAAGGCTCGAAAAGCAGGGCCGCAACACTGAGTTCGTAAACCAGCCCGTACAGCTGAGGGACTATTCGAAAGTCAACTTCCAGGTCGTTCACGACTACGTTAACAGCATCAGGGACAAGAGGCTCGACGGCTACTACGGCGGCATCCATCCTCTTGAGAAGAAAGAGCTTACGGAGCACATGGCTCCCGTGCCTTTCCCGGCTCCCTCGGAAGTTGTCATCCCCATGTCCCAGCATGTCGGCAAGCCCGCTGTGCCCATCGTTAAGGTGGGAGACTACGTAAAAGTAGGCCAGAAGATCGGCGAGCTCGCAGGCTTTATAAGCTGCAACATACACTCCAGTGTCAGCGGAACCGTTACCGCTGTTGAGGACCGCCCCGGAAGCAGAGGCCCCGTCCTTTCAGTAGTCATAAAGAACGACTTTAAAGACGCTCTGGATGATTCCGTAAAGCCCAACAAGCCGCTCGAAGAGCTCACTCCCCAGGAGATCGTGGACATAGTTAAGGAAAAGGGCATCGCCGGAATGGGCGGCGCTACATTCCCCACATACGTAAAACTCATGCCCGGAAAGCCCATCGACGTGGTGCTCATCAACGGATCCGAGTGCGAACCGCTGATCACCGTGGACCACAGAGCGCTGCTGGCCTATTCTGACGACGTCATCTACGGCCTTAAGGCAATCATGAAGGCTGTCGACGCTCCAAAGGGAATCATTGTCGTAGAAGACAACAAGCCCGACGCAATAGCTCTTCTTAAGGAAAAGCTAGAGGGAATAGAAAACATAGAAGTCCTTCAGGCCAGGACCAAGTACCCGCAGGGCGCTGAAAAGATGCTGATAAAGCGCGCCACAGGCCGCAAAGTGCCAAGCGGCGGACTTCCCGCCGACGTGGGCGTTGTCGTAAGCAACGTCAGCTCCGCCAAGGCTATATCTGACGCCATAAAGACAGGAATGCCTCTTGTCGAAAGGCTCGTGACCGTCTCCGGCGAAAAGATCGCTCACCCGGGCAACTACCTCGTAAAGATCGGTACCGACGTAGAAGAAGTCATAGACTACTGCGGCGGCATCACAGGAGACAACGTTACAGTCAAGATGGGCGGCCCGATGATGGGCGTAGTGCTCAAAGAGCTCGGCGTTCCCGTCAACAAAGGCACCAACGGCATCATTGCTCTCGAGACAGACCACACCGTTCCGCAGGAATGCATCAAGTGCGGACGCTGCGTGGACGTCTGCCCGATGGAGCTCAGACCGCTTCAGTTCTACAAAGCTTCGGCCCAGCCCGACGGCCAGACCTTCAAGGATCTTTCCGTTATGGACTGCATGGAGTGCGGATGCTGCGAATTCATCTGCTCTTCCAAGATCAAGCTTCTTGACTGCATAAGAGCAGGAAAACAGGCAGTAAGGGGGATGAAGTAAAATGCTAATAACAAATCTTAAGAACAAAGAAGCCCTCGCTCCGCTGCTCGAAAACAAGAAGGTATTCGTCATTAACTGCTACGGCTGCAAGGAAGTGAGCTTCCCCGAAGCCGCCGCAAACGAATATCAGGCAGAGCTTAAGGAAGCCGGAAAGATCACCGGCATCATGACCACCGACTACATCTGCAACCCCGAGAACCTCGAGGAGCGCATCAAGTACTTCGGCAAGGATATCGAAGCTTCCGACGCTATACTGGTCTTTTCCTGCGGCGTAGGCGTACAGACAGTAGCCGAACGCTTCGAGGAAAAGCCCGTATACGCGGCCTGCGACACTCTGCGCCTTCCGGGATTCCAGGGAGTCACCCCGCTCACCGTTGACTGCGGCCAGTGCGGCGAATGTTTCCTCAACCTCACCGGAGGCATCTGTCCTATAACTGCCTGCTCAAAGAGCCTGGTGAACGGACCCTGCGGAGGAACCAGCAGGGAAGGAAAGTGCGAAGTCAACCCCGAGATGGAATGCGGCTGGGAGAGGATCTACAGGCGCCTTGAGGAAAAAGGCCGCCTGGCGGAATTCAACTTCCCCACGCAGATGCACAACTTCGCGACTTTCGAAGCTACAAAAGAAGCAAAAGAAACTATAATTGAGTAGTGATAGGAGATATAAGTAATGAAGATCACTGATTTATTTCAAAATGGTGAATTTGTAGTAACTGCTGAAGTCGGTCCTCCCAAGGGATGCCATGTAGAAGGAATGGTAGAGGAGGCCAAGGAATACCTCAGCAAACTTCACGCCGTAAATATAACAGACTGCCAGTCCAGCGTAATGCGCCTTTCATCCCTTGGTATGTGCAAGGCTCTTAAGGATGCGGGCCTCAACCCGATCTTCCAGCTCACCTGCCGCGACAGGAACCGCATCGCCATCCAGGCAGACCTTCTGTCCGCAGCTATGTTCGGGATCGACAACGTGCTGGCTCTTACCGGCGACTACACCACGCTTGGCGACAACAAGGAAGCCAAGCCGGTATTCGACCTCGATTCCGTATCCCTGCTCCACACCATGAAGACCCTCGAGTCCGGTTTCGATCTGGGCGGCAACGAACTGATAGGAGAGGCTCCGTCCTGGGCAAAAGGCGCGGTAGTATCCCCCTGCAGCGATTCCGTGGACGCTCAGCTCGCAAAGATGGAAAGAAAGATCGCCGCTGGCGCTCAGTTCTTCCAGACCCAGGCAGTCTTCGATTCCGAGAAGTTCATCAAATTCATGGAAAAAGCCTCCAAGTTCGGAGTTCCCGTACAGATCGGCGTCATCATTCCGAAGAATGCCGGAATGTGCAAGTTCATGAACAAGAACGTGGCTGGAATCTCGATCCCGCAGGAGATGATAGACGAGCTCGCAGCCGATAAGGAAAGGGCAAAGGCAGGCATCACCGGTCTTGAGATCGCAGCGCGCATCATCAAGGAGTGCAAGCCTTACTGCCAGGGCGCTCACATCATGTCTCTTGGCTGGGAATCCAAGATCCCCACACTCATGGAGATGGCAGGCCTCAACTAAAACGTCAGGCAAAAAAACCGGGGCAGTTTAAAACAATAAAAAGACGCGAGTGCATAAAAACGCACTCTCGTTTTTATGTGTTGTGTTTTGCCAAAGAGCAGGGGCTTTAGCCTAAGATCTTAAGAG
>JAFRXM010000056.1 GCA_017443515.1 Bacillota bacterium | reverse complement strand
TACATGAAGATGAGTTTAAAGAACAAAACTGAAGGGACTATTCCAGGTTGGGGCGATGCAGTCACTTGGAATGAGCTGCACATGTCCAAATCCTTCCCAACTTATTGGGACTGATCACCAACGCTTTTTGTCCTATAAGCCCTTTTTTATTTGTGTTATTTAGGCACGAATCCCAGTATGAACTGCACAGCATGGCTGCTGGCCAGCTTGTCCTGCAGCAGAGCCGTAAGTCCGTATTTTGCCGCCAGATAGACAAGAATATATATCACCACGGCAGATACCACAAAGCTCAGCACCGCGCCGCCAAGAGCGTTCACCTGCTTTACTCCGCCGGTCTTTTTGACCCCCTTGTCAATTATCGCAGCGATTATCTTAAGAATAATCAGCAGCAGTATGAACAGGATTATTATCAGCGCCGCCCTGACCATAGGCTTAAGTATAGCTTTGCCAGCAGTCTCGACAGCGCTGTCTGCAGCCTTCTGGGCGTCCTGATCTGTGGAAGTCTTGCTGGAAGCCTGAGAATCGAGGTAGTCTTTGAGAAGTTTTTGGACCTTCTTAAGGCCCTTTTCGAGCGGCTCCCTGAGATCCTTTTCTGAAAGCCCGAACTGCTGAGCTATCTTAAGCACGTCTTCTGCAAAGCCGTCTTCAAAATAGTCGTCCGTAAGCTCGTACTCCATGAAGTCTTCGAGCTTCTTGTTCGTCGCGTTGGAGATTATCCCGCCGATATTCAGGTGCAGCCCCGGTTCAGTTACGATCTTTTCCATCTTCTCCTGGAACTTCGGGTAAGCATAGTCCGTGGCAGCATCCACGAACAGACCGGATATCCATATGGACCCCAGTATAGCCACGAGGGTTATAATTACCGCTATGACGCTTTTAAACAGGCCGCGCACAGCTCCGATTATGATGCTGAGCACCAGCACAGCAGCTATTACGATGTCGATTATCGTTCCCAATGCCATAAGTTTTTACCTCCATTTTGATATGAACAGTATAGCACAAATGACTGCAGATATGGTAATATATTATTATGAGTATTCTTTATGAACTTTCCAGTATCATAGACAGGGCAAAAGCCGATTACGCGGCAATTTCCAAGGGGGATGCACAGCTTCAGCCCGGCACCGTATTCTGCGGTGACAACGCGGCTTTTCTTGCAGAGCACTGCCTCTGCGCGGAAAAACTGATAGATTTCATCTACGTCGATCCGCCGTTCTTTTCCAATGCGGAATACAAGGCAAATGTCCGCGTAGAAGGCAGGGTCGAAAAGCTCCAGGCCTTCAGCGACCGCTGGGAGAGCATGTCAGATTTCCTCGGAAACATGGCGCTGCGCCTTCTGCTCATGCGCGACGTCCTTAAGGACAGCGGCACCATAGCGGTCCACCTGGACACCAGGGCTTCGCACTACGTCAAGGTGCTGATGGACGAGATCTTCGGCAGCCGGAATTTCGTCAACGAGATAATCTGGAGCTACAAGTCCGGCGGCGCCAGCATCAAAAGCTTTGCCAAAAAGCACGACACCATACTTCTGTACTCAAAGACCAGGAAGTACTTTTTCGAGCCCCAGAAGGAAAGGTCCTACAACCGCGGCGGCAAGCCCTACCGGTTCAAGGGCGTGGAGGAGTTCGCGGACGAAGACGGCCGCTGGTACACTCTGGTGAACCGCAAGGACGTGTTCAACGTAGACATGGTAGGCCGCACATCTTCGGAGCGCACCGGCTACGCTACGCAAAAGCCCGAAAAGCTCCTGGAGATACTTATAAGATCCTGCTGCCCCGAAGGCGGCGTCTGCGCGGACGTCTTCTGCGGCAGCGGCTCGCTTGGAACAGCGGCGGAAAAGCTGGGGCGTTCATATGTGCTCTGCGACAGTTCTGAGCTTGCGGTAAGCATCACAAAGCAAAGGCTCGGAATTGCGCCAGATGGGCAAAAAGAACAGTAAATACAAACAGACCCTTTCCAAGCATTGCTTTGAAAGGGTCTTTTATTGCGCTTAATTTCCGGTGTTTGTGGTTGTATTGCCGGCAGGTTTGGTGTTATTGGTAGTGTTGCCGGCAGGCTTGGTGTTGTTCGCATTGTTGCCGGCAGGCTTGGTATCGTCCTTCTTTTCGCCGCCCTCGCCGTCCGGATTCTCGGCGTCGGGATCAGGTTCTGGTTCGATGATATCGATGCCCTCCGTGCTCTTGTCGTATGCGGACGTCTTGGTAACGAGCGGCGATATCGGATACTGCTTCGGATCCGGGTTGTGGATCGGGCAGTAGTAATCCGGCACATCGCAGGCGAAATCGCTTACCGCGTTTGCTCCGGATCTGTAGCTGTTCTTTGTGTTTTCGTACCAGTTCCTTGCGCCTACAGGAAGGCTCGCAAGAAGGCCCTCCCAGGACAGGCCGCCCGGACGCTTGATGCAGCTCTTGTAACCGGTCTTTGTGCAAAGCGGTGTAGCCTTATAGCCTGTATCTCCACAGACCAGAACAGACTGCCTCTGGTGCTCTACGCTTCTTGGCTGAGTGCCGCTTATGAATATCTCGGTTATAATATCCGAAGCCGGAGTCATGTCGCTTGGAAGCAGGCCTGTCTTCTTGTCTACGGAAGATCTTACGAAGCTTCCGCGCATCTCGAACTTGCCCTTTTCATCCAATGCGCCAATATCCTCCATGATCTTTCCCCAGACCTTTGTTGCGCCTTCGCTGTGGATGTTCATGTTGACGTTGACGTCGCATCCTATCCAGATGGTTGCCGTATACTTGGGTGTAAGCCCGCAGAACCAGATATCGAACATGTCGTTGGTGGTTCCGGTCTTGCCTGCTGTGGGCTGGGATTTTATCCTGGCGTTCGTTGCAGTACCGCCATTGACTACAGACTGAAGGATGTCAAGCATCAGTGATGCGACGCTCTCGTCGAGCACCTGAGTCTGCTCCGGGGTCCTGTCGATGATGGTGTCGCCCTTCTTGTTGACTATCTTGGTATAGCAGGTGGTCTCGATGTGGGTCCCGTAGTTTCCGAAGGTAGAATATGCGGAGGCCATCTCCAGCGGAGTGACGCCGTTGGTCATGCCGCCTATAGCCAGAGCGCCCTGGCTTATATCGTTGCTCTCGCCGGTCTTGACAAGAGTCGTGATGCCCAGGTTCTCCAGGTTCTTGACAACGTCTTCTGCATTTAGCTGGTTGTAGAGGCTTACTGCGCAGGCATTTACGGAGCGCCTTACAGCATCCCTTAGGTAGGTGATGCCGTCGTAGTGCTGCGTAACGTTCTGCGGCCAGAGCCTGCCCTTAAGCGATGTAGGAACGTCGTCTATAGCGTAGGCTGCTGTAAATACCGTACCGGATCCGCTTCTGGCGTTTTCCAGGCCCTTTTGCAGCGCTGTGGAATAAACGGACAGCGGCTTGATGGAGGATCCTGGCTGGCGCGTGGTGGTGGCTCTGTTGAACAGCAGAGAACCGCTGATGTTGCGGCCGCCTATCATGGCCCTTAAGTAGCCCGTAGAATTCTCCACTATTACCATGGCAGACTGCGGCTGGATGATAGGAGTCTTCATTACTACGAGGGACTCGTGGAACTTGAGGCTTCCGTCCTCCTGCTTCATGAAGCCGTTCGGGAAATCCTTCATGAACTGGGCTGCTACCACAAGGTTGCCGTCGGAATCCTTGGTCTTATACTTGGAAGCGATGTCGAAGTAGCAGTTTGAGATCGAGTACATGTAATCATCTTCGTAATAGTACATGTCCTTGATGTACACCGCAACGTCCGTCTTGCCGCTTGAGAGCGTGGTCTTGTAGAAGTTGAACTTTCCGCCCTTCTTTACGAGAAGATCTCCGTTGCTCTTCCACTCGAACTCATCAGCCTTCAGTATGAAGTTGCCCTTCTCGTCGAACAGCGCATCCTTGTTGTAGAGCATGACGCGGTCCTTGTCGTCGTTGAGGATGTTCTTGTCGCCGTCCAGCTTAAGATGTCTGGTGCTGATCTTCGGGAAGAGATCCTTGTCCTTGTAGTATTCGTCTACTATGGACTGGACCTTCATATCTATTGTGGTGTAGATATCCAGACCGCCGGTGTAGAGCATGTTCCAGGCGTCGGTATAGGAAAGCCCCTTGATCTTCTGCAGATCGGCAAGCACCCTGGAGACCACGAAGTCCGTCATGTATGTAGTCTCGGTCGTGACTTCGATGTTGAGGCCCGGATCGAGGTAAGGCCTTATAGTGTCGGCTTTTGCCTTTTCGTATGTTGCCAGATCTATCTTGCCCTGGTCGTACATCTGCTTGAGCACGAGGCGGGTGCGGTTCTCGCCGGAGTCGTTGTAGTAAATGGTCCAGGATCCGGTCTGATCCACTATGTCATACAGGGACGCATCGGATATAGCCGAGGTAGAGACCCTTTTCAGCGGCGCGAAGTTCTTCGGGTTCTGCGGAAGGCCTGCAAGAGTAGCGCACTCCATAAGGTTCAGTTCCCCTACGTCCTTATTGAAATACGCCTTGGCAGCCGCCGCCACGCCGTTGGAGTTAAAGCCCAGATATACGGTGTTGAGATAAGCCTCAAGGATCTGCTCCTTGGAAAGCGCCTTTTCTATCAGCAGCGTATAATAAGCCTCTGTTATCTTTCGCTCCATGGAACGTTTGGATTTGGTGTCCTGCAGGAATATGTTCCTGGCAAGCTGCTGGGTTATGGTACTTGTACCCTGTATCTTGGTCTTAAAACCGGTCTTGGCGCTGTTCCACAAAGCTCCTATGATACGGACTATGTTGAATCCGTTGTGATCCCAAAAAGTCTTGTCTTCTATGGACAGGAAGGCGTTCTTGAGGTTTTCCGGGAAGTCTTTATAGTCTATGTTGGTGCGCAGACCCTCGTTGTCCTTGTAGAGGTTCGTGAGCACGTTTCCATCCACGTCGTAGACCGTTGAGTTCTGCGAAAGTATATCGTAGATGTTGTTCGGATTGATCTCTGGCGCTTCCTGTATGATATCGTAGACGTAGTTGCCGGCGTATACGCAGGCGCCTATGAAAGCCACGAAGATGGCTATGAAAAGCCCAAGGAGGATCTTGAGGAATATGTGCTTTTTCTTTTTGCCCTTCGCCCTCTTTTCCTTCTTCGGTTTTTCCTTTTTAGCTTTTTTCTCTTTTCCCTTTTCTTCCAATGCGTCCCCCTCGCTTTCGGTAAGTGCCGCGGCAGCGGCTGCTGCAGCTACAGCGCCGGCGGCTTCTTCCGCAGGCTCTTCTGCTTCTTCCGCAGATTCTTCGGCAGAGTCCTCTGCTTCCTCTTCAGGCTCAGCAGACTCTTCTGCCTCCGGCTCAGCAGGTTCTTCTGATTCAGGTTCTGCAGCATCTTCGGCAACGTCCTCTGCTGCGTCAGCCATCAGTGCTGCAGCGACTGCAGCGGCCTCCCCTGTTTCAGCAGCCTCTTCAGTTTCTTCAGCGGCCTCTTCGGTCTTCTCGACGATCTCGATGTGCGCAGCATCCCCTGCTGCTATTGCCTCAGCGACCTTTTCGGATACGTCCACAGCAACACCGTCGGCATAGCCTTCCCCAAGGCCTTTGCCGGCGTCCGGACTGGAAGCTTCGAATGCTGCCTTGATCCTGTCAAGTTCGGCAAGCGCCTCCTGTTCTTTTTCTAAACTGAAATTATCATCCATTTTCCTTTTCCCCCTCAAAAATGCTGCTCGCAAATTCCTGCGGGCTGAATTCCTTCAAATCGTGTAATCCTTCCCCAAGGCCTATGAACTTGACCGGAAGATCCAGTTCGTCGGCTATAGTCACGACGATGCCGCCCTTTGCGGTGCCGTCGAGCTTTGTAAGAACTATACCGGTAAGACCTGCCGCGGAGGCGAATTCCCTCGCCTGCGAGACAGCGTTCTTGCCTGTGGTGGCGTCGAGTACAAGGAGCGTTTCCCTTGCGGCGCCTGCAAACTCGCGGTCGATGACCTTGTTCATCTTGGCGAGCTCATTCATGAGATTCTTCTTGTTGTGCAGCCTTCCTGCGGTGTCGCAGATGACCACGTCGGTGCCACGGGCCGTTGCAGCCTTAAGGCCGTCGTAGATGACGGCGGACGGGTCTGCGCCTTCCTTGTGCTTTATCACAGGAACGCCCACGCGGTCCCCCCAGATGGAGAGCTGCTCCGCCGCTGCTGCCCTGAAGGTATCCGCAGCAACAAGAAGCACGGACTTTCCTTCCTCTTTGAGCATATTGGCGAGCTTTGCAATAGTGGTGGTCTTGCCAACTCCGTTTACTCCTATCATCATGATGACCAAAGGAGTATCAGAGCATAACGCAATACGGTCACCTTTGTCAAGCATGTCTGCAATTATATTTCTGATCTGGGTCTTGACCGCATCCGCGTCCGCAAGGCGCTGGTGGCGTATGTCGTCACGGAGCTGCTCGATGATCTTAAGAGCGGTATCCACCCCCAGGTCGGACATTATGAGCTCTTCTTCGAGCTCGTCGAGCATGTCCTCGTCCGGGGTGGGACGCATCATGAATATATCCCCGATCTTCTTCGACAGCCTTCCGAAGAACGACTGCTTTTCACCTAATCCCATATCTATACCTCAAATTCATCGCCAAGGCGCAGCGAGAGCACCTTTGAGATGCCGTACTCCGGCATAGTGACGCCGTAGAGAGCGTCCGCGTACTCCATGGTGAGCTTCTGGTGCGTTACCAGGGCGAACTGCGTGTTTTCGAATTTCTTTACGTACTTAGCGAATGTATCTATATTTGTTTCATCCAGCGCGGCCTCTACCTCGTCCAGTATGCAGAACGGGGTGGGCTTGGACCTGAGCACCGCGAACATCAGAGCTATTGCGGTAAGGGTGCGCTCGCCGCCGGAAAGCAGAGAGATGTTCTGCAGCTTCTTTCCGGGAGGCTGGGCCTCTATCTCTATGGCGCTTTCGAGCGGATCGTCCGGATCGCTCATGGTAAGCGCAGCGTGCCCGCCTTTGAACAGTTCCGTGAATATCGTCTCGAAGTTGATCACGATAGAATCGAAGCTCTCCTTAAAGCGCGTGCGAATGATGTCGTCCATCTCCTTGATGACGCTGCGCAGCTCGTCCATGGCGCGCATCGCGTCGTCGCGCTGTTCCGTGAGGAAGTCGTAGCGCTGCTTTACCTGTTTGTATTCTTCTATGGCGCCGATGTTGACGTCTCCAAGTGCTCTTAAGCGCTCCTTGTATTCCCTGGATTCCTTTAGCGCTCTGGACATGACGAACGCCGGATCTTCCATGGTTGCGGCCTGAGCGTAGCTCATCTCGTACTCTTCCCAGAGCTTGTCCTTGAGTGTTTCGGTCTGGGCGTCGAAGCGCGCCGCGCGCACGTCGGCATCGTGCTTTCTGAGCTGTTTGTCGTAAAGATCCTTGTCCGCAAGAGCCTTTTCCTGGTCCAGTTCCTCCGCCCTTGCATTTGCAGCCTGGCGCTTTGACGAAAGATCTGCTATCTCTTCTTCTATGGTTTTTCTGCGATCTTCGGCTTCCCTGAGGATGTCTCCGGCGCCGCCTGCAAAGTCCGTGATCTGCTTTGCAGCTATCCTCGTCTTCTCGAGGCTTCTTTCCTTTTCGGCCTTGTCTTCTGCAATTTCCCTGATGGTGCCTTCCGCAAGCTCCGCCAGGCCTTCCGCGTTCTGGGCTGTGAGCCTTGCCGCGTTCTCAGCAAGCCTTGCGGATGTCTCGTCGGCAAGCGCTTTTGAAAGCGCATCGCGGAGCTTTTCGGACTCTTCTGAAAGGACTGTAATGGCCTCGGTCTTTTCCGCCTTGAGTTTTTCCAAAGACGCTGCCTGCTCGGCCAGTTCGCCGGTCTGCTTTTCCGCAGCGGCAAGCTCGGCCTTAAGCTCCGAAAGTTCAGCCAGGCGCTTTTCTTCTGCTCCGGCGGCATCGATGACCGCCTGCTTTGCCATCTGAAGATCCCTTTCGAGTATGGCCTTCTTAAGATCGGACTCCCTGATGCTGTCTTCTGCGCGGTGCTTATCGTCCGCTGCCTTAAGGATGCTGCTCTGCGCTTTTTCCTTAAGGGCATCCAGCTCGGCGAGTTTCTTCTTTAATGAAGCTGCCTTCTTTTCCAGGTCTTCCTTTTCGGCCTTTCTAGTAAGTATGTTTGCTGTATTGTTCTTGAAGCTGCCGCCCGTTATGGCTCCGGCAGCGTTTATGACTTCCCCTTCGAGGGTGACGAGCTTGTGCGGCCCGCTGTTCTTCTGCGAGATGCGCAGCGCGTCGTCTATGTTGTCGACGAGCACCACGTTTCCGAGCACGTACTCCACGACGTTGGTGTATCCGCCTTCGCAGCCCACCATGTCGGAAGCGAGCCCTATGAAGCCCTTAAAGCCCTCTATTTCAGAGCACGAGAGCGGCGGCTGTACCTTAAGATCTTCCACGGGAAGGAAGGTCAGCCTCCCGGCGCGGCTCTTTTTGAGCAGCTCTATGGAGCGCTTAGCGGTGGAATCGTCCCTGCAGACTATGTTCTGCAGCTTTCCGCCAAGGACGGTCTCTATGGCCAGCTCGTAGCCCTTGGGCACCTGCAGCAGATCTCCCAGTGTCCCGATGATGCCGCTCACCTTCTGCGACATGAGGAACTTTACGCCTCCGCTGTAGCCCTCATAGGATCTTTCAAGCTCCTCTAAGAGAGCCTTTCTTGCGGAGACCTTTCCTATGGAGACCTTTATCTCCTCTGTTTCGGAATTCGCATCGGCGAGCTTTGCGCTGGCTTCTGCCTGGGCTTTCTGAGCATCGGCAAGCTGCTGCGCAAGGACGCGCCTTTCTTCGGCGAGCCTGTCTATCGAAGCTTCGCATTCCTTCTGCTTTTCGGCAAGCTGCCTGTCGGACCGGTCCTTAAGATCGGCCTCCTCGTCAAGCCTTGCAGCCCTTCTGTTTAAGGTGTCCTTGAGGCTTTCAACGCTCTGCGCGGACGCCTGGGCAGCCTGGATCTTCGCAGACAGGTCGAACAGCACGTTCTTCTCTGCCGTGAGCCTATCCTCCGCCTCAGAAAGCTTTTCAGACGCAGCCTGGGCAGCCTTGTGCTTTACAGCAAGGTCTTCTGTAAGCGCCTTTGCTTCGGACCTGGCCTTTTCGAGCGCTTCCCGGGTCTGCCTGGCGTTTTCTTCTTCTCTATTGAGCTTTTCTTCCGCTGCGGCGATCTCCGCGGTGATGCGCTCCTCGTCCTTTTTTAAGGACGCGAGGCGCTCCTTGTTGAGCTCTTCCCTGCTGCTGATCTCGTGGATCTGCTCGGTCTTTTCAAGAAGCTCGTCCCTAAGGGCCGAAAGCTTTTCTTCCAGGGCGTTTGCGGCGTCTTTTTCTGCTCTTATCTGCTGCTCAAGCTCTTCTTTTCCGGCTGTTGCAGATGCGATCTGAGCTTCCAATTCGGCAAGCTCCTGCTTTACGGCAGCGGTCTTTTCGTCCGCAGCCTCTATATTCTTAAGTATGATGTTGATCTCAACACCCTTGTATTTTTCCTTGATCTCGAGGTACTCCTGCGCCTTGCGGGAATCCTCCTCCAGGCCGCCTATGCGGCTTTCTATCTCGCGGACTATGTCGTTTACGCGGGAGAGATTGATGCTGGCCTCAGCCAGGCTCTTTTCGGTCTTTTCCTTCTTGGTACGGTACTTTACTATTCCTGCGGCTTCCTCGAATATCTCGCGGCGGCGCTCCATCTTGTTGCTTACGATGTCGGCGATCTTGCCCTGGCCAACTATGGAATAGCCCTCAACGCCTATACCGGTGTCCATGATAAGCTCGCGTATATCCTTGAGCCTGCAGGGCCTGCGGTTTATGTGGTACTCGTTCTCTCCGGAACGGTAGGCGCGCCTTGTGATGCCGACTTCCGTGAAGTCTATGGGAAGGCTGTGGTCAGTGTTGTCTATTACCAGTGTGACTTCGGCCATGCCCTTGGCTTTGCGGCTCTGCGTACCCGAAAAGATGACCTCCTCGAGCTTGTCGCTCCTTAAGGTCTTGGGGCTCTGCTCGCCGAGCACCCAGAGTATGGCGTCGGAGATGTTGCTCTTGCCGCTGCCGTTTGGGCCCACGATGCAGGTGATGCCGTCCGTGAATTCAATTGTTACCGGATCCGCGAAGGATTTGAATCCGTTGAGTTCTATTCTTTTAAAGTGCACCGGTGTCCTCCAATACCGAAAGCGCCTGCTTTGCCGCCTGTGCCTGTGCCTGTTTCTTGTTGCTGCCTGTGCCCTCGCCCAGCTTTATTCCCTCCACGTATACCGCGGCGGTGAAAGTCTTGGCGTGGTCAGGGCCGTTCTCATCAATTATTTCGTAACGTATGTTGTTGCGTCCGCTCTTCTGGCAGAGTATCTGAAGATCTGTCTTATAGTCCCCGGGAAGCTCGCCGTGGTCCGCTGCGTCTATGGTCCGTCCCAGTATGCGAAGGACCACGTCTTCTGCCGCCTTAAGGCCTCCGTCCAGGAACACCGCGGCTATTATCGCTTCCGTAGCGTCCGCTATTATCGAGAGCCTTACGCGGCCGCCTTTTTGCTCTTCACCGCGGCCCAGCCTTATCGCGCTGTTTACGCCAAGACTGATGAGTGCTTCGCCAAGGGCCTTTTCGCAGACTATCTCGGAACGAAGCTTTGTAAGAAAGCCTTCGTTTTTATCCGGATAGCGCCTGTAGAGCTCAAGCCCTACCACCGCGTCCAGAATGGCATCTCCCAGGAATTCCAGCCTTTCGTTGCCCTTTCCGGCGTCTCCCAGAAAGTCGTTGGCGTAAGAGCTGTGCGTAAGGGCGGTCTCCAGCAGACCCAGATCTTTGAAGCTGTAGCCTAATAATTGTTCTACTTCACTGTATATCATAACAGCCGATTGTGTCTATTCGGTGACTTTTCCTCTGATATTTACAACTTTCCACGCGCCGTCCTGCTTTATCAGGTAGAAGGTGCTGTCGTTCTTATCGTCGTGTTTGGATGTTCCGCGTATGAGCATGTGCTTTACGAGGTGGACGTCCGCACTTATGGCATCATCCGAGTAT
Source organism: Bacillota bacterium (assembly GCA_017443515.1). GTDB lineage: Bacteria > Bacillota > Clostridia > Peptostreptococcales > Anaerovoracaceae > RUG13409. The sequence goes on along the minus strand of JAFRXM010000056.1, from coordinate 2,345 downwards.
TTGACCACATTGGATATGGTCTGCTCCGAAAACGGCGGTTTTGCAAGGGTGTGTACAGAAACGAATGTTATGTCGATTCCCGTCGCCCAGTTCCAGGCTTTCTGGTACATCTCGGATTTTTCTATCAGGCTCTCGGCTATGGTATAGAATCCGTAGCGCTTGCCGGTAAGATCCTTTGTCATGTACTTGGACCAGTTCTCCGCGAAACCAATAAGATCGAAATCGCAGCCGGCTTCCTGAAGAGTTGCGAACGTATCGTAGCCGCTGTCTATGGTGATCTTCTCGGCTTTCTTGTAAGCCAGTTCCTTGCCGTCCCTGGTGATCTTTATATCAGCAGGCTTTGTCAGATGGTCCAGCATGAAACTGTTCTGAGACGGAAGATCTATGTAGTTTGATGCATCCGAGAAGTACTCAAGCTTTGCAACGCTTGTCGGAGCTGTCTCCTTGCCGTTTACGAGGACCGTGCAGTCAGAAGGCGCTGTGATCTCGTAATGGTACAGTTCCTTCTCCTCAGACGGAGATATCTTGCCCAACTCGTAGATGTTGTAGTTGAACAGGGCCAGCTTGCTTACGCTCCTTAGCTTGTTGAGGCTTACGGTGAGCACCTTGCGCTCCCCGTTGTAGACATTGTAGTCCTCTGTGCCCATGACCTGCTTTACCGTGTAATTGCCGTCCTTGAAGAACTGCTTCACGTTTTTGGTCTGATTGCCTTCATCTATATTTCTGTTAAAATCGAACAGGCTTTTTATCTGCTCGTCGCTCATGGCAACAAGCCTGTCGGAAATAAACTGGCTGGGCGTATTAGCCTGCATCTCTTTGAGTATGCCTCTTACGTAGAGCAGAGCGTACGCCCCGAAGGCCACTATCAGGGCTATCCATATGAACATGAAGGTCCTGAAGCCCTTGCTCTTCTTCTTTCTTTCCTTCTTTTCTCTGAGCGCCTGTCTCTTAGCGCGCCTTTCCTCGGGGGTGACAGGCTTTCTGGCGTGTTTTGATTCGTATGCCATGTCTGCCTCCTACTTTACAAGGAACGATGTGGGGATGCGCCAGGATGTAGTGGCGTAATAGAAAGTGACGCTGTTCTGCAGCCACTCCCCGTTGTAATACATGCAGGTGGATGAACCGCCGTCAAGATTGGCGGCGTTAACGGCTCCATACCTGTCCATGATCTCTATAAGGTCAGACGCGGTAGCGCCGAGGTGTCCGTTGGCTCCGCGGCCGTCCGTTACAAGAAGCAGCATCCTTCCGTCGGCGGTCTGGCCTATGGCTGTGCGAGGATTGGCGCCGGAACCCATGCCGTTGAGCTCCCTCTTGTTGCCGTTTATTATCAGCTTCACGAAGTGATTGTTCTTGTCGCTGGCCTCGTCCTGGAAGGCTACGGCGTCGCGGATCTTGTTGTCCTTGATGATCTGACGGACCTCAGATTCCTTCTTGCCGTTGATATCTATTACCATCAGCTTGTTTTCTTCTGTCATGCCTATAAGAACCAGACCTGCCATGCCAAGCTGGGCCATGTTCTGGATCTCGCCGTTGCTTACTACCGGGCCGTAGGGCTTGCCGCCGTTGTTCTTGGCCGAATAGTAAAGTCCGCCGTTGATACCCGCCGTGGCTCCGTATTTGTTGACTATCTTGTCCAGCTCTTTTCCGAGCTCGCCCCACGGGTAAGTGGTGCCAACGAATACTCTGGATGGATCGTTGACTATCATCATGGTGGCGGTAAAGTTGTCCCCTTCTATCTTTTCCACCGTGATCTTGCTCATGTCGAGCGTCTCATCCACGTCGATAAGTCCGGAATCACTGTTCTCTTCGATAGTTGCCATGGCGTTCATGTTGACGATCTCTTCGATCTCTTCCTTTGACAGGAACAGCCCGACAGCCCACTTCGCCTGACCGGTCTCAAGCATAGTCGTAACGAACAGGTTCTTTGCCTGCGCGGACGGCCCATGGACTATCATGGTCACTATAAGCACCAGGATGATTACAAGCCCAAGGATGGTAACCCCGAGCCATGCGAAAAATCTCCCTATTCCCCTTCCAATTGCTCTCATATACTCTCCTTCTATTTCCAGGGAATCCGCTGTTTTGATAACACAAAACCGCGAATACCCCATATGATATCTATAGTATCATACATAATATAGTAGCTTTTGTCAATCAAAAGCTTTTTTTATACAATACAAAGGCCTCCGCAAAAGATGCGAAGACCTTCTTCCTTTATCATCGTATATGTGCGCCTGCTGCCCTATCTGTTCTTCATCTTAAGGTCCGTGAGGATCTCGTCGAGTTCGGTAAGATAAGCCTGCCTGCTTGCGTGGCCGCTCATGTGCAGCTTCATCTCCTCCAGG
>JAFRXM010000055.1 GCA_017443515.1 Bacillota bacterium | reverse complement strand
CCGACGAGCCCACCACTGCCCTGGACGTTACCATCCAGGCACAGGTGCTGCACCTCATAAACGAGCTGAAGGAACAGAGGAATACCACCAACATACTCATCACGCACGACCTGGGCGTGGTTGCCGAGATGTGCGACAAGGTGGCGGTAGTGTATGCGGGCCGCATCGTCGAGATAGGCACGCTGCGCAACATATTCAAGGAGACCGCCCACCCCTACACGCAAGGCCTGTTCGACTCACTGCCGGACATCAATTCCGATACGACAGACAGGCTAAGGCCCATAGACGGCATGATGCCCGACCCGAGCATCCGCACCAACGGCTGCCCGTTCGCGGACAGGTGCCAGTACAGGACCCCGGAGTGCACGCCGGAGCCGACCGAAGAGGAAAAGGCGGCCGGCACCGAATACACCGAGATCCCGCTCACTGAGATCAGTGAAGGCCATTTCGTAAGGTGCATCAGACCTCTTAAAAAGGAGGTGACAGCATGAGCACACTGGTAGAAGTAAAGAACCTCAAGAAGTATTTCACCACCCCAAGAGGCCTTCTGCACGCTGTTGACGACATAAGCTTCAGCATAGAAGAGGGAAAGACCCTTGGCGTAGTAGGAGAATCCGGATGCGGCAAATCCACGCTGGGAAGGACAGTCATCCACCTGCTGGAGCCGACCGACGGCCAGATCTTCTTCGAGGGTGAGGACATCTCAAAACCCAGCAAGCAAAAGCTAAGAGAGCTGCGCAAGAAGATGCAGTTCATCTTCCAGGATCCGTACTCGTCGCTCAACGCGCGCATGAACACCATGGAGATAATCATGGAGCCGCTGCTGATAAACGGGATGAAAAAGGATAAGGCCCAGGAAGCAGCCCGCAATATCATGGACGTAGTAGGCGTGGCAAGAAGGCTCGAAGGCGTTTATCCGCACGAGCTTGACGGAGGAAGAAGGCAGCGCATAGGCATAGCCCGCTCGCTGGTGCTGAACCCCAAGTTCATAATCTGCGACGAGCCAGTAAGCGCCCTGGACGTATCCATTCAGGCGCAGATCCTAAACCTCATGCAGGACCTTCAGGAGCAGATGAACCTCACCTACATCTTCATCACCCACGACCTGTCGGTAGTAAAGTACATCTCTGACAACATCCTGGTAATGTACCTGGGCAACATGGTGGAGTTCGCAAACACCAAGGAACTGTTCAGAAATCCGCTGCACCCGTACACCAAGGCGCTGCTGTCAGCCGTACCCACGGTGGATATCGACGCCCCAAGGAAGAGGATACTGCTGGAAGGCGAGATCTTCTCGCCGATAAACCCCAAGCCCGGATGCAGGTTCGCTTCCCGCTGCAGATTCGCCTCTGAAAAGTGCCGCAGCGAGCAGCCCGCGGCAAAGGATGTTGGCGGCGGCCACTTCGTTGCCTGCCACAACCTCGAAAACGTTAAATAAGGTTAAGACCTGTACGGTTTAACATAACAGCACCGATCATTATTGATTATTTGAAAGGAGAGTCATTATGGTTAAGAAAGTATTTGCACTGCTGCTTGTACTTGCGATGGTTCTCGGTCTGGCTGCCTGCGGCGGTGGAACGACACCGGCCAACAACGGCAACACGACCCCGGCCAACAACAGCGGCAACGACGTAGCACCTGCGGGACCTCAGGATACGCTCATTATAGCGATCGAGACTGAAGGAAACGACTTCGACCCGCAGAACTCCGGAGTTCTGTTCTCGAGCTCCAGCGTCATCAGAAACGTGTATGAACCGCTCGTAAGAAACGACGCCGAGGGCAACATCATCCCGGCGCTCGCAAAGGACTGGAAATTCGATGACGACAAGAACGGTATCACGTTCTACCTCAGAGAAGGCGTCAAGTTCCACAACGGCGAGACATTCACCGCTGACGACGTCATCTTCTCCTGGCAGGAGCGCTTCGCTTCCTCCGCCACCGGCTCAAAGGAAGCTCTGTTCGACTTCGTCAACATGGAGAAGCGCGGAGACTATGAGATCTACCTCCCGTTCAAAAAGCAGGCATCCGACTGCCTCCACGACCTCACCCAGTCCAAGTACTGCATCATGAACAGGAAAGCGACCACAGAGTACGGAGACAAGATCGGAACCAATCCGTGCGGCACAGGCGCTTACAAGATGGTCAACTGGGTACAGGGCGACCGCTATGAGCTCGAAGCTAACAACGATTACTGGCAGGGCAAGCCCAGGCTCCAGAAGATCACCATCAGGATCATAAAAGAGCCGTCCCAGTCTCAGATCGAGCTTGAAAACGGCAAGGTCGACGCCGTCCTCTTCAACACCGCTACCAACGACGTTCTGCGCGCTATGAACGGAGAGCTCAAGGGCATCCAGGTAATTCCTATCTTCAACGGAATCAACGCGCTGCAGTTCAACTTCAGAAAGGACAAAGTCGCCAACAAGCTCGTAAGGCAGGCTATCGCAGCCGCTATCGACAAGGACGCTATCTCCAAGGGCGACTCCCTCGGACTGAACAAGCCGGCATACCAGACAACGATACCCGGATACATCTCCTACATCGACGAGTACAACACCACCAAGCCCAACGGCTATGATCTGGACAAGGCTAAAGAGTACCTCAAGCAGGCAGGTTATGAGAACGGCCTGACCCTCGAGCTGTACTCCGACAACGGATCTTTAGCTAACAAGGACGGCCAGCTGCTCAAGAACATGCTTGAGAAGATCGGCATCACCCTCAACCTCCATCCGAACGAAGCAGGTACATTCGTACCCATCGTTCTGAAGGGCGACGAGAACGACTGCTACCTCAGCCAGGCTATCAACGACTACACCGGATCCCCGATCCAGCGCTTCCGCACCACAGTCGATCCGAGCTACTCGCCCGACTGGGACGGCTCCGGCGCTACCGGAACTTACTCCGAGATGTACGACCTGCTCCGCGAAGCTGAGACCAACTACGACGATGAAGCCAAGCTGGCTGAAACGCTCAAGAAGATGAACCAGATGGAAACCGAGGCGTGCTACGTAGTACCTCTCAACACCATGAATATCTATCTGAGCTGCAAGGAAGGTCTGCACATCCAGTACAGATTCGTTGACCCGTTCTTCTTCAACTGGTACTTCGAGTAGAAAACTCCTCCATACAAATCATGATATGATAAAAGAGGGTGTTCCCCGGACCTCCGGCGGAACACCCTCTTTTTTTTGCAATAAGGAACGGTCCTTTGCTGCATCAGCCCTTCCAAAGGCCGTGCAGATTGCAGTACTCGTATGCGGCTATGACCTCTTCACCGGGCAGCAGCGCGAACTGAGCCCTGGGCGCATCGCCGGGCTTTAACGCTTTCATCTGGCTGCCGAAACTGGTCTGGATGGCTATCCACTCGATGTAGTGGGCCTCGAGCATCGGGTGCTCTGCCGAACCGACCGCAACTGTTACTATACCGTCTTTCACCTCGTATACTGGGACGTGCTTTTCAGCGGAAGCGTCCGTGGTGCCGGGAACTAACTCCTGCATCTTCTGGCCGCAGCACATTACGGGAACGCCGACATTCTTTACGAAAGCCACGATCTGGCCGCAATGTTCGCATCTGTAAAATTTCATTTCCATGGTCCTCTCCTTTTACCTGCGCCTGTTCCTGTCCCTTATTCCGACGTACATGGCACCCATAGCGATAAGGCCCATGATGGTGAAAAGCTCTGTCTTCTGCGAGTTGGACTGATCCTTCGAAGAGTCCTGGCCGTCGTCCGAAGACCCGCCCTGCTGGCCATCAGACGCCGCGGGAGCCGTGCCTTGCGGAGCCGCGCTGCCCTGAGCGAAAGCCAGCGCCGTGAAGGCAAACACCAGCGCCAGCGCGAGAAACAAAACAGTGATCTTTTTTATAATTCCTTTTTTCATATCTGTACCTGTCCGGGGAATTCTCCAGCCTTTTTGATTATATCACACGCCGCGCTTTTTTGCCATGGAAAGGACCTGCTTAAGAGCGGTCTTCTTGTCTATACCGGCAAGACGCAGCTTGTGAGCGTAGGACAAAAGCTCCGAAAAGTCCTGTCCGGGTTTAAGACCCGCTTCCACGAGATCCCTGCCCGCAACGTAGGGCTTTGCCATGGTGTCTTCGTAGGCTTTAAGGCGTCCGAAGAGAAAGTCCGGGTCCCCCGTAAAGGGCCTGCTTCCGGACATCACGGGCTTGTCGCAAAGGGCCATGTACACAAGGTCGCGCGGGTCGGCAGCCTCGTCGAACATGCGGTTGGTGCTCTTGACCGAAGCCCCGGAAGACGCCGACATGTTGGGCTTCATGTGAAGCGCCGCCATGTTGAGCACGTAGCTGATGACAGCCTCCTCTCCTGTGATGCGGCGAAGGAACTCCTCGATGAGGGGAAGCCCTTTTGTTTCGTGACCGTAGGCGTGGATGCGGCCTTTTACTTCTTCTGTAGCCGTGATCTTGCCAAGGTCGTGCAGAAGCGCCAAAAGCATGAAGCGGTAGGGTTCTGAGACCTTGTCGCGGCAGAGCGCTGCCCTGTCGAGGACCTGCATGCTGTGCACCCAGACGTCGCCTTCGGGGTGGTAGACCGGGTCCTGGGCAAGGCCGATGAGCTGCCCAAGCTCCGCAAACCAGAAACCCAGCTGGTCCATCTGCCGCAGGACTTCGAAGAAGACCGAAGGCTTTGCGGCTTTAAGGAGGGCTTTTTTTAGCTCCCCTTCCACGCGCTCGCGGCTTAAAGCTGAAAGGTCCATGCTGCGGCAAAGCGCTATAGTTTCCGGCGCGACGGTAAAGTTCTCCGGCATCTCTGCGCCCGGCTTTGTGAACCTTGCTGCGAACTGCGCGCAGCGAAGGACCCTTAATGGATCTTCGGCAAAGCTTTTGTCGTCCACGTGGCGAAGAACGCCTTTTTCAAGGTCTTTTTGCCCTCCGAAGGGGTCAAGGACTTCTCCGCTCAGCACATCCTGCATCATGGCGTTTATAGTAAAATCGCGGCGGCGCGCAGCTTCTCCTGGGCCTATGAACGGATCCACGAAGACCTCGAAATCCCTGTGGCCGCGGCCTGTCGCGTGCTCTTTTCTGGGCATTGCGATATCTATATCGTGGCCGGAAAGGCCGTAGATCCCAAAGCTGCTGCCGTACTGCAGCACCTCGCCCACTTCAGAGAGTATCTCCCTTAGTTCTTCAGGCTTAACGCCGTGGACCTCTATGTCTATGTCAAGGAGGTCATCTTTACAGCCCATCAGTTCGTCGCGCACGAAACCGCCGACGAAATACGCTCTTCCGCCGCGCTGCGCCGTAAGCTCCGCTATTCTCTTTGCTGCTTCAAGATCGGTCATTTTATATCGCAGATGAATCCCGCGTACGGGAAGATATACTTTACCACTTTGGTGCCGCGGTGCTCAGTCTTGCTGCCCTGTACCTGCCCGGCAGCTATGGACCTTGCGCCTTCAAGCAGCTGGTCTATGAGCCCGGGATCTGCCGGAAAAGCTCCGTGGGAAGGCCAGATCTCCTTAAACCAGTCCGCCATTGCCTGCAGCTTTTCCATGCTCTTTATAAAATCTCCCATACTGCGGCGCGGGCCGAACATGAAGATGCTGTCGGTCTGCACGGAATCCCCGGATATAAGCACCCCTGTTTGGGGTTCAAACAGAGCGATACTGCCGGCGGTATGTCCCGGGATGTGGATGACTTCCAAAGCCCTTCCGCCGAGGTCTATTACGCTTCCCTCCTCCACCGGGACCAGCGTTCCCTGCCCGCCGTGGGCGCGGTAATTTGCTTCTTCTGCCGGGTGCATGTAAAAGCGCTCAAAGCCCGCGTTTCCTGAGATGTGGTCCGGGTCCGCGTGGGTGTTCAAAAGCTCCACCGGAAGGTCTGTTATGCTTTCGGCTATGCTGCGGGCATTGGGGCAGGTCATGCCGCTGTCTATAAGCAGCGCCTTCTCTGATCCCTCAAGCAGGAACATTCGGACAAAACCGTCCTCTATACGCCAGCTGTTTTCGTTTATCTTAATGACGCCGGGCTTTGGCCAGACGCGCTCGAACTCCTCGCAGACGACTATCATGTCCTCCGAAAACTTAAGGCCGGCCTCCTCGAACTGAGGCCTGAAGAAATCCCTGTGGATACGGCGCCAGCACTCAAGAGAAAGATCGCCTTCGCCCTCTAGCCGCGCGTGGCGCTCCGTGACCTCATTAAACGGCGCCAGATAGACTTTGGTGGTCTTTGTTACGCACACTGCCCTGTCTTCGCCGTCGAGTATTATGTTGTAGCCGCCCTCCTGGGGGATCTCCTCGCCGTCCAGCTCGTAAAGAGCATGCGCCGAAGCTGTGCTCTGCTTCTTTCCGCAAAGCACCAGCTGAGCCAGTTCGTCCGGGTCCACGCCAAAACTCCAGGCATCGTATGGCGGATCTTCCGCGCCTGTGGCCTGGTCTAATATTCCCTGCTCAGCAAGGAACAGTTTCCACATTCTTTCTGCTGTCATGATCGCCTCCCTGCGGTCCCGGCCGCTTAAGAGCTCTACTCAGCGTCTTCGTCCATGGCTTCGAGGAGGAAGCTCACCGGGCGGAACCCGTCGTTGCACGATATCATGGCCGACTTCGGGTCCTTCATCCAGCCGTCGTAGAAATTCCCCGCCCCATGGGAGAGCGCCATCACAAAAGGCGACACCGTATCCCAGGCGCTGCCGCAAAAGCCCTTGGGCCTCTCCCAGCCGTTGGCTATAAAAACCTGCCCCATCCGCATATCGCAGGCGTGCTGGATCGGGTTCTCATACTTTTCCATAAGATCGCTGTAGCACGCGATCTTCATTACTGTTATCTTTACTTTCTTCATACTGAAAAAATACCACAAAACCATTGAAAAAGCAATTGACATAACCCTCATCTTAGCGTATATTGCATTTAACTGGTTGACCCGAAATCATGTGAAAAGAAACAGGAGCTGATAATTCCAAAATGCAGACAATCGAACAGCTTTGGGCCCCGGTGGGTATGAGGAATCCCGCCGCGAAGGGGACAGGGTATTTAATAATCGGTCATCTACAGCGCAGCGCATTACGCCTGGGCTTTTTGTGTTTTAAATAGAGGAAAAATCAATGATCGAACTCAGACATCTCAGAAAAGAGTACGATGGAGTAACGCCGCTCGAAGACGTCAGCATCACCATCAACAGCGGTGACGTCATCGCCGTCATCGGTCCGTCCGGCACGGGTAAATCCACCCTGCTGCGCTGCATCAACATGCTGGAGGAGCCTACCTCCGGCGAGGTCATCGTGGACGGCCAGACAATCAACGACGGCAAGACCGATCTCAACGAGGTCCGCAAGAAGATGGGCATGGTATTCCAGTCCTTCAACCTGTTCGGGCACCTCACCGTCATCGAAAACATCATGAACCCGCAGATAACCCTGCTGGGCCGCAGCCGCCAGGAAGCCTACGACAAGGCCATGGACCTTTTGAACAAGGTAGGTCTTTGGGCCAAGGCGCTGTCTTATCCCGATGAGCTGTCCGGCGGACAGCAGCAGCGTATCGCGATAGCCCGCACTCTTGCGATGGATCCGGAGATCATACTCTTCGACGAGCCGACCTCCGCACTGGACCCCTCCATGATAGGCGAAGTACAGTCCATCATCCGCATGATCGCCAAGACCGGCGCCACCATGATGATAGTCACCCACGAGATGGACTTCGCGCGCAAGATCGCAAACCGCGTCCTTTTCATGAGCGAAGGCATAATATACGAAGAAGGCACTCCCAAGGAGATATTCGAGCATCCAAAGAAGGACCTCACCAAGAAGTTCATCCAGAGGCTCTCCACTATCACCTACCGCATCGAGAGCCGCGACTTCGACTTCGAGGCCGTAAACGAAGAGCTGCAGCAGTACGCGGAAAAGCTCCTCATCGAGAACGAGCGTACCTCAAAGCTTCTTCTGTGCATGGAAGAACTCATCATGAACAACCTGTTTGAGTTCGAGGAAGAACCGAATATATTCGCCAGCATAGACTACTCCGAGAAGAGCGACGTGCTCTCCTTAGAGCTAAAATACGCAGGGCAGCACTTCGACCCGGAGACCTGCGACAGCCTGCTGTTCAAAGAGATCCTGGCCGAGCCCACGACGACTCTGCTCGACGAGACCGTTTCGGGCAAGTGGTACACCAACCACACCAAGATAGACTTCAAGTGGGAGGAACAGTAAGATGAAAAAGATTATTTCGAGAACATTTTCCTTCCTGCTGGCGCTGGCGATAGTGTTCGGCGCCGTGCTGGGCCTTGCGCCGTCGGCGTTCGCCGCACAGACCATCGGAGCTTCCGAACCCCAGAAAAGCAATGCGAAGCAGATGGAGCCCAAGAACGGCATCACCACCATCAAGCAGCTCGATAACAAGAAGATAGGCGTGCAGACAGGCGTTCTGTACGAGGATGAGATAAAAGACGAGATCGAAGGCGAAGAGTGGGCATACTACAAGATGCCAAACGACATGATCGCCGCCCTTGAGGCAAACAAGATAGACGCTTACCTCATAGAAGAAGTCGGTTTCTACGCGCAGCGCTACGAGCACCCCGAGCTGATGAGGCTGGAAGAAAAGGCCGGCCAGAGCGAGTTCGCCGTCATCGTAGGAAACAACGAGATGCAAAAGCAGCTCTATAAAGAACTCGAAGAGTATATCGCTGCAAAGAAGGCTGACGGCTGGCTTGACAAGCTCTACGACTACTGGGTAAAGAACTGGAACCCCAACACCTGCAAGATCGAAAACATCCCGCAGACCACAGGCGACAAAGGCACCGTTACGATCGCCATCGAGGGCGGCTACGAGCCTTTCTCGTTCGAGACTGCAGAAGGTTTCTCGGGCTACGACGTGGAGTTCATGATGAACTTCTGCGCGGCCTACGGCTACAAGTGGGAGTTCCACGCAATGGAGTTCGACTCCATAGCGCCGGCCTGCATCTCCGGAAAGTACAACTTCGGAATGAATATAGTCGTTGACGAGGAGCGCGCCGAGGACTCCGTGCTGACCGACTGGTACTACGTCTGCGACCTGGTATTCGTCGTCGAGGGCGAGAACGAGATGACCATGGGCTTCTTCGAGAGGATGGCCTACAACTTCAACAAGACCTTCATCAGGGAGGACCGCTGGAAGCTATTTGCCGAAGGTATGGGACGCACCATGATGATAACCGTGCTCTCCATCATATTCGGAACCATCTTGGGCTTTGCCGCTTACATGGCCTGCCGCCACGGAAACAAGATAGCCAACGCCATCACCGGAGTGATAAACTGGCTTATAGAAGGCATACCGACGGTAGTGTTCCTGATGATACTGGCCTTCGTCATCTTCGGAAGGTCCAAACTGAGCACAGACTGGGTGTCGATAATAGGCTTTACATTCATATTCGGATGCGGCATGTACGGCATGCTGCAGGTGGGCTGCAACGCCATCCCCAAGGGGCAGTTCGAAGCATCCACAGCGCTGGGCTACAGCGATTCGCAGAGCTTCTTTAAGATCATACTGCCGCAGGCAGCCAAGCACTTCCTGCCGATCTACAAGAGCAACGTAGTAAGCCTGATAAAGGAAACTTCCGTCGTCGGCTATATCGCCGTCATGGATCTGACCAAGATGGGCGACCTTGTAAGGAGCCGCACCTACCTGGCGTTCTTCGCCCTGATAGCAGTGGCCATCCTCTACTTCATCATGGAGGCTGTGCTGGTGTTCATCGTAAAGCGCGTGCAGATATCCGTCGACCCGCGCCGCCGCAGCAGGGATAAGATCCTGGAAGGAATAAAAGAAGCAGAATAAGCAAAAACATCAAAACCGGCTCAGGAACCTTCCCGGGCCGGTTTTTTATTGCTTTTGAAACACACCCGTGTTTCACGGCCAGTTGTCCGCGATGAATTTCTCCATCAGGGGCTTGCCGTAATCGTGGGTGGAATGGACTTCCGCAGGGTAGAAGCGGCCGCGTGAAGCCAACCACTCCAGAAGGCGCAGGCCTTTTCCGCCATCCAGCTCGTACTCGCCGAGCTCGTAGTCCACATCGACCGCTGTAACGTCTTCTCCGCGGCGCTCAGCCTCCAGTATCAGGGCTTTTGCCTCGCCCACGCTGTGCGCCCAGAGGTAGCCGGGCACGGGAGGCTCGCGCCAGTCATCGAGCCATATCTTCATATGTGTATATCCCTTAGATATCGCCTTGTGCGATGTGTGTCCAGTAGAAATAGCCGTCCATTTCAACGCAGATCCAGGTCTGGTCTATGCCCTGTTCGTCATCTTTAAGCTTATAAAACGTGACAGGATACTGCGTACCGTCCCCCATCGTGATGACAGCTGAGCCATCTTTGTCAACAGCCCAGGTGAAATCCTGACCGTCTTCCCAGGAGAAATTGTATATGGACCCAGTGTGATCTGGCATGAAGCGGAACACCATACGCAACGCTTCTCCGCTGCGCAGGTCCACATAGGGAATCCATCCCTGTATTTCTGTAAAATCATCAGTTTTCGGCGTCATGGTGTAAACCAGATCGATATGACCCATATCGATCTCGCCGGCATCGATCCTGGAAAAATCATGCAGCAGGAACAACGGACTCCACGGACCGTATTCGGGGTACATGGAAGGTTCAGAGAACTCACAGTTCTCCTTAATGACGTGATCGGCGAAAAGGTAATAATCACTTTCTGCCTGGCCAAAGCTGCAGTTTTTGAAATAGAGCGCGCTGCAAAGACCCAGCCCGAACCGTCCGCAGCCAGAAGACCCGGTCAGTTTACAATCTGTCAGCTCCACCTTCCCGGCGGCTACGTTCTCAGCCACGAACAGAGGTCCGGAACTGCAGTCCCGAAGAATGCTGTTTTTCACGCTAAGGCCATTGTTGTTGCCCTCCATGCGGATCGCGTAGACGCCGCAGCCGAAAAGATCCATATTCTCAAGCACGGTCTGAGCGCTGTTTTCGATCCTGATGACGTCGCCGGAGCACTCCGCTGTCTGGACGTGGCCGAGGGTGAGGTTCTTCAGCGTAACGCCGGTGCAACTGCTGAGCACCACCACGTCTATATCAGAGGGCTCGGCCAGGATCTGCGTGTCGGAGAAATTGTCTGACCCGCCGGAGATGACTATGTCCCTGCCGCTGATGGTGATGGGCTCGGTGATCTTGTATGTGCCGGCCTTGAGCCTGACCCTGGCGCCGGGCTTTGCGGCGGCCAGAAGCTCTTCGATGCTGCCGGCCTCGATGAATTCATCCTTGGGGACGGTATTGTCCGGCGGAGCAGTGTTGTCCGAAGGCGCGGTGTTGTTTCCGCTTCCGCTGCAGGCAGCAAGGCTCAGCACCAGTACCGCGGCTGTTATCAGTGCTGCTGCTTTCATCAACTTTCTTCTCATCGCCCTCTCCTCCTTCGCTAAAGAATATGGGCATGCTATTTCAGGCCCAGGTAATCTATGATCTCTTCGGCGTTGGTATCGGGCTTGACTTTGGGCATGACTTTTTCTATGAGGCCGCCTTCGTCGATTATGAACGTGCTGCGCACGACTCCCATGGACACCTTGCCGTAGTTTTTCTTTTCCTGCCAGACGCCGTAAGCCTGTATAGCCTCTTTTTCGGGATCGGACAGCAGTATGAACGGCAGCTCGTACTTTTCCGCGAACTTCTGGTGCGAGGCTTCGGAGTCCTTGCTGACGCCTATGACCACGACGCCGTTGTCCGAAAAGATATCGTAAGCCCCGGCGAAGGCGCAGGCCTGCCTGCTGCAGCCCGGGGTGTTATCCTTGGGGTAGAAATACAGGACCACTTTGCGGCCCTTAAAATCTGAAAGGCTGACGGTCCTGCCGTCCTTGTCGCGCAGGGTGAAATCAGGCGCTTTGTCACCAATATTAAGCATGGTATGTCTCCTAATACTTCATAAAGATGGGGATGATCTTTCTGGCAGCGCGGTAGATGGGGCCTTCCAGGACGCGGCGGGCATTGGCCAGTTCGTCGGGGATCGCTATGCCCTGGGGGCAGTGCTTCATGCACTTTCCGCAGCGCACGCACTGCAGCGCCGACGCTGGCTCCTTGCGCATTATGGTGCCCATCATGTGCTCGCGCATGGCGGTGATCCAGCCGTCCGAATATCTGTTGTTGTAGGCCGCAAACGTTCCGGGTATGTCCACGCCTTTCGGGCAGGGCATGCAGTAGCGGCAGCCTGTACAGCCGACCTTGATGCCTTTGCGTATGGCTGTGACCACCTTACCCAGCATGGCGCGGTCTGCTTCGGTAAGCTCGCCCGCAAAAGAGCCGGACGCTGCCTCGCAGTTTTCCTGCACCATCTGCAGCGAGTTCATTCCGGAAAGCACGCAGGTGACCTGCGGCTGGTCCCAGAGCCACTTGAAGGCCCAGGCTGCGGGACTGTGCTGCACCGGGTGGGAGGAAAACGCTTTTCTGGCATCCTCCGGAAGATTACTCACCAGCTTTCCTCCGCGCAGAGGCTCCATTATTACCACAGGCAGGCCTTTTTCCGCGGCGTGCATGAGCCCGGTGCGGCCGGCCTGGCTGTTCTCGTCGAGGTAGTTGTACTGGATCTGGCAGAAATCCCAGTTCCAGGCGTCCACGATGTGGCAGAAGGTGTCGGAGTTGCCGTGGTAGGAGAAGCCCACCTGGCGTATCACTCCGGTGGCCTGCTTTTCGCGGAGCCACTTATCTATGCCAAGGCCGCACAGCCTCTCCCAGGTCTTGTCGTCAGAGAGCATGTGCATGAGGTAGTAGTCCACGTGGTCCGTGCGAAGGCGCCTCAGCTCTTCGTTTAGGATCTTTTCCGCGCCTTCCACGCTTTTTATTAGGTAATGCGGGAGTTTTGTGGCGATGTAGAGCTTGTCGCGTATGCCAAGGCGCTCGAAGATCTCGCCTATGGCAGCCTCCGAACCGGGGTAGATGTACGCGGTGTCGTAGTAGTTGACCCCGGCCTCAAACGCGGCCTGTATCTCCTGCAGGGCTTTTTCCAGGTCTATGCGGCCGGCTTTCTGCGTGAAGCGCATGCAGCCGAAGCCGAGGATCGATATTTCGTTTCCGTATTTGTCTTTGCGGTAATTCATGGTAATCTCCGGCAAAATGCCAATAAGGGACCGTCCATTATTACATTATTTGATCGTGGCGCCTTTGTCGCGAAGGAATGCGCGAAGTGCGGTGGCGCCGCCTTCCAGGTAGGCGTCGTCCTTGAACAGTGCCGTGCAGTTGCCCATGGTGAAGACTGCCAGGGCACCGGGTATGGCTTTGGCGCCGTAGATGTCCTCGAGGGGTATGGTCAGGTGCAGCTTGCCGTTGCGGTAGATGCGAAGCTCCTGGTCCAGCTCGTAGCGTATGGTCGGGTCGGGCACGCCGGTCTCCTCGGCGATGCGGGCCGCGTCGAACTTGGCGCCAAGGAACACCTGCAGCAGGCTCAGCGCGAATATCACTATGAATATGATGCTGAAGACGAGGAACCTCGTAAGGCCGGTGCCTATGTAAAGGCCCATGGTGCCTGCCGCCAGCACCAGTGCTCCGTAGCGCCCTATCAGCTTGCGCCTCCAGTAGCGGTTGAACGCGTTGAGGGCGGTAACGGTGTCCGCCTGAGCGTATTTGTACTCGTTTACAAATCTCATCGTGTTTTCCTCCGGGATGATTATCTGGATCCTTTATTCGTCGCTGCCGAAGACGAACAGCACGGCGGCCTTTTCGAAGACCACCATAAACATGTCTTCAACTATGTAGAACGGGCCGCGCCCGCCGGAAAAGCCGCTGAACGCCTCGCAAAGCAGCCTGGGCTTTGCCGGGGTCAGTATCTGCTGGTCGTCGCCGAACAGGTTGCGAAGCCTGCGCATCGTCCTGAACGCCGAGTTTATGGCGTCGTAGGTGTCGCCGTAGCAGTTCGTGAAGATCTCCATCAGCGTGACTTCGGACACCTCCCGCGCTTCGAAGTCCGGCTCAAAGCCGAAGGCTTCGATGAGCTCCGCGCCAAGATCGGCCACGCCGAAAAGCTTTGCCGTCATGGAGCTGGGGCCGGTGAGGCCGCTTAGCTCCGACGCCATCTCAACTACTCCTTTGACATATCCTTCTATGTATTGTTCGTTCATACTCTTCTCCTTGATAAGTTCGCTCTGCAGGTAGCCCGGGCTACTTGCCGTTTTTCACCGGGTAGGCCGTTACGACCTTGTTCTTGCTGTCCAGGTACAACTCTATGCGCAGGCCGTTGCTGTAGCCGACATGATAATTGCCGCGCATCTTGCCTGTCTTGAGGGCGTCCGCTCTGGCTTCCACGATAGCATCTACGACCTGCTGGGGGCTCCAGCTGTCCGGATAGAAGCTGCTGATGGCGTCCTTGCGGTGGCCGTCCACCTCCACATTGGCGGTGTAGACGCCGTTCTTGTCGGGCTTGGAGCGCGTGCCGTCTATGATCTGGCCTTTGGAATCGCTGATCATGTTGTAGTGGTAGCCGCTGCCCTTGTTGCTGGAATTGACGCTGCCTATGAATATATGCTCTATGGCTGTGCTGTTGAAGACCTCGGTTCCCTTGAGTTTTCTGAGGTCCGCAGATGTGTAGTAGACTGGGGTGTTGTCCGCGGAGTTGTCCGGGGGGACGGTATTGGCTGTACCGTCGTCAGGCTCCACCGTGTTGGTGTTGATGTCCGGTTCCACCGTGTTTGCGGTGTTGTCCGGGACGGTGTTTGCGGTGTTGTCCGGGACGGTATTGCGGCCGGGGCCTGTGTTATCCGACGCATTGGACGGCGCCGTGTTGTTGCCAGGCACCGTGTTGGCCGGGCCGGTGTTGTTTGCGGGCTCGACCGTGTTGGTGTTCGACTTCGGGTTGAAATCGAAGTGGATCTTGCCGCCGTCCTCAAGCTTTATGTAGCCTTTGGCGAGGCCGAACACCAGCGCCGCGATTATAAGCAGCGCTATCAGTATACCGATTATCTTCCTAGATCCCTTTTTCATAGATCCTCCATTCGTTTGCTCAGTCCAGCAGCTGGGACAGGTCCTCTATGACCGCCGCGCCGTATATGTTCTCGCGGGCTATACGCTCCGCGCTGTATCCGAAAGTGTTGATGAACACCGCGTCCACGCCGCAGGCCGCAGCGATGGCGATATCGGTGGAAAAATCGTTGCCAACCATGACGCAGTCCGCAAGGGAAGCGCTGTGACCGCCCTGGCCTGCGAGCCCCTGCTCCGCCAGCAGCTTTTGCATGAACTGAGGCTGGGGCTTTTTCATGCCGCAGTCCGAGGAGATGTACACCGAGTCCAGCAGCGGGGCCACGCCTGTGAGCCGCAGCTCGGGCCAGGTGAAGACCGCCTGGGCGTTGGACAGAAGGTGCACGCCGGCGCCGCGTTTTTTCAGCTCCGTGAGCACCGGGATGGTGCTTTCGTAGACCGAAAGGCGCCTTCTGGACAGCAACCGGAATGTAGTTGCAAGCTGCCCGATCCAGGTGTCCAGGTCTGCGATCGTTGGAATTTCAAGGGGTTCCGGGTTTCGGGCGCCAACGGCACTGGTTTCTGCGCAGCACTGCGGCTCTGCGGCCCTGCTGCCGCTGTACGTTGGCCCGTCCAGCAGGTCCAGGAACACGTCTTCGAGCCTTATCTCCGGGTATTGCACGCCGGTCCTTGCGGCAAGGTCCGCCTCGAACTCCGATACCAGCTGATGGTAGCGGGCCTTTATTTCCTCCGCGCTGGACACGTCACTGCCGGCGCCGGATGCGCCGTAATCAGCGTACTGCACTCCATAGCTTGCGTACACGCCGGCCAGCCACTGCCAAAGGGCAGGGTCCTCCTCGTCGGTCCAGATGTCCACGAGGGTGCCGTAGAGGTCAAAAATGTAGTTCTTGTATCGTTTCATGCCAGCAGTAATATGCACAGGAACACCGCGCTCACCAGGATCTGCGCCAGGTTGAAACGGAAGCGCACCTGCTGGTTGGAGGCGCCGAGGTTCTTCCTCAGGTGGTCGTGCAGCGGGGTGCGGAGGTTCTTCATGAAGCCGTCCTTTTTCGTAACGCGCAGCACCGTGAGCTTGAGCAGTCCAAGAAGGCCGTCCAGAAGCAGCACTATGCACACCGGGATGGCAAACAGGGCGTTGCCCATGCGAAGGAACAGTATGCCTATGAACAGCCCCAGAGGCCTGCTTCCTGCGTCGCCCATCAGGACGGAGCTGGGCTCGGAGTTGAAGACCAGGTAGGCCAGCAGCACAGCCGCCATCACAGCACTTTGCGGCACCACACGGCCCGCCTGCCCTAAAAGCACGCTGCATATGCAAGCTCCCAGCATGGAATTTATCGCAAGGCTGCTGGAAAGGCCGTCTATGCCGTCGGCGCAGTTGACCGCGTTTATCATGAGCCACAGAAAGGCCGCCGCCAGGATGGCGTACAGCCAGGGGGCTATCTGAAGCTTGCTGCCGAGGAAATCCAGGCAGCACAGTTCGGGCTCAAGGAAGACAATCGCAAGGCCCATGGCAAGGCATATGATGAAGTCCGCAATGCCCTTTTTAAGCTCGCTCCAGGGCGTTTCCGCCGCGTCGTCCAGGTAGCCGGTGAGCATACTGAGCACCACAAGCACGGAGATGATGACCTCCATAAGGGGGAAGCTGGCCTTAAGGAAGCCGCCGGCCGCAGCCGACACCACCGCGAACACGCACATCATTATTATTCCGGCGCCGCGTATCTTTCCCTGCGACAGCGCGCCCTGCACCGCGAACTCGCGGCCCATGTCCCTGGGCAGATTCTTTCCGAGGAGCTTTATAAGTATTATCGTCAGCGCAAAAGCTGCGAAGCTGAAGCACAGCACGCTAACGGCCTGACGGCCGAACACGGTAAGATCCATACGATACCTCCGAATGATGTTTAACTAATATATTATCGCACATTTTGAAGGAATCTTCAATAAAAGGGGAAGAAAACACTCGTCTTTTGGAAAAATGGTCCCCACCCCATAAAACACGCAAGTGGGGACCACGATTTCCGGGCATTTTGTGTCCTGGCGTGGTCCCCACCTGTTCTTTTTACCGACCGGGGACCATAAACACTGCAAAAGAAGCATTAAAAAATGGTCCCCACCGGCTTGATATGGCGCGAGGGGACCACAAACACTTGGAAATGCAGGGCTAAGGCCGCAATTCTGACATAAAGTCAGGAAAAAAAGTGGTCCCCAGGCCTTGAATAAAGCTGATGGGGACCACAAGTGTCTGAAATCATGGCATTGGGACCACAAGTATCTGAGATCACAGAGCTGCGGCTATTTGTTTATGCAGTACGGTCCTATGGCCTGCAGGACCTGCTCGCCGAACTCCTTGTTGAAGGTGAAGCTGGCGTTGCTGTAGAGATTCTTGCTGGTAAGGAAGGCGTAGTACTTGCCGTTATAGCTGAAGTAGGCGTAATCCGGGTAGGCGCCGGGGTTGGTGACTTCGTACAGATGGATGCTCTCTATGTGCCCGGTGGAGGTGCTGCCGAAGAGCAGGTCGCAGATGTAGCTGACGTCGCTGGCCTTCATAAACACCGGGAAGGCTCCCATGTGCTGGGGCACCAGCTCGCTATCGGTCTTAAGCTCGAAGAACACGTTGTCGTATTCTTCGGGGCTGTGGAAGACCACGATCTCGTCCGTAGACTGGATCTTTTTATACAGCCTGGCGTTGAGCGGGGTGCGGGCAAGAAAGATGCCGACGGCCACTACAACGACAGCGATGATTATGATCCTTATCGTTTTCTTTGAGAACTGCCATTCCTTGCCGAAAAAGCGGAAACCGAGGTACAGCAGGAAGACTATTGCGAGAAACAGAACTACTGAGAAATAATACAATTTAGTGCTCCTTATAATAATTTATTAAACATCCGTCTACTATAATGTGCTTTTCGGGCTCTGTGAGGGCTCCGGTGCTGACCGCGAACTCCTTTACGCTGCCGTCGGGCTTTACGGCGTAGGCCGCGATCTTTTGGGCGCCTTCGAGTATGGCCTGGCGCAGGCCTGGCACGAAGATGTAGTCGTCAAGGTCGAAGACCGAGGGATCTTCCACCAGGAACGGGGTCATGCCCCAGTTGATGCAGTTGCTGCGGTAGCGCTTGGTGGCGTAGCTTCTGGCGAAGTTGGCCGAGCCGCCCATGACCCTCTGGCAGGAAGCCGCCTGCTCGCGGGCAGAACCGTCGCCCGGACAGTTGGCGTATATTGCTGACCCGATGTCAGTACCCTTAGGGTCGGTCTTAAGGCCGGCCTTTTCCAGCGCCTCGTAGACCGCCTTGATCTCATCGGTAAGGCCCTTACCGGCACGCCTGTTTCGTTCGGCAGCGCGCAGCACTTTGCTTCTGGGCACGTACTGGGGGTCCCTCCTTGAAAGCGCGAACTCCGAGAGCCGCTCCGGATTGCTGCGGTAGGAGCTGGTCTCGCCGGACGGGATGAGCTCGTCGGTAGTGGTGACGGCGTCGGTTATGTAGCTGCAGATCTTTACCAGCAGGTCGTCCGTTAAGGCGGGCATCTCGGGCCAGTCCTTGATATTCGGACCGAACTGAAGTTCAGTTGCAGGATCCGCGCTGCCCCAGCCGTTGTAGACGCGCTTTTCGTAGATAGCCATGTCCAGGGCCTCTTCGTAGGTCCTGTAATCCACATCCAGGTCCGTTGCCGCCGTGAGCCTTCCGCCGTTTGCCGCTGTTGCCGCTATGGAGCGGGCGTCCATAAGAGCCACGGCCGCTATCTGCCCCTCGCCGGGCTTGCTGCCCTCGCGGTTGGGGAAGTTGCGCGTGGTGTGGCGTATCGAAAGCTCGCCGTTTGCGGGAGTATCGCCGGCGCCGAAGCACGGGCCGCAGAAGCACTCGCGCATAAGAGCTCCTGCCTGCACCAGGTCCAGGGCGCAGCCGTTCTTAAGAAGCTGGCTGTAGGCCGGAAGCGAGCCGGGGTAAATGGAGAGACTGAACGCCCCGTTTCCTATGCTTTTGCCGCGAAGTATGTCCGCCGCGGCGCAGATGCTCTCGAAAGTGCCGCCGCTGCAGCCGGCTATCTCGCCCTGCTCCACCCAGATGCCGCCGTCCGGGCCTATCTTGGACAGAAGATCCATCTGCGCGCCTTTGAGCTGCTTGTTCGCCGCATCCTGGACGCTTGCGAGGATGTCCTCTGCGTTCTCCTGCACCTCTTTGATGGTGAAGGTGTTGGAGGGGTGCATGGGCATGGCTATGGTGCACTCAATTGTGCTAAGATCGATGTATACGCAGCCGTCGTACCAGGCGCAGACCGCAGGCTTAAGTTCTTTGTAGTCTTCGGGACGGCCGCACATGGTGAGGTATTCTTTAGTCTTTACGTCGGTGACCCAGATCGAGCTCCAGCAGGTGGTCTCGGTGGTCATGACGTCTATCGCGTTGCGGTATTCCATGGAGAGGTTCGCGATGCCAGGGCCCACGAACTCCATGACCTTGTTCTTCACGTAGCCGTTCTTGTAGACCGCGCCGACTATGGACAGCGCCACGTCGTGCGGGCCTACGCCGGGCCTGGGCTTTCCGGTGAGGTAGACCGCTATCACCTGCGGGCGCGCAAAATCGTAGGTGCGCCCTACGAGCTGCTTTGCGAGCTCTCCTCCGCCTTCGCCCACCGCCATGGTGCCAATCGCGCCGTAGCGGGTGTGGCTGTCGGAGCCCAGGATCATGCGGCCGCAGCCAGCCATCAACTCCCTGTTGACGCTGTGGATGTTGCCCATGTTGGGAGGCACGTAGATGCCGCCGTACCTGCGGGCCGCAGAAAGCGCGAACTTATGGTCGTCTTCATTTATAGTACCGCCCACCGCGCACAGCGAGTTGTGACAGTTGGTGAGCACGTAGGGCAGCGGGAACTCCGTCATGCCCGAAGCGCGCGCCGTTTGTATGATCCCCACGTAGGTTATGTCGTGGCTGGTCATGGAATCGAACTTCAGCTGCAGCTGGTCCATATTGCCGCTGACGTTGTGGCTCTCAAGTATGCCCCAGGCCATGGTGCCGCGCACAGCCTGCTCTTTAAGCTCCAGAAGGTCCTTGGCCCCGGAAAGATGCACGCCGAGCGCCGAAAACTGCTCCGGATCGGCCACGATGTCCGTGCCGTTGACCAAAAAAATGCCCTGTTTGTAAAGCTCTATCATGACAGCCTCCTATTTATCGTAATAATATATTTTAATACGATAAAGTAGAAAAAGCAAGACGCAACGGAGCCCACCCGTATTTTGCCAAAGAAGAGAAATTAAAGCGTGCTATTTCGCTGCGTTAATCATTTAACAAAGGCGCCGCGCATGGTACTATTAAGCCACAAAAGGGCGTTAGACATAAAACCGCGAAGCTTCGCGGAGAACAAGGAGGTACACCATGAACATCAATATGAATATGAACGGATCCAGGCCCACCGGCCCGGTGTTCAGGAAGGCGGGCAAGACCGTCATCAAGATAGTAGCCGTGCTGATAGTTGCAGCGATAGTTGCAAGCTTCTGCGCGGTAAAGATCCCCACAGGGTTCACCGGAGTCGTAACGAACTTCGGCAAGGTGACGGGGCGCACGCTCGATCCGGGCCTGCACTTCAAAGCCCCCTGGCAGAACGTAGTGAAGATGGACACCAGGATCCAGGTAAAGACAGTCGATCTTTCCTGCTTCTCCTCCGACATACAGGAGGTGATCGTAAACTACGCGCTGAACTTCCAGATCGCGAGCCGCGACACCAAGACCATCTACAGCATCATAGGCCCCGATTACTACAATGTAGTCATCGTCCCGAACGTGGCTGAGTGCGTCAAGACGGTGTGCGCGAAGTACAACGCGGAGGACCTCATAGGCGAGCGCGCCGCTCTGGCGAACACCATAGAGGACATGCTCTCCGACAAGCTCGCGAACTACAACATCACGGTCATCAGCACATCCATCACCGACATCGACTTCAAGGACTCCTTCACGGACGCCGTTGAGGCCAAGCAGGTGGCTCAGCAGAACAAGCTGAGGGCTGAGACCGAGGCTCAGCAGAAGATCGTGGAGGCGGAGGCGGCGCAGCAGGTGCGCAAGATCAACGCCGACGCGGAAGCTTACGAGGTGAAGATCAAGGCCGAAGCCGAGGCTGAAGCCAACAAGAAGATCTCCGAGAGCCTCAACGAGCAGATCCTGCAGAAGATGTACTACGACAACTGGGACGGCAAGCTCCCCACCGTGATGGGCGGAGACGGCGCCATGAGCCTGATAGAAATACCTGCAACTGACTAACAGTCGCACAACAGGGCCGGGGCTCAACACCCCGGTCTTGCAATAAGGGACGGTCCTTTACTGGCAAAGTGTTGTAAAAGCCCACATTATCGGCTATAATACAAAATAATATTTTGTCAAAAGCGCCCCTTTATATAGAAAGGAATACATCATGCTAAAAATCGAACATCTTACAAAGAGATACGGCGAGAAGGCCGCGGTGGACGATCTGTCGCTGCACATCCAGCCCGGCGAGATCTACGGCTTCATAGGCCACAACGGCGCCGGCAAGACCACCACGCTGAAGGCTGCAACTGGCATAATGCAGTTCGACGCCGGGGAGATCCACATCGACGGCCACTCCATCAAAAGCGAGCCTCTGGCCTGCAAGAGGGTCCTGGCCTACATACCCGACAACCCGGATCTGTACGAGTTCATGACAGGAATACAGTACCTGAACTTCATCGCCGACATCTTCGGCGTGGACCCGGACACCCGCGGCAGACGCATACACCAGTACGCGAGCGCTTTCGAGATCGAAGGCAGTCTGGCTATGCCCGTAAGCAGCTTCTCGCACGGCATGAAGCAAAAGCTGGCCGTTACTGCGGCCCTGATCCACGAGCCGAAGCTTATCATAATGGACGAGCCTTTTGTGGGCCTTGACCCTGTGGCAAGCCACCTTCTTAAGGGTTTCATGCGCGAGATCTGCGATAACGGCGGCGCCATCTTCTTCTCCACCCACGTACTTGAGGTGGCGGAAAAGCTCTGCGATAAGGTAGCTATCATCAAGGCCGGCAGGCTTATAAAGTCCGGCACCATGGACGAGGTCAAGGGCGACGAGTCGCTTGAGGACGTGTTCCTGGAGCTGGCAAACGAGCCGGACATCGTCCCGCAGAACATGGACAGCACCAGTACCGGCAGCCGCGGAGGACTGTTCGGACGTTCCGCAAACAACGACGGGCCGGAGCTGCTCGGCCAGAGGAAAGGCCTCTTCAGGAGGTAAGCCATGCTTAAGACACTTCTGAAAAAAGACCTGCAGGCGATGCTGGTCACTATAACCACGGACCGCAGGAAAGGTACGCGTCGCAGCACAGGCGGGATCATAGGCTTCGGCGTTCTTTTCGCGCTCGTATTCGTTTCGCTGGGCTTCGCGTTCTTCACCTACGCCGCGCTGCTGGGAAGCTCCATAGGCGCCGGCAACTGGGTGTACATGTCGCTGACAGGCTGCATGGGCCTGCTCCTGGGCCTGTTCGGCAGCATCTTTTCGACCTTTACGACCCTGTACAAGGCCAAGGACAACGAACTGCTGCTGTCGCTGCCCATACCGCCGGGAAATCTGCTGCTTTCCAAGATATTCACAGTGTACGCGATGTCGCTGCTGTTCTGCACCCTGGCGATGCTGCCGGGCTTCATCTATTCCTGGATAGAGCACGCTGTGAGCCCCCTTGGTGTGGTGCTTAGCATACTTACGATATTCTTTATGGCCCTGCTGGTGACGGCGCTCTCGTGCGTGCTTGGCTGGCTGGTAGCGCTGGTCGTGGGGCTCTTCCCCAAGAAAAACATAGTGACGGTGCTGGTCACGCTGCTGTTCATCGCGGTCTACTACCTGTTCTACTTTAAGATACAGCAGATCCTGCAGAGCATAATAACAAATATAGACGCCATAGAAAACGGCATACGCGGCTACGCCTACCCGATATATGCGATGGGGCGCGGCGCTCTGGGCCATGTGCCCTCGTTCCTCGCCTTCGCGGGGATAGCGCTGGCGGTGTTCGCGGTGGTGTACCTGGTGCTGTCGCGCAGCTTTATAAGGATAAGCACGCGCACCGAAAAGCAGCACATGGTGCAGTACAGGGAAAAGCGCGCCCGCCAGTCCGGAGAGGGCGCGGCGCTTCTGCGCAAGGAGTTCAAGCGCTTTACCGGAAGCGCGGTATACATGCTCAACTGCGGCCTCGGAACGCTGCTGATGCCTATCGCGGCAATAGTGATCCTCGTAAATATGAAGGATATAAGGAACCTGCTGGAGATGGCGAAGGCCAACGGGCTGGAAGGGCTCCTGGCATATGTCCCGCTTATCGCAGCGGCTATGGTGTGCTTCATCTCCACCATGAACGACCTTTCGGCGCCCAGCATCTCGCTTGAGGCCAAGAATCTGTGGCTGCTGAAGTCGCTCCCGGTGAGCACCGACAGCATTTTCCGCGCCAAGAAGAACCTGAACAACGTCTGCACGATAATACCGGCTCTGATACTGCTTGCCGTAGCGGCCTTCGTGCTTAAGATGAATATCGTTGACGCAGCAGCCGCAGCGGTGCTGGTGGTGCTGTTCATCATGTTCTGCAGCGCGGCCGGGCTGGCTGTGAACCTCAAGATGCCCAACCTGAACTGGACCAACGAGACCGTTGCCGTAAAACAGAGCGGCAGCGTGCTGGTGGTGCTGTTCGGCGGATGGGTAGTGGTGCTGATCATCGGAGCGCTGTACTGGCTGCTGCTGCGCAAGGTCGTGAGCCCCCAGGCCTTCCTGTACATAATGATAGGCTTCTTCCTGGTAGCCAACATACTTGTGGAATCCTGGCTCCGACACGGCGGCAGAAAAGCCTTCGAAGCATTGTAGACAAATCAAGAGGGGACGGCCGGGCCGTCCCCTGTTTTTTTAGTTTCCACCGCCTGGTGCGGGCTCGCCGCCGGGTGCGGGTTCTGTTCCGTCACCGGGTTCGGGATCGGGCTTTTCCGAAGGCGGGAGCTTCGGGATGGGCTGGGTCTCGATCTTGCCGCAGATGGTGCAGTGGCGGGCCGTTTCGCCCTCTTCCTCCTCGGTGGCCTCGCGGGTAGTCTGCCAGCTGCTCCAGTTGTGGCCCAGCTCGTCGATCTCCTCGGTGTAGGAATCGCCGCACATGCTGCAGGTGAAGGTCATCTCACCCTTTTCCTCGCAGCCCGGCTCCTTTGTGACCTTGGACTCGTACAGGTGACGGTCCGTGGCCGGCGTCAGCTCGGTGAACATGCTTCCGCACATGCTGCAGGTGTAGGTTATCTCGCCGCACTCCACGCAGGTGGCCTTGCGGGTGACTTCAGCCCTGAAATCGTGCACACCTGTGGCCGGAATGGGGTCTTCCTGGGTCTCGTCGCAGTTCAGGCATTTATATATGCGCGCCCCTGCCTCCATGCAGGTCGGGTCGCGGGTCTCGAAGTACTCGAACATGTGGTTGCCCGTGGCGGCGATGGCCTCCGTGTAGGAATAGCCGCAGTTCCTGCAGGTGTAAGTGCGCTCGCCAGACTCTGAACAACTGGGCTCTCTGGTGATCTTCGATTCGAAAACGTGGTCGTCGGACTTGGGAACGACCTCCGTGTAGGAATCGCCGCAGCCATAGCAGGTGAAGGTCTTGATTCCTTCCTCTGCGCAGGTCGGCTCCTTGGTGATACTCCCTACATAATCGTGCTTGTGCTCCACCGGAGCGTTGTTTTTAGGCTCGCCGCACGCCGCAAGCACCAGAGCCAGCGCCGCAGCGAGCAGCAGCGGAATAATTATCTTTTTTCTCATAAAATACCTCCTATTACCCCTTTACCCTTTTCTATGATAAAGTCCATAGCCGATTTGAAGAACGGCTTGACTGTGTTCACCGCCGTATCCAGCGCGTCTGCCGGAACGTCTTTGATGCGCTTTACCGCATTGCCCATGGCGGCCTGCTGAAGGTCGGAGAGCGTCTTCTTGGTGGTGTCGCTGAAACCCTTGAAGCTGCGGATGACCTGGTCTATGCCGGCAAGTCCGCCCTTGGAGAGGTCTTCTATAGTTTCGGCACCGCCGGACATGAGCGCGTCGAACAGCTCGCTGACAAAGCAGATGCGGTCGGATAGGCTCATCTTGTCTATCCACTCGCTGATGGTGTCGTTTATCCACATGTCGCTGGGGTGCGGGTCGTCTGCCGCGGCCATTCTGCCGTGATCCACGAGCCAGGACGAGATGCTGTGCTCCATTACGCCGCTGTTGCTGGATTCTATGACGCGCAGGTCTGTGATCTGCGGTTCCATGATGCGCCCTATGATGGAGTGCTCCGGTATTATGCGGGTGGCTTTCGGGTCCAGACGCTTTATCAGCTTCAGATCCAGCACCTCCGGGGCAAAGCCGGGCCCGTCCAGTATGAACACGCGCTCCACCTGGGACATCTGCTCGTCATTTAAGTAGGCGCCGGTGTACAGCGCCAGGTTGGCTCCCTTGGAATGGCCGCCTATGTACCAGCGCTTTTGCGTGCAACTGGTTTCCGGTTGCTTCCCAAACAGCTTGGTTTTACGCGGTTTTTGGGGTGCGGCCTTGGGTGCAGCCCCTATAGCGTCCTGCGCGTACTGAAGCGCCAGCTTTTGCGCCTCGGTGCGCGTGTAGGCTATCATGAAGTCCTCTTTCCAGCCCACCAGGGTGTTGTCCGTGCCGCGGTAGGCGATGAAGGAGAAGTCGTTTTCCCAGCTGAACGTTACGGCAGAGAACTGCAGGTCGTTTTCCGGCTCGATGCGGTCCACGCAGTTTGACACCCAAAGGTTGCCGAAGCGCTTCGACTGCGCCGCGGCCTTGAGTATCTCAGTAAAGCCCTGCTCACCGCCGGTGATGCAGACGCTGATGGTGCCTTTTTCAGCCATCGGCAGGCAATCCCGGATGAAGAAGCCCTCCGGCTCTTTTATTTCTATGGGCTGGGCCGGAACAGCGGAGGAACGGGTCTTTTTTCCTGTGAGCCCTGTAGCACTATCCTTGCCTGCCTTGCCTCCGGAGGCTTGGCCTGCCTGCTCGGCAGCTTTCTTTGCAGCCCTTCTTGCGGCGGCTTTGGCAGACCTGATCGCCTTGGCCTTCTGCGCCTGAAGCACCAGCTCCAGGTCGAAGTACGAGATCAGGCACAGCAGCACCGCGTCTACCTCGCAGAAAGGCTTAGCGCTGTAGTCGAATTCGCCCAGCCAGAGTATGTAGTCCTTAAGGTTGTCCAGTTTTCTTTCCATTTGTGGTCATCCTCACCCCGCATTACCGCGGCTGCCTGCTGCCAACCCGGCAGCACTTTACTGCCTGCCCGGCACCACCGGCAGGTACATCTTGCCCAGGATCCAGCTCTTTAAGCGGTCCGGAAGAAATCGCAGTATAAACATCAGAAGCTTGTATTCGAAACCGATGGCTACGCGCACCGGCGGATTTTCCTTACCTATGAGCTTGAGCACCACGTCGGCCACGGTCTTCGGGTCGCAGCCGTTCTGCTCGTCTTTGGCCATGCGCTCGACGCTCTGTTCCACAGCCTTGTAGTATGGTGACGCCGCGTCAGTATATGTTTTGCGCGCTGCGGTGAAGCCAGTCTTCGTGTCGCCCGGTTCCAGGATCACAGCCCTGACACCGAAAGCCTTCATCTCCATGCGGACCGCCTCCATATAGGCCTCCAGCGCATATTTGCTGGAAGAATAGTGGCTTTGCATGGGGATGGGCACCTTGCCGGCAATGGAACCGATCGTGACGAACAGCCCCTTGCCCTGCTTCCTCATGCGGGGCAGGACCTTGCCGCCCACCGTGAGGACGCCGAAGTAGTTTGTCTCCATCTGCGCGCGGGCCATCTCCATGGGCATCTCCTCGGCCGCCCCCGCCACGCCCATTCCGGCGCAGCAGACTGCGATATCCACGGTGTCCATCGTTGCCAGCACGCGGTCTACTGACGCCGCGTCAGAAACATCCATGCGCATGGTCCGAAGGCTCCCGCCCGGGTTGTAATTGACGGTCTCCTCTTCGCAGTGCCTCGACACTGCCACCACAGCGCAGCCGGCCTTAGCCAGCGCCTCCGCCACAGCCTTGCCTATTCCGCGCGACGCACCCGTAACGAGCGCATTCTTTCCGTAAACGTTAATCATATCCTTCTCCAGAGGGCGCCGCAGCGCCACAAAACAAAAACGCTATAGTTTGATATTTTAGTATACCACAAAACTGTGTAGATAGCATGAAAAATGGCCTGGAATGCACCTTTTTATGTTACACAGCATGCGGTTTGGGACTTATATGGTCCCTATTGCAGAAATATGCACACCGGGGACCACGCATTTACGCATTACTGACCTGACCCCCAAAAAGTAGAGTCACAAATACACTATCTAGACTCGCTCATAGTATTCAAGCGGAGTAAGATAACCGTTAGCTGCGTGTGGCCGTTCTCTGGGGTAGAAATGCCACACGTATTCATATATATCTCGTTT
>JAFRXM010000054.1 GCA_017443515.1 Bacillota bacterium | reverse complement strand
TACATGAAGATGAGTTTAAAGAACAAAACTGAAGGGACTATTCCAGGTTGGGGCGATGCAGTCACTTGGAATGAGCTGCACATGTCCAAATCCTTCCCAACTTATTGGGACTGATCACCAACGCTTTTTGTCCTATAAGCCTAAAAAGACGAGAGTGCATAAAAACGCACTCTCGTTTTTATGTGTTGTGTTTTGCCAAAGAGCAGGGGCTTTAGCCTAAGATCTTAAGAGCCCCTGTCGGGCAGTTCTCGGCGCACTTCTTGCAGTCTTTGCAGAATTCCAGGACCTTCTGGTCGTTGAATTCAGGCTTGATGACTGTAGTAAAGCCGCGGCCCACAAGGCCCAGGACGCCTTTTCCTACTTCTTCGTCGCAGATGCGTACGCACAGGTTGCAGCTTATGCACTTGCCCTGGTTCCTTTCGATGCAGACAAGTTTCTGCTCTGTGAAGCAGGGGTGCTTTTCTCCTGCAAAGCGCTCCGGATGGAGCACGGGCTCCAGCTGGGCGAAGTGTATCAGTTCGCAGTCCTTGTAGTCGTGGCAGCCGCATTCCAGGCACCTTAAGGCTTCCTTTACGGCGTCGTCCGGGTCGAAACCTTTGTTTACCTCAAGGAAGTCGCCCTTGCGGACGGAAGCATCCCTTGCCGGCATCTTGGCTCTGGGATAGGACTCCCACTGCGAGAAATCGATATCCTTGGGGTCGCGCTTTGATACGAACGGCATACTGTAGGGAACTTCCCTGCCGCGCAGGAAGGAATCGATGACCTTGGCAGCCTTCTGGCCTTCGCCTATGGCTTCGATAGCTATGCTTGCGCCGCGGTTTGTGGCATCTCCTACCGCGAATACGTTCGGAAGGTTGGTGCGGAAGCTGCTCTCGTCGGCTGCTATGATGCCGCGCTTGTTGAGCTCAACTCCGTCCATGCCTTTGGGATCTACGCGCTGGCCTATAGCGGAGATGACGGAATCAAGCTCGAGGATCTCGAACTTTCCTTCAACAGGTACAGGCTTTCTTCTGCCGCTATCGTCGGGCTCGCCCAACTCCATTACCTGAAGCTTCATCTGCTTTACGCGTCCGTCTTCGCCCGCTATGATCTCGGCGGGGTTGGTGAGGAACTTGAACTGCACGCCTTCCTCGCGCGCTTCTTCGATCTCCACCTTTTCAGCGGGCATCTCTGCCTCGGTGCGGCGGTAGATGACGTAGACGTTCTCGGCTCCGAGGCGGACAGCCGTTCTGCAGGCGTCCATTGCGGTGTTGCCGCCGCCTACGATGGCGACGTTCTTGCCGATCGCCGGTGCATTGCCTTCGATCACTCCGCGCAGGAAATCGATTCCTCCGTAGACGCCGGGCAGCTCTTCGCCCTTGCAGCCTATGCTGCTGGGAGTCCAGGCGCCTATGGCTATTACTACGGCGTCGAAGTTCTTCCTGAAGTCGTCGAAGCTTATGTCGCGGCCTATCTTGTAGTTGTTGATCATCATGACGCCGAGCTCTTCGATGGCGTCGATCTCTTTCTGGAGTATACCTTCCTTGGGCAGGCGGTATTCGGGGATGCCATAGCGCAGCATTCCGCCCATGTGGGGCATCATGTCGCAGACTGTGACATCGTGGCCCTTAAGGCGCAGGAAGTACGCGGCTGTAAGGCCTGCGGGGCCTCCGCCTATGATACCTACGCGCTTTCCTGTGTCACGCGCCACTTCGGGCTTGTACCTGTCTTCGGAGAAGAGGTCCTTGTCCGCGGCGAAGTACTTGAGGAAAGCTATGGAAAGAGGCTCGTCGACGTGCTGTCTGCGGCAGTCTTTTTCGCAAGGGTGCGGGCAGACGCGGCCGATGCTCGCGGGCAGCGGGTTTGTCTCTTTTACGATCTTGGTGGCTTCCTTGTTGTTGCCCAGAGCTATCTGCTTTATGTAGGCCTGGCAGTTGCTGTTTGCCGGGCACCTGAGCATGCAGGGCGGCAGGCAGTCGCCTTCGTGGTCGGACATTATAAGCTCGAAGGCTATCCTTCTGGCCTTCTTTACGCGCTCGGTGTCGGTGTGGTATACAGCACCGTCGACTGCTTCCGTGGAGCACGAACGCAGCAGCTTGGGGGAGCTTTCGGATTCCACCACGCATACGCCGCAGGCTCCGTAGGTCTTTACCAGACCGTTATAGCAAAGAGATGGTATCTCTATGCCGTTGAGCCTGGCGATATTGAGTATGGTAGCACCTTCGGGACCGGTGCACTTTTTTCCGTCTACTGTAATTGTTATCTGGTTCATGACATCGCCCCCTTATTCTACCGTAACGGCGCCGAAGCGGCATGCCGCGAAGCACTGTCCGCACTTTATGCAGGCATCCTGGCGTATCGTGTGAGGATTCTTTGCGGTGCCGTCGATGGCCTTGGCCGGGCACTTCCTTGCGCAGAGCGTGCAGCCCTTGCACTTTTCCTCGTCGATATGGTAATGGAGCAGGGCAGCGCACTCGTGAGCCGGGCACTTCTTGTCCCTGATGTGGGCGTCGTACTCGTCCCTGAAGTAGCGTATCGTCGTAAGGACGGGGTTAGGCGCGGTCTGTCCGAGTCCGCACAGCGAGCTGTCCTTTACGGCGTTGCAAAGCTCTTCTAGCAGCTCCACGTCGCCTTCTTTTCCGTTGCCTTCAACTATCCTGGTGAGTATCTCGCACAGCCTCTTGGTGCCTATGCGGCAGGGCACGCACTTTCCGCAGGACTCTTTTGTAGTGAAGTCCAGGAAGAACTTGGCTATGCCCACCATGCAGGTGTTCTCGTCCATTACTACCATTCCACCGGAACCCATGATGGCGCCGGTGGCGGTGAGGGCCTTGTAATCTATAACTGTGTCGAAAAGCTCGTAAGGTATGCATCCGCCGGACGGGCCACCCAGCTGGACTGCCTTGCACTGCTTGCCGTCCCTGATGCCTCCGGCTATGCCGAAGATGACGTCGCGAAGAGTCATGCCCATGGGGACTTCCACAAGGCCGCCTTTTCTGACCTTGCCTGTAACAGCGAACACTTTGGTGCCCTTGCTGTTTTCAGTGCCCATGGCCGCGAACTTTTCGCCGCCGTTTACGAGTATCCAGGGCACGTTGGCGAAGGTCTCGACGTTGTTGATATTGGAAGGCTCCGAATTGTAGCCTGCCTGTGCGGGGAAGGGCGGCTTGAGCCTGGGCATTCCGCGCTGGCCTTCAAGAGAGGCTATGAGAGCCGTCTCTTCGCCGCAGACGAACGCGCCTGCGCCGGCTTTGATTCGCATGTCGCAGGAGAAATCAGATCCGCAGATGTTCTTTCCCAGCATGCCGTTTGCGCGAGCTTCCTTAATGGCGCTTTCGAGGCGCTTTATGGCGAGCGGGTACTCCGCGCGCACGTAGACAACGGCTTCTGTAGCGCCTATAGCGTAGGCGCCTATCATCATGCCTTCGATGAGGTTGTGAGGATCGCTCTCGATAACAGCGCGGTCCATGAACGCTCCGGGATCGCCTTCGTCAGCGTTGCAGATGAGGTACTTGGCGCCGCTCTTGCTCTTTGAGTTTCTGGCAGCGTTCCACTTGAACCAGGTGGGGAAGCCAGCTCCTCCGCGCCCTGCAAGGCCGGATGTCTTGATGACTTCTATTACCTCTTCCGGTGTCATGGAGCCGAGGACCTTCTTAAGGCCTTCGTAGCCGCCGCGTTTTTCGTAATCGTGTATATCCGTAGGATCTACGATGCCGCAGTTGCGCAGAGCGATGCGCGTCTGCTTGCTGAGGAATTCCTTGTCCTCGTCCTTGATGAACAGGTGCTCCACGCCTGAAAGATCGCCGGACTTTACAGCCTGGGCTACTGCCGGGGCGTCGTTTTCGCTTACGAGAACGAGCCTTTGGAGGAGGGTATCGTCTTCGTAGATGTCGACTATGGGCTCAAGATAGCACATGCCAATACAGCCTGTTATCCCGAGGTGGATGCTTTTGTCTCCCGATACGAGAGGCTCGAGGGCGGAGTATACCTTTGCGGCTCCGGCTGCTATACCGCAGCTGCCCTCTCCGACAATAATTCTCTTCATGCCTGTGCCTCCTTTTCCGCCTTCTCGCGCAGCTCTTTGAGGATGGTGAGCGCCTTGTCAGGGGTGAGCGTGCCGTAAGTTTCGCCGTTTATCATCATGACAGGCGAAAGAGAGCAGCACCCAAGGCATGCCACGCTGGACAGGGTGAACAGTCCGTCTTCGGTGGTCTCTCCGTTCTTGATCCCGAGGTTTTCCGATATCGCGGCCAGGATGCGCTCGGATCCGTTAACATGGCAGGCCGTGCCCTGGCAGAGCATGATCAGGTATTTGCCTACAGGCTGCAGTCTGAACTGGGTATAGAACGTTGCGACACCCAGGACCTTGGCAGGGGAATTTCCTGTAGCTTCTGCAATGTGATAGATAACATCCACAGGCAGATAGCCATAGACCTCCTGTGCCTTCTGCAGGATGGTTATCAGGCTTCCGGGAACCTTGGCGTATTCGTCCAGAATTCCCGAAATAAGCGACAGATCGCTTTTCTTTTCTTTACATCCGCACATAGCGTCTCCTTAAAATAATAAAGTATAGTTTTACTGCATCACGCAAATTAAAATTATATCACACTGATTCAGGATTTAAAAGCAGTCCTTATAGTTGAAACAGAATTTATTTTCATTGTATAATAATATTAAGGAAGGAAAACAGCCATGAAAAACGTATTTTTGACCACGCTCGACCGTACGCGCTACAGAAACGATATGGAATACTTCGCATGCGGGGACTTTGAAGGCGCCAGGTCTTTCATCACTGGCATCTCCTTTGCCGAAGGCGGCATCAAGTACATACTCGCAAGGCACCGCATTGACGAGGTCATCGTCATAGGTCCGAAGGATTTCGCGGGGGAAGAAGAACTGAAAAAGACCGCCATCACAAACGTAAAGATCGACAACATGGCGAGTCTCGACAGCATGTCCGAGTACGGTTTTTTGTGCTACAGGCTGGCGGAATACATTCACCAGATAGACTTCGAGATGGTAGACGCTGGCGAGGCCGTGTCCGAAGAAGTCAGGGAAAAGGTCGAAAGTGAGATCAAAGCCTTCCTTGCGCAGCACGCGCCGGGGATCCCGGCAAGGGAGCTGTTCGCGCATCTTTGCGAAGATCCCGCGCTTGCCGCCAAATACGAAGAGGCGTTCGGCAAAGGCCGCAGCCGCGAAGAGCGGAAATGGCTCAAGCACAGCCTCTACACCCGCATGGATTCGTTCTACAAAACGCACGCTCTTCCCGAAAACCGCAGCACCGCGATAAGGTTCATGCCTGTGGACATGGACGGAGTCATAAGCATAGATTCCATGACCGATATAGTCCGCAGCACGCTCGGCCAGGGCGAGGACGTTCAGATCTTCATGGATATCCAGGGGCTCAACGCTGCCGACGGAAACATCCTGCTCTCCACATTCATGCTTCTCAACAAGCGGACCGGCTACAACGTCAGCCTCAGCGATCTGATCAAGACCGAAAAACAGCAGGGCAGGTTCTGCGGCAGGGTGCTTAACGTGCGCAGAAGCTACGATATACATAAGCTTCTTTCGGGCATCGAGACCTTCCTTGAATACGGAAAGGACAGGCAGCTCAAGCAGTACTGGGAAAGCCTCGGGGCGGAAGACCCCGACGCAAAAAGGCTGTTTGCCGGAATGGACCTCATAGACGAGGGCGTTTCACTGTGCAACGTGGACCTTATGGCCTGCGGCTTTGAGGTGATCCGAAGAGTCATCGCTGACCCGAAGGTCCCCGCCGAAAAACAGAGCATATACCTTTCAATAATGACCGGCGCCATCAGGGCAGACTACGGAAGGCTACTGGAGGGGGACGAGCTTAGCATCCCGGAGCTTCTTAAGTGGAGCCACAGAAAGGGGCTGTATCAGCAGACGCTCACCATCATCGAGTCCAGGGTGCCCGCGGACATGGTAAAGCGCGGCATCTACTACTATGCCAAAAGCGAAGAGGACATCAGCAGGATGCTTGAAGCTCTCAATCTTCTCTACTGGAACGAGCCGGCAAGGACGCGCTACGCCTTCAGCGACGTGGAGCACTATTTCATAAAGTACTACGGAAGGTTTGCGATAGACTACCGCCAGAAACCGGACGCTGTTGTAAACGACTACACGCAGCTAAGGATAGACGCTCTGCGCGGCGGAGCAGGCGGGCTTACGCAGGCCTATTCTGACCTTGGAGACGACGGGCTTCTTTACGCTCTTTTGCAGAGCTATTACCGTATCGGCAACCTGCGCAACCAGGTGAATCACGCCCAGGTGGACAGGGCCGCGGCCGAAGGCGGGGGCGAGCTGAAAAGAAAAGACTCCAGGGAGGACCTGGACACAGAACTGGATAAATTCATCGGCCTTTACAGCAAGGCCTGCGATAAGGTGCAAAAAAGCTGCGAGCCGCTTATCCTGGAAGGCGGAAGGCTGCGCGGATACGTCAGGAAGCACGAGCTTAGGCCGCTCGAGGAGGAAACTGACCTTACGCAGAGCAGTACTGTAGAGTGCGAGTTCGACGGAAAGAACGTGCTTATAAACATCAGGATGCTGAAACCGGAAGCGGACGGAGAATAATATCATGCGAAAACTGATCATTATGTTTTTGTTTATGGCGCTGATACTTTGCGGATGCGCGTCGAACCCCGGAGGTTCCAATAATTCTGCTCCGGATACAAACGCCGGGCAGCAGGTAATAAACGATGAAGACTGGTGGAAGGCCATAGATACATCCAACGGACTTTATCTTGTGGTCTGTGAGACCGGCGAGAATGAATATAAATGCACTGTTCTCCCGCAAAATGACAAGACTGTCGATGAGGAGAGGAAACGCGTCGGCGCGAAATGGATGTCCGAGAAGCAAATTAAGGAGATCCTTCCATGGTATAAGCTTTCCGATGACAGGATCGTCATCAAACCTTACACAGATCCGAAATCAAGCTACGTGAGTCTGGACAAAGGAAAGCTCCTCGACAAAATGGAAGCGCTGTTTGGCAATAAGTACAAGGTAGGCCAGCAATACCGCGACGCATGGGAGCGGCTCAAAAACAGCCAATAGTATTTTTCGACTACTGCGGGGTGTTGTGGTATAATACCAGTTAAATCATTTTTACCGTCACCTGATTACCGAAGAGGCTCTGTCTAATGGAGAGTTACAACCTGTACCTGTACCACGAAAGGACCGCGCGCGGTCTTAAGATGAGGGCTTTTGCAGAAAAGCTTAAGATCAGTACGTTCAAATACCGTCTTATCGAAAACGGCTATATTAAGCCGGACAAGGAGCTTGTCGGGCGCATCAGCAGCCTGCTTAAGACCGATTACGAGCCCTATACTCTCAACGAAAATTCCTACCCCGGAGAAAAACCCGAAAAAAAGAGCAGATTCGCAAAGCTCTACGATTTTATAGGAACCAAGGGCTTCAGGATAGCAACAGCCGTGCTTTTCGTGATCTTCCTTGGCATATTCATAGCGTCCGTTTTCAATTACCGCAGCATCAATTCGGATAACAGAAGATTCTATTCGGACGAGTTCCTGGAATTCAACGACACCCTGATCGAAAAAGGTGCGACCGGCCTTTCCGTCACCGGCTCATGGGTAAGGCCTGAGATCTACTCTGCGGAAAAAGATAAGTTTACAGCGGTTATCGGCGAATACAATTCCCATATGCTGGGCAACATAGATTACCGCACGGTCTACTGGACCGACGATTACAGATGTACGATCACCGTATCTTCCGTGACGGAAGGTGAAGCAAGCTACGAAATAAGGATAGTCGATCTGGCTACAAACAAGGAATCCATCTGCCGTTACCTTCCCAAGATCGGTCTGATATCCGCGGCGGACGTTTCAAAATACAAGAAGGCAGTGGAAGATTACGTCGGGGTATTCTTCGATGATTACGACAAGCTGATAAGCAGCGAATTATCCATCGACGTTCCGGCTAAAAGGCTGATGGCGGACATGTACGAGGCACAAGTCGCTTACGGGAAGGCGGTCGTAGTGCCCAGCCTGGGGTATGTCGCAGGGATAGTTTTCGGACTTCTTAGCCTGTTCGCGCTTATTTTCTCCTTCGTCTACGGCACGAAAAAGGGTGTGGGCAGGGACTTCCGCAACAAGCTGGTACTGTACGAAACAGGCAGTTCAAAGCCTGCTACGGACATACGCATGTTCCCATTTATTCCCGAGTCCGTGCTGCACTTTTTAGGCATCGTGCTGCTGGCTGTAGCAAATCTGCGCTTTACGATCTACCTGACTCTTGCTTTCGCTCCCGAAGGAGCGGGGCTGAGCCTCGACGACATAAAAGGAAAGTATGATCTTCTGATGCTGCTGTTCTACGCGGCTATGTTCCTGCACTACTTCATAGACTTCGACCTCTATACAGACGACAAGAGAGTCATACGCAACATATTCGCCTTCGGCTTCGTGTTCCTTGGATTGTACGGGCTGGAGCTGGGGCTGGTCAGGATAATGAACCCGGATTCGCTTCTCTTCCGGCTGGTGGAGAACAAACTTCCCAACGTTTTCGGGACCATTACCATGTACTTCCTGATAATGTTCCTGCTGTTCTTTACGCCTAAATTCATCAACACTAAAAAGAAGCTTACGGTCTTCCGTTCGTTGTCCGTGATACCGGTGATAATAATCATAGTCACGTACATAGTCTTCAACGGCGCTAACGGTCCGTTCGGCTGGGACCTGCCAGACTGGTTCTTCTATCTGTTCGCATCGCAGCGCATATCGTTCTCGATGCTGTGCGTGTTCTACCTGTTCAGCCTGTTCTTCCTGCGCATGCACTACAGGAAGAAGTTCGGCGATGCGGTGGCTGCAAACTACTTCAACGGCAACAGATTCCTGTTCCTTAAGAACCTGCTCGTCTGCGCGATAATAGTCGTGATATCCGTTGTTGATCTGCTTGTGTCCAGAAGCGCTTCCGGAAAGGTGTGGGGCTTCGGCCACGCGTATTACACACTGTTCCTGATACCTCTGCTTTTGTTCTACCACCCGCATAACGGCCCGAGGAACAAAGCAGTGGACTACATAACCCTCATAGTGTATATCCTGACGCTGACGGGCATCGTAAGCGTATTCTTCCTTTCGGACGCAGGTATAATAATATGAAAAAGATCATCTCCCTGATACTGGCTCTTGCCATCATATTGACGCTAACGTCCTGCGAAGGCGGGCGGGCGCGGTATACTTTCAAATACCAGTCCGGAACTTCCGACTATTCCTCAGAGATGTACTATAAAGACTCGCTGTTCGACCACGACGCGGACGTCTACGATCCCAGCCTTGCCACGGCATCGCTTTCTTTAGCAATGGCTTCTTTTGCGTCCATCGAAGAGAAGGATTATGCCAACAGAAGCAGGAACGCGAAGGATCTTCTTACAAAACTCGGCTTTAAGGACATCGTACCTAACGATTTCTTTAAGGAAAAGCCCGGAACGGACTCCCTGGGCTGCGTTTTCGGTCATAAGACCATAAACGGCAGGGAGATGATAGTCTGCGGTATAAGGGGCGGCAACTACGAATCCGAGTGGGCCTCCAACTTTACCATAGGCGCGGATATAGAAGGGCGGTATCACCAGGGCTTCTTCGAAGGAAGTTCCATATTCCTGGAAAGCCTTAAGAAGTACATATCAGATATCGGTCTGAAAGGAGACATAAGCCTGTGGATGGTGGGTTATTCCAGAGGCGGCGCGGTATGCAACATCTCCGCCGGCAGGATTGACGAAGCTATAAGCAAGGGCGAAGCTATGCTCGGCAGCGGGCTTAATCTCTCCAAAAAGCACGTATACGCCTACTGTTTCGAGGCTCCGCAGGGTGTATATTACGACGATGCCCTCTACCCGAAGTCAGAGATATTCAGCAACATATTCTGCATAATCAACAGCAACGACGTGGTCCCCAAGGTGGCCATGAAGGAGCTTGAATTCACAAGGTTCGGCGTGGACAAGTACCTGTTTGACAACAGGAACGATCTGAACTACGAAGAGAACATCCGCAAGATGGAAAAGTTCTTCAATTCCTTCGAAAACTCCGAAGCGCTGGGCGGCTACTCCGTAGGATCCTTTGAAATGAAGCGCTTCAGCGGTAAGAAGATATCCCCCAGCCAGGAGTATTACAACTGGAGCCAGGGCATATATCTGGACGACCTTCTGTCGCACATCACCACGTACGGCATAGAGAGCAGGGAAAAATACACACAGGACATGCAGGCAGGTATGAGGGAGATCTTCCGGTACATTTACTCCACGGGAAGTCCCTCCGCGTCTCTTATAGATCTGGGCATTTCCGTTGCAAAGAACGCGATCATCACTTCGTCCACGGACCTTCTGCTGGATGACATCCTGCACAACCAGGCCAAATTCGCCGTGGACTTTAAGATAGTCCTTATGAAAGCGCTGGAGATGCTGAACGTGGACATCAAAGCGGCAGAAGTGGAACACGCGGTCAACGGACTGCTGGTCAGCATTACAAGATCTTTAGCCCACGACTTCGAATTTGCCATGATAATACCGTTCATCTCCGAGAGCAACATGAAAGGCGTGGCTCAGGCGCACAGGCCGGAGCTTACGCTTGCTTTCTTAAGATCTCTGGATCCCATGTATACCAAAGATCCGGCGGATTACGACATGACTGGAAGATACATCTGCGTTGAGATACATGATACATTGGCAAACGCTACGGTAAGCGCCGGAGACACCGTGCTCGCCAGGTTTGAGAACGGAAAGCCTGTGCAGACAGATTCCTGTGTTCCCTACGGACGCCACAGGATGCTTAAGGTATACCTTCCCTGCGGCACGGAGTATACTCTTATCTCCTCGTCGGATAAGGTAAGCATCAAGGTCTTCGACCCATCGCAGCTGCAGTATACGGACTGTGCGTACACAGTAAGCCCGGACGGCAGCACCTATACCTTCACGGGCCGCTGACGGTGATATCCGGAGGTAGCTTTGAATATCGTAAACAGAAAACCAATACTCAAAGGCTGGTCAGCAGATAAAAAGTATTGTATCACCGATGAGAAGGGGAAGCGGTT
The DNA here is from genome assembly GCA_017443515.1 of Bacillota bacterium. Classification (GTDB taxonomy): domain Bacteria; phylum Bacillota; class Clostridia; order Peptostreptococcales; family Anaerovoracaceae; genus RUG13409. The sequence continues at coordinate 82,824 of JAFRXM010000054.1, read as the reverse complement.
TCTTCTCCGTGTTTCTGATATTGCGCAATATGATGCAAAGCAGGCTGAATTCGTGATGATGCAGCGCGTTGCTTCCCTTGGTGTACCGATGTGTCTGCCCGTTGAATTCGGGACTTGCGATGAGGGCGTATACTCCATCCAGAGCTGGATCGACGGAGAAAGCGCCGAAGACCTGATCCCGCTTCTTTCATCCGAAAAGCAGTATGACTATGGCTTTGAGGCGGGTCAGATACTGCGCAGGATACATTCCATTCCCGCGCCGGACTCTCAGGAAGACTGGGCTGCCAGGTTTAACCGGAAGATCGACACCAAGATCAGAAATTACAGTGAATGTCCGATCAAATACCCCAAAGGGCAGGCATTCATCGATTACATAAATGCAAACCGGCATTTATTGAACGGAAGGCCTCAGACCTATCAGCACGGTGACTATCATATCGGGAACATGCTGGTCGACCGCAACGGAAAGCTTTACATCATCGATTTCAACAGAAACGATTACGGGGATCCGTGGGAGGAGTTCAACAGGATCGTCTGGTGCGCCCAGCGATCCGCTCTCTTTGCTTCCGGTATAGTGGATGGCTATTTCTGCAGCGATGTTCCGGCAGAATTCTGGAAACTGCTTGCTTTATATATCTCAAGCAATACGCTTTCATCGGTCTACTGGGCTATCCCTTACGGGAAATCTGAAGTAAAAACGATGCTGGACCAGGCAGAGGATGTGCTGGCCTGGTATGACAACATGACAAATACTATTCCTACGTGGTACACGCACGATACGGTTTAGGAGTGACAATTTATGATCCACTGTTTATGAGCCGGATGAAAAGCAGTTGTGCCGGCCCAACAGATCGACCAGTCTCTTTGCGGCTTCGATCGTATCTTCCCGGCTTCCGAAAGTAGAGAACCTGAAATAGCCTTCTCCGCATGCGCCGAAGCCTTCTCCCGGAGTACCCACCACCTGGATCTCGTTTAAAAGATAGTCGAAAAACTCCCAGCTACTCATGCCGTCCGGGCAGCGGAGCCATATGTACGGAGCGTTTTTACCGCCGCAGTACCAGATCCCAAGTTTATCGAGGGCGCCTGTAAGTATCCGGGCGTTTTCCTTATAGAACTCGATGTTTTCGCGGATCTGACGCTGTCCTTCTTCGGTAAAGACTGCAGTTCCGCCTTTCTGGATGATGTAAGATACGCCGTTGGTCTTGGTGGTCCTGTTGCGTACCCACATGTCGTTGAAACGCAGTCCTTTTCTGACAAGATCTTTAGGGATGACAGTATATCCAAGACGCGTCCCGGTAAACCCTGCAGTCTTCGACAAAGAGCATATTTCTATGGCGCAGGTCTTTGCGCCTTCGATTTCAAAGATGCTTCTGGGAAGAGCATCATCCTCGATGAAAGCTTCGTAGGCAGCGTCAAACAGTATCACGGAAGAATTCGCGTTAGCAAAGTCGACCCATTCCTGAAGCTGCTTCCTGCTGAATACGGCTCCTGTGGGGTTGTTCGGAGAACAGATGTAAATGATGTCCGCTTTTGCGTCGTTGTCCGGGGACGGAAGAAATCCGTTATCCCGGCCGGATGCCAGGTGGACTATCTCTCTGCCCACGATAACATTGGCGTCCACATAAGCCGGATAAGCCGGCTCGATCACAAGCGCGCTGCTCGATCTGTCGAAAAGATCGAGTATGTCTCCAAGCTCATCGCTCGCACCGCTGGAAACGAACACTTCATCGTCGGAAAGATCGAGGCCTCTGCTTCTGTAGTGCTCCGCTATGGTCCTGCGCAGCTCCGGCAGCCCGGGCTCGGGCACATATCCGTGGAAAGTATCTTTTGCTGCCTGATCATCCACAGCCTCGTGGAGAGCTTTTATCACGGCATCGCATAAAGGCAGAGAAACATCACCTATACCCATGCGGTAAAGGTGAGTTCCCGGGTGAGCTTCCAGAAAAGCCTTGGTTTTCTGGGCTATATGAAAGAAAAGATAGGAATTCTTCAGATCCATGTAATGCATGTTCGGAGTAGTCATTCTGGCACCTCACCTTCGTAGACGAATTCTGCAGGGCCTCGCATGCTGATACAGTTGTCCGGGGCTACGGTTATCCTGAGTTCGCCGCCGTCCAAAACTACGCTTATCGGTTCGCCGGAATTGCAAAAGCCTTTTCTTACTGCTGCTGCAGCCGATGCACAGGCACCGGTCCCGCAGGCCATGGTTATACCGCTGCCCCGCTCCCAGACCCGCATGCGGATCTTATGATCAGAGATCACCTGAACGAATTCCACATTGATGCCGCCGGGAAAAAGACTGTGCTTTTCGAGCTGAGGTCCCAGATCTGCCACTGGCGCCTTATCCATATCCGATATAAAGATCACCGCGTGTGGATTGCCGACATTCACCGGGGTGCAGACCACTGTGTCTTCTCCGATCGGGATCTTTATGTCATCGCTCACATCGGCCTGCCCCATTTCAACCGATACCGACTTTACCTTGCCGCAGCGAAGGTCCAAATCTAAAGTCTTTATTCCGGACAGAGTTTCTATGGTCAGGTGAGTCTTGTCGGTATAGCCCTTGTCGTAAACGTACTTTCCAACGCAGCGTATACCGTTACCACACATCCTTGCTTCGCTTCCGTCCGCGTTGAATATGCGCATCTTAAAATCCGCGGAGCCGGAAGGGGAGATGTATATCATCCCGTCGGATCCTGCGCCGAAATGCCTGTCTGACAGCCTCTTTGAAAGGGCCTCTATATCAGGTGGAACCTCTCCGTAAATGTATAAGTAGTCATTTCCAAGCCCCTGCATTTTAGTGAATTTCATTGCCCGCTCTCCCCGTAGTTCGAAAGCACTCTCGCAGATGGATCGTTTACATCGCATCCGTCCCATTCCTTGTTTGGCATCCAGAAGTCCGCTATCATCTCCGACTGGCCGGGGTAGTATTTTTCGAATACCTCCCGGTAAAGCAGCGATTCTTTTGTAAAAGGCCTGCAGTGTGAAAACCTGTTTGCCTTGTAGATAAACTCGTCCTCCGAATAAAGGCTCTCCGCGTATTCCTTAAGATAGTCCACCATGGAATGTCCTACGGCATCGGAAAAGGCTGCTTTTTCGCGCCAGAGTATGTTGTCCGGAAGATAACCCAGACCCTCGAAGGCGTGACGCAGCAGGTATTTTCCTTTGCTATACTTATTTATCTTTATCTCCGGATCCAGACTCATCACATATTTTACGAAGTCCAGATCTCCGAAGGGTACGCGCGCCTCAAGCGAGTTTACGGAGATGCAGCGATCCGCGCGGAGCACGTCGTACATGTGTATCTCCCGTATGCGCTTTTCAGCTTCTTTCTGGAACTCCTTTGCGGAAGGCGCGAAGTCCGTGTATTTGTATCCGAAGAGTTCATCGGAGATCTCTCCGGTAAGTATCACCCTGATGTCAGTAAGCTCGTGCACGGCCTTGCACACCAGATACATGCCCATGCTGGCACGTATCGTGGTGATGTCGTAGGTGCCAAGAAGCGCTATGAGTTCTTCCAGCGTACCGATGACCTCTTCCGGCGTCATGTATACTTCCGTGTGGTCGGCACCGATGAAGTCTGCGACCTGTTTTGCGTATTTCAGGTCTATGGCGTCCCCGCTCATGCCTATGGCAAAGGTCTTGATGGGATTGCTGCTCTCCCTTGCCGCAATTGCGCAGACCAGGGAGGAATCCAGCCCTCCTGAGAGCAGGAATCCTACCTTCGCGTCTGAGATAAGGCGCTTTTTTACTCCTGCGATCAGCTTTTCTCGTATGTTTCTGCAGGCGGTCTTAAGATCGTCCCTGCAGACTTCATCTACCTGCGTCATATCCGCATAGCGGTAAAAACTGCCGCTTTTATAGTAGTGTCCGGGAGGGAAGGGCATTATCTTTTCCGTAAGTCCCACAAGGTTCTTTGCTTCGCTGGCAAAGATGGCAGCGCCGCCTTCATCGTACCCGTAGTAGAGAGGGCGTATGCCTATGGGGTCGCGCGCGGCGATGAACTCTCCGCTTTCTCCGTCGTAGATCACGCAGGCGAATTCCGCGTCCAGCATGGAGAACATGTCCGTGCCGTACTCGCGGAACATGGGGAGAATTATCTCGCAGTCGCTGTCGCTTTTGAAGGTGTAGCCTTTTTGTTTGAGATCCTCCCGCAGCTTTTCAAATCCGTAGAGCTCTCCGTTGCAGACCACGTAGCTTCCGTCCAGCTCAAAAGGCTGCATTCCGGAAGGAGTAAGGCCCATTATCGAAAGTCTGCGAAAGCCCATAAAGCCTTTGCCGGTGTCTATCACCCGGCTTCCGTCTGGCCCTCTGGATGCGGTCCTGTCCAGGCTTTCCTGTATCTTTTCGGGCGGCACGTCCGCCCTGCAGTATCCTATTATCGAACACATATCAGTCCTCTGAGTGTATCTTCTTCTCGAAACGATCTTTAGCGGATGAATCCGGTATAGATGTCGGGTATTCTCCGCTGAAGCAGGCTGTGCATACGGTCCCGGAACTGCCAGCCATCTGCATGGCGTGCTGAAGGCTGAGGTATCCGAGCGAGTCCGCGCCTATGATCTTTGCGATCTCTTCCGGTGTATGATGGTTAGCAATAAGGCCTTCGTCGCTGTCGATGTCCGTGCCGTAATAGCAGGGCGCAATGAAGGGTGGCGCGCTCACCCGCATGTGGATCTGGGCCGCGCCGGCCTTTCTGAGCGTTTCTATGGTCCTCCGGCAGGTAGTTCCGCGCACTATGGAGTCGTCGATCAGGACTACGCGTTTTCCCTCCACTACTGCTTTTATAGGGTTGAGTTTTATGTCTACGCCGGATTCCCTCAGATCCTGCGACGGAGCAATGAAGGTCCTGCCTATATACTTGTTTTTAGTAAAGCCAATGGCATACGGTATGCCGGACGCGTTCGAGTATCCTATGGCGGCGTCGAGTCCGGAATCCGGAACACCTATGACTACGTCCGCTTCTACCGGGTGTTCTTGCGCAAGGAATGTTCCGGCTTGCTGCCGCGCAAGGCAGACGCTCCGTCCGTCTATTACGGAGTCCGGTCTTGCAAAGTATATGTATTCGAACACGCAAAGTCGTTTAGGGCATTTGCCGCAATGGCTCTTATCAGAGCTGATGCCTTCGCTGCTTATAGTCACCACTTCTCCCGGCTCTATGTCCCTTATGAATTCCGCCCCTGCAGCATCCAGGGCGCAGGTCTCGGACGCCAGGATGATGCTTCCATCCGGGCGGCGGCCCATGCAAAGCGGCCTGAATCCATAAGGATCGCGGGCCCCTATGAGCTTGCTGGGTGAGGAGATGACCAGTGAATAAGCTCCTTCGAGTATGTCCATCGCCGAGGCCACAGCCTGTTCTATGCTGCTTTGCCTAAGCCTTTCCTGCACGATGATGTACGCTATGACTTCGGAATCTGTGGTGGTATGGAATATCGAGCCTTTATCCTCCAGAGCCTTTCTGAGCGCGGACGAATTGGTGAGGTTCCCGTTGTGCGCAAGAGCCATCCTTCCTTTGCGGTGATTTATCAGCAGAGGCTGGATGTTGCGTCTGCTGTCGTCCCCGGTGGTGGCGTAGCGCACGTGCCCGACCGCTATTCCGCCGGTCCCGAGGGCTTCCAGTTTTTCGTGCGAGAACACCTCGCTTACAAGTCCAAGCTCTCTGCAGGCGCGGAAGGTGCCGTCATCGTTGACAACTATCCCCGCGCTCTCCTGGCCCCTGTGCTGCAGCGCGTACAGCCCGTAATAGACCACCGGTGCAAGGGCGAAGGGTGTCCGGGACCAGATCCCGAACACCCCGCATTCTTCGTTTATATGTTTGTCATTCAACGTCCTGAAGAGCATCGTAGCCTTCCTCTCCGGTGCGTACCTTTACGACGTTCTCCACGTCGTACACGAATATCTTGCCGTCGCCTATATGGCCTGTGTAGAGGACCTTCTTGGCGGTCTCGATGACGTCGCGCACAGGTATCTTGGATACGACTATGTCCACCTGTACCTTGGGCCGAAGATCCGTCTCCACCGCAACGCCTCTGTAGTATTCGGTGTGGCCTTTTTGCATACCGTAGCCCATCACGTGAGATACCGTCATACCGGTGATACCGAGCTTGCTCATGGCGTCTTTAAGAGCGTAGAGCTTTTCTTCTTTAAAGACTATCTCGACCTTCGTGAACTTATGGCCGTCAGATCTGAAGGCAGCTTCGCGCTTTACGGGGACGGCTTCCGCTACAGGAGTGGTGCCGGTAACGGCAACTATCTGATCTCCTGTGCCGAACTCGGCGTATTTATCCACTGCCGGCATGAAGTCCGCGTACGCGCTGGGAAGTCCGTGCTCGCTTATGTCAAGGCCCGAAAGCTCGTCCGCAGGCTCAGCCCTGAGGAAATCCGCCTTCTTAAGGATCTTGAAGAATATGGTCATGGTAACGGCTGCCCAGACCGCAACGGCTATAAATCCGAGGATCTGAAGACCGAGCTGTTTAAAGCTTCCTGTATAGAACAGTCCGCTAAGGCCTGCCGGAGCGTCCGGATCTGCCAGGAGCCCTACGGCTACGGTACCCCAGATTCCGTTCGCGCAGTGCACGCCTACAGCGCCGACCGGATCGTCTACATGGAGCTTAAGGTCCAGCGTCTCTACGACGACTACGACAAGTATTCCGGAGACTATGCCTACTATCGCGGCGCCTAAGGCGTCGAACGCGTCGCAGCCTGCGGTAACTCCCACAAGGCCCGCAAGAGATGCGTTCAGGCACATGGATACGTCCGGCTTGCCATTCTTTACCCAGGTGTAGATCATGGTGGTGCAGGTGGCAACGGAAGGCGCTATGGTGGTGGTCAGGAATATCGAAGAAAGCTCCGATACCGATGTTGCCGCTGCGCCGTTGAAGCCGTACCAGCCGAGCCAGAGTATGAACACGCCCAGAGCGCCCAGCGGGATCGAATGGCCGGGTATGGCGTTCACTTTGGTGACTTTGCCGTTTTTATCAGTAACGTATTTGCCGATGCGCGGTCCCAGGAGCATGGCGCCTATAAGGGCTGCTATGCCTCCTACCATGTGTATGGCGCAGGAGCCTGCGTAATCGTGGAAGCCGAGCTTGCTCAGCCAGCCGCCGCCCCAGATCCAGTGTGCTTCTATCGGGTAGATCAGAAGGCTTATGACGCCCGAGTACACGCAGTATGCCGAGAATTTGGTCCTTTCGGCCATGGCTCCGGATACTATCGTTGCCGTAGTGGCGCAGAACACCAGGTTGAATACGAAGTAGCTCGCGTCCGTAAAGCCATCGGCGGGGGAGGCTATGAACTCCTTAAAATGCGTGAACAGCTCCAGGTTCGGTATTCCGATCAGGCCGAAGAATGCGTCCTCGCCCATCATCAGGGAATAACCGAGCAAAGAGAAAACTACGGTGCCTATGCAGAAGTCCATCAGATTCTTCATTATTATGTTGCCGGCGTTCTTTGCGCGGGTGAAGCCTGTCTCCACCATCGCGAACCCTGCCTGCATCCAGAATACTAATGCGGCGCCTATCAAAAACCAGAATTCAACTGTCATATGTAAATACCTTTTTAACCTTTACTTGACTCCGAAAAGAAGGTCCTCGTAGGTCGGGAACGGCCAGTAGCTCTTTGCTGTAAGCAGTTCCGCCTTGTCGCAGGGAACGCGCAGCTCGCTCATTACCGGCAGCAGCATATCCCTTACCATCTCTGACTCTTCGATGATGTCTTCCGCATCGTGGATCTTTATTATCGCAGCATCCAGTTCGTCGGTCTTTTGGGCTATCTCGTCTATGAGCGCGGAGAGCTTTTCCACTATGCCTTTTTCGTAAGAGCATGAGAGCCCGGATGCGACGGCCTTCTTTACAGCGGCAGCTTTCGCAACATCGGCCGCATAGCTTTCTATGGCCGGCGCTATCTGAGTACGCGCCATATCCACCATGGTGTTGGCCTCTATGACTACGCTCTTGCAGTAGTTCTCAAGCATTATGTCGCGCCTGGAGTGCAGTTCTTCTTCCGTGAACACTCCGAGGGAGATAAGCATGTCCGCGTTCTTCTTGTCAAGAAGGTGAGGCATGCAGTCTGCCGTGGTGCGGTAGTTCATAAGGCCTCGCTTTTCGGTAGCTTCCTTGATCCATGCGTCATCGTAGCCGTTGCCGTTGAATATGATCCTCTTGTGATCCTTGATGGTCTTTTTGATCATTTTGTGCAGCGCATCCTCGAAGTCCTTTGCCTTTTCAAGCCTGTCGGCGTAGACGCGCAGGGACTCCGCTACGGCGCTGTTGAGCATGATGTTCGCGCAGGCTATGCTGTTGGATGATCCCAGCATTCTGAACTCGAACTTGTTGCCTGTAAAGGCGAACGGAGAGGTCCTGTTGCGGTCTGTCGTATCCCTGTTGAACTTGGGGAGCACGTCCACGCCCAGTTTCATTTGAGTCTTTTTCGTTCCGGCGTATGGCTTGTCTTTTTCTATCGCCTCCAGGACTGCGTTCAGTTCATCGCCCAGGAACATGGATACCACTGCCGGCGGAGCTTCGTTTGCTCCAAGGCGGTGATCGTTTCCGGCGGTTGCGACTGAGAGCCTCAGCAGATCCTGATAGTCATCCACGGCCTTTATAACGGCGCAGAGGAAGAGCAGGAACTGAGCGTTCTCGTAAGGAGTCTCGCCCGGAGACAGCAGGTTCTGTCCGCTGTCCGTTGCTATGGACCAGTTGTTGTGTTTGCCGGATCCGTTGACGCCAGCGAACGGCTTTTCGTGGAGCAGGCAGACAAGGCCGTGTTTTGCGGCAACTTTCTGCATGATCTCCATTGTTAGTTGGTTGTGGTCGGTGGCAACATTGGTAGTTGTATATATCGGGGCGAGCTCGTGCTGTGCCGGAGCTACCTCGTTGTGTTCTGTCTTAGCGAGTATACCGAGCTTCCAGAGCTCGTCGTTAAGATCTTCCATGAAGGCCGCAACGCCCGGCTTTATGACTCCGAAGTAGTGGTCGTCCAGCTCCTGTCCCTTCGGTGGTTTTGCTCCGAACAGCGTGCGTCCGGTAAAGCGGAGGTCTGGGCGCTTGTCGTACATCTCTTTTGTAATAAGGAAGTACTCCTGCTCCGGACCTACGGAGGAGACTACGCGTTTTGCGGTGTCGTTTCCGAACAGGCGGAGTATCCTTAAGGCCTGCTTGCTGAGAGCCTCCATCGAGCGCAGAAGCGGGGTCTTTTTATCCAGGGCCTGCCCGCCGTAAGCGCAGAAAGCCGTGGGGATACAAAGCGTCTTTCCTTTTATGAACGCGTAGGAGGTCGGATCCCAGGCGGTATAACCGCGTGCTTCGAACGTGGCCCTAAGACCGCCGCTGGGGAAGGACGAAGCATCCGGCTCGCCTTTGATGAGCTCTTTACCGGAGAACTCCATGATGACGCTTCCGTCCGGGGATTTGCTGATGAAGCTGTCGTGCTTTTCAGCGGTGATGCCGGTAAGCGGCTGGAACCAGTGGGTGAAATGCGTAGCACCGTGCGCTACGGCCCAGTCCTTCATGGCGGAAGCCACTGCGTTGGCTACGCTTATGTCGAGTTCTTTTCCTTCGTCTATGGTCTGGCGCAGCGATCCGTACACTTCAGCGGAGAGGTTTGCGCGCATGACGCGGTCATCGAATACAAGGCTTCCAAAATAATCAGATACGGTACTCATTTCTTTTCTCCTTTTCTTTACTTCCGGAATAAATGAATAAAGGCAGAGACTCCTTTCGTGTGAACACAAAAGACGCCTTTGCCTTTTTATACGTATTCAATTCCGCAGTCTTTATCAAAAGATAAAAGGCGCCCATGAGCCATCTGACTCATAGACGCCGTTGCCTTTATGCAAAGCATTATACTCTGTTTTTTGGCTCTGTCAACAAGTTTTTTTGAAACAGTTTATGACGCGGGAACAAAAATGGCGTCTAAAGGCTTGACAACGGTATGGACAAGGTGTATTTTTACGTATATAAAAAAAGGTTTGTTGAAGCAATGGCGTTTCATCTTTTTGATGAAGCGCGTTTTTTATTTTCCGGAGGATAATATGGCGGCGTTTGAAAGAGTTAAAAGCGGGATCCCGGAGATGGACCGCGCCTTCGACAACATAAGACTCGGCGACAACGTCGTATTCCGCGTAACAGACCTTGATCAGTTCCGGCTGTTCATGGAGCCTTATGTGGAACAGGCTATAAAGGATAAGCGCAACATCATATACTTCAGGTTTGCCAGTCACGAGCCTTTGATCAAGGACCGCCCTGAGGTAAAGACCGTAGAGGTCCCGCTTTCCCACAGATTCGAGACATTTACCGTGGACATCCACAATATCATAGAAAAAGAAGGTTTCGACGCGTTCTACGTCTTCGACTGCCTTTCTGAGCTTCAGGCGGCGTGGGCTACGGATCTGATGATGGGCAACTTTTTCAAAGTCACATGCCCGTTCCTCTTCATACTGGATACCGTGGCGTTTTTCCCGATCATACGGGGCAAGCACTCCGTGCAGGCGGTCAATAAGATCCTGGACACCACGCAGCTCTTCATAGATGTGTATTCGGACAACAGGAATATATATGTACGTCCCGAAAAAGTCTGGAACCGCAGCTCCGAGACGATGTTCCTTCCGCACATCTACGACCCGAAGAGCGGCAGCTTCAAGCCGATACTCGACGGCGTGCAGTCCAGCAGGTTCTATCAGGCGCTGGGCCTTGCGCAGCGATCTGCGGAGGAACAATATTCGGACTCCTGGGACAGGTTCTTCAACCGCGTAAAGCTGCTGAACGAGAACGGCGCCGACATTGCGGATGACTGCGCCAGGATGTGCGACATAATGATGACCCGTGACGACAAGATGCGCGGTATGGTAAAGAAGCACTTTGAGCCGGCTGATTACTTCGCCGTGCGCGACCACATGATAGGGACAGGTATGATAGGCGGCAAGGCTTGCGGCATGCTGCTGGCAAGAGCCATCATACGCAACAGCGAGCCGGATATAAACGACGTTCTGGAACCACACGATTCCTTCTACGTCGGTTCCGACGTCTACTATACTTATATAGTTGATAACGGCCTGTGGGACCTTCGCATAAAGCAGCGCACCGACGCGGGATACTTTGCTCTTGCCGGTGAGTTTTCGGACAAGATCACAAAAGGCAGCTTCTCAGAGGAGATGCGCCGGCAGTTCATAAGGATCATAGAGTACTATGGGCAGGATCCTTACATCATAAGGTCCAGCAGCATACTGGAGGATGGCTTCGGGAACGCTTTCGCGGGCAAGTACGAGTCCGTGTTCTGCGCAAACAGAGGGAGTCTTGAGGAAAGGCTGGATGAGTTCGAAAAAGCAATAAAAACAGTATACGCAAGTTCCATGGGTCTTTCGGCTCTGGACTACCGCAAAAGGCGCGGCCTGGACAAGCGCGACGAGCAGATGGCGCTGCTGATACAGAGGGTCTCCGGATCCTACTACGGTCAGTATTACATGCCCTGCGCTGCGGGTGTAGGGTATTCGTACAGCCCTTACCGCATAATGCAGGACATTGATCCCGCGGCAGGAATGCTGAGGCTGGTCATGGGCCTTGGGACATCGGCAGTCGACAGGACGGAAGGCTCTTATCCCCGCGTGGTGAATCTGGATAAGCCGGAGAAGACGTCGTATTCCACTTCTGCGGATAAGCACAAGTTCTCCCAGGGCAAGGCGGAAGTCATAAACATGGTGTCGCGCTCGCTGGAGAAGATACCGTTTTATCAGATAGAACCGGTCATACCGGATTATCTGGGCAAAGTCCTGCTGGAGCACGATTACGAGGCCGAAGACAGGCTGCAGGAGCTTGGACGGTGGCAGCCGGTAAGGTTCATATCCTGCAAGGGGCTGGTGGAGAACGGCCAGCTGATGGGGCAGATGCGCCGCATGCTGCGATGCATCCAGGATGAATACGACTATCCTGTGGACACGGAGTTTACCATCAACATCTCCGGGGATGGGGAATATTCCATAGATCTTCTGCAGTGCCGTCCGCTGCAGCTGCAGAAAAGCGGGTCGGCTACCGTCATCCCGGAAGACATCCCGGGAGAGCACATATTCCTCAGCAGCAAAGACGCTTCGATGGGCTTGTCCAGGACTTCGAAGCTGGACACCATAGTATATGTAGACCCGGTGGGCTACTACAACATGCCGTTTAAGAGCAAGCCGTCAGTCGCAGGCCTGATCGGCCGCATCAACTGGTATTACCGCGATGCCGGAAGGCACATGATGCTGATAGTTCCGGGCCGTGTGGGGACGTCGTCTCCGGAGCTCGGTGTTCCGACCGCGTTCTCGGACATAAGCGCGTTCGAGGTAATCTGCGAGACGGAAGAGACCAAGGCCGGCTACAACCCGGAACTGTCCTACGGCAGCCACATATTCCAGGATCTTGTGGAGGCGGAGATACTGTACACAGCAGTGTTCAACAATGAAAAGACGCTTAAGTATTCACCGGAGATGCTTAAGGCTTTTCCGGACAAGGTCCGCGAGTTCGAAGGCGGAGAGGAGCTTTCGGACATAGTACATGTTTACGACGTGTCCGGCGCAGACTGCAGGGCCATGAGCGATATGGCCGGCGGGCGCCTTATGATAACGCTTTGAAAGGAGATCGGACTTATGAACAGAGAAGGAGAAATACGCATTCCGTCAGGCTGCGCCATTGCGGCAGTGATCTCCAGAGACGGAAAGATGATGTCCGGTGAAATGATCACGCAGGCCATGAAGCCGATGCACGAACGCAGCAACGGCCTTGGCGGAGGCTTTGCGGGTTACGGGATATACCCGGATTACAAGGACTTCTACGCTCTGCACATTTTCTTCGACGACAGGACCACAAGAAAGGATTGCGAGGCGCTGCTTAAGGAATACTTCGAGGTAGTCCATTCCGAGCGCATCCCAACAAGGAAGATTCCGGAAATAACCGACGAGCCCATGATATGGCGCTATTTCGTTTCCCCGCTGAGATCTATGCTTTTAGAACTGCAGCTGGATGAAAAAGAGCTGGTGGCTCGCATGGTCATGAAGATCAACACGGAACTTACCGGGGCCTACGTCTTTTCCAGCGGCAAGAACATGGGTACTTTCAAAGCTGTGGGCTTTCCTGAGGATGTCGGCAGGTTCTACATGCTGGAAGACTACGAAGGCTACTCCTGGACTGCTCACGGAAGATATCCTACGAATACTCCGGGCTGGTGGGGTGGCGCGCATCCTTTCACGCTGCTGGACTATTCGGTGGTCCACAACGGCGAGATCTCAAGCTACGACGCCAACCGCAGGTTCATAGAGATGTTCGGATACAAATGCACTCTAAAGACCGATACGGAAGTCATAACCTACATAATGGACTACCTGGTGCGCAGACAAGGCCTTACACTTAAAGAAGCCGCAAGTGTAGTGGCGGCTCCGTTCTGGAACACCATCGAAAGGGAATACGACAACGATGACCGTCGTGAACAGGAATACCTGCGGACCGTCTTCCCGAGCCTTCTGATAACAGGCCCGTTCTCGATAGTTCTGGGCTTTTCCGGCGGACTGATGGCGTTAAACGACAGGCTGAAGCTTCGCTCGATGGTAGTGGGTGAAAAGGACGACCGGGTCTTCATAGCAAGCGAAGAAGCCGCTATAAGGGCTATGGAGCCCTACGCGGAGAACATCTGGGCTCCCTCCGGCGGCGAGGCTGTGATAGTTAAAGTAAAGGATGGTGCGTACTGATGGTAACAGATTTCATATATCCGGAATTTGAGGTGATCCGCAACGAGGACCGCTGCATTGCCTGCCGCGTGTGCGAAAGGCAGTGTTCCAACGAGGTGCACCATTTCAGCGAAGCCCGCGGAAAGATGGTCAGCGACGAGACCAAATGCGTAAACTGCCAGCGCTGCGTAGCTCTGTGTCCCACAAGAGCCCTCAAGATCGTAAAGAGCGACTGCGTGCTGCGCGAGAACGCCAACTGGCAGAACGACACGATCAGGGAGATATACAAGCAGGCTTCAAGCGGCGGCGTTCTGCTGTCGTCTATGGGAAACCCCAAGCCCCTGCCGGTCTACTGGGACAGGATACTGATCAACGCTTCGCAGGTCACAAACCCGTCGATAGATCCGCTCCGCGAGCCCATGGAGACCCGGGTGTCGCTGGGCAAGAAGCCCGAAAAGATACAGCGCGGCGCGGATGGAAGGATACTGCGCGATCTTCCCCCGCAGATCAGCCTTTCAATGCCGATAATGTTCTCCGCGATGAGCTACGGATCTTTGAGCTACAATGCGCACGCGTCACTGGCGAAGGCAGCGACCGAGCTGGGTATTCTCTACAACACAGGTGAGGGCGGACTTCACGAGGATTTCTATCAATACGGTCCCAACACCATAGTCCAGGTGGCAAGCGGCAGGTTCGGAGTCCATGAGGACTACCTGGAAGCCGGAGCTGCCATAGAGATAAAGATGGGGCAGGGCGCCAAGCCCGGAATAGGCGGGCACCTTCCGGGAGCAAAGATAGTCGGTGATGTTTCCCGAACAAGGATGATACCCGAAGGATCGGACGCCATATCCCCGGCTCCGCACCACGACATATATTCCATAGAAGACCTCAGGCAGCTGGTGTTCTCGCTCAAGGAAGCGACCGAGTACCGCAAGCCCGTGATAGTGAAGGTGGCCGCCGTGCACAACATAGCTGCCATAGCAAGCGGGATCGCAAGAAGCGGCGCGGACATCATAGCTATCGACGGTTTCAGAGGAGGTACAGGAGCTGCACCCACGCGTATACGCGACAACGTCGGTATTCCGATAGAGCTGGCTCTTGCCGCAGTGGATCAGAGGCTGCGCGATGAAGGTATAAGAAACAATGTGTCTCTGGTGGCCGGAGGTTCCATCAGGAGCGCCTCGGATGTGGTCAAGGCTGTAGCCCTGGGCGCGGACGCTTGCTACATAGCTACCGCCGCACTTCTTGCAATGGGCTGCCACCTGTGCCGCACCTGCCAGACAGGAAGGTGTAACTGGGGCATCGCCACTCAGCGTCCGGACCTTGTAAAAAGGCTCAATCCTGAGATCGGAAGCGAGCGTCTGGTTAACCTTCTTACTGCCTGGCGCCACGAGATAATGGAGCTTATGGGCGGCATGGGCATCAACTCCATAGAAGCCCTTAGAGGAAACCGCCTTATGCTACGCGGGGTCGGAATGGATCAGAAGGAACTGGATATCCTCGGAATAATGCACGCGGGAGAGTGATCTTATGAAAAGAGTATACGTAAACGAAGAATGGTGTCTGGGCTGCCACCTCTGCGAGTACAACTGCGCATTCGCAAACTCCGGCATGCAGGACATGGCGCTGGCTCTTAAAGGCAAACCCATATACCCGCGCATCCATATAGAGGAAGGCGAAAAGATAAGCTACGCGGTGTCGTGCAGGCACTGCGAGGACCCTATATGCGTAAGGAGCTGCATAGCCGGGGCCATCTCCAAGGAAGGCGGAGTCGTAAAGATAGACAGGGACAAATGCGTAAGCTGCTTTACCTGCATACTGGTCTGCCCATACGGAGCGCTGGCTCCGGGAGAGGACGGAGTGATGCAGAAATGCGAGCTCTGCCTTCAGAACAGCTGCGGCGAGCCTGCCTGCGTAAAGGGATGTCCCAACCGGGCCATAGTCTACGAGGAGCGAGGTGAGGAAGCATGAGACGCTACGTAATAATCGGAAACGGCATAGCTGCCGTAAACTGCATAGAAGGAATACGCAGCATCGATGCTGAAGGGCGGATCACCGTAATATCCGGGGAGAATCATCCCGCGTACTGCAGACCGCTGATCTCGTATCTTCTGGAAGACAGGACGGACCAGAAGCGCATGCAGTACAGAGATCCGGACTTTTACGACCGCATGGGCTGCGAGATGCTGTACGGCAGAAAAGCGGTCCGCATAGATAAAGAGGACAAGAAGGTGGAGCTGCAGGACGGAACTCTTCAGCCCTACGACGTGCTGTGCGTCGCGGCAGGGTCATATCCGTTCGTTCCGCATCTGGAAGGCCTGGATCTGGTTGAAAAGAAGTTTTCTTTCACCACTCTGGATGATGCGCTTTCGCTGGAAAAAGCAGTGGACAAAAACTCCAGGGTCCTGATAGTCGGAGCCGGCATGATAGGTCTTAAGTGCGCCGAATGCCTTGCGGAAAGAGTATCTGAGATAACGGTCTGCGATCTGGCGGATCATGTGCTCCCCACGTTCCTGGACTTTGAATGTGCGTCGTATGTTCAGAAGAGGCTGGAGGATCACGGAATACGCTTTGCCTTAGGCGACAGTGTGGAACACTTCGGAAAAGATCCATCTTCAGGGAAAAATGAAGCTGTGCTTAAGAATGGAACGGTGCTTCAGTTCGACGTGCTGGTGCTTGCGATAGGCGCAAGAGCAAACGCATCGCTGGTAAAAGACATAGGTGGAGCCGGGGAGCGGGGGATAGCGGTAGACGAATACATGCAGACATCTATCCTGGGCATCTATGCCGCAGGCGACTGCACGGAGAGCATGGACGTTTCCTGCGGCGATCGAAAGTTGCTGTCCAACCTGCCTAACGCAGCCATGCAGGGATATACAGCAGGTGTAAACATGGCCGGAGGATCTGCGGTCTTCGATAAAGCCATAATGATGAACTCCATAAGCTTCTTCGGTCTGCATTCCATGACTGCCGGAACATATGCCGGAGAACTTTTCGAGGAGAAGACAGACACTTCGGTAAAGCGCCTGTATACAGAGAACGATCTGCTTAAAGGATTCGTACTCATAGGATGCAGCGACAGGACAGGTATATATACTTCTATGATCAGAAACAGGACGCCGCTTTCGTCAGTGGATTTCGAAATGATGAAAAAGGCCGCCACCACAGCCGCTTTTTCAGCCGGCGCCCGTGAAAGAATGTTCGGAGGTACGGTATGAATCTTATAAATTCGAATGGTATGGATCACAGAGAACTCAACGAGGCCATAAGGAAGACACCCGGAGGCTGCGTTCTGGCTGGATGTTGCGGCCAGCGTTTCATAGCCGCAGGAATGAGCGGGCAGGACATAGAGATAAGCGGAGTCCCGGGAAACGCGCTCGGCGCATACCTTAACGGCAGTACCGTCACTGTAAGAGGCAATGCCCAGGATGCTGTCGGAGACACCATGAACGAGGGCTCCATAATAGTCCACGGCAACATAGGCGACGCCGCGGGATACGCCATGCGCGGAGGGAAGATCTACGTCAAAGGCAATGCCGGATACCGCGCCGGGATCCACATGAAGGAGTATAAAGAAAAAAAGCCCGTCATCGTCATAGGCGGCAGGGCCGGCAGTTTTCTCGGGGAGTATCAGGCAGGAGGCATCATCGTGGTCCTCAACCTTATCGACCCTCAGAAAAAGATCGTAGGATACTTTCCCTGCACAGGAATGCACGGCGGAAAGATGTTCCTGCGGTCCGACTGCAAAGACATCGAATTCCCAAAACAGGTGACCGCAAGGCCAGCAGAAGCAAAAGATATACAGGAAATCAGAGAATTTATTTCTGAATTTTGCCGCATTTTCGGATATAATGTTGAAGATGTGCTTGCCGGGCCGTTCACCGTTGTAACGCCCGACAGCAGGAATCCGTACAAACAGATGTACGTTGCAAACTGAAAGCAGTCAGGAGAGCAGAAATCATGAAATACTCCAAGGATGAAGTCATAGAATACACCAGAGAAGAGGACGTTAAGTTCATACGCCTCTCGTTCTGCGACGTTTTCGGAAGACAGAAGAACATCTCTATAATGCCGGACGAACTGCCAAGAGCGTTCGACTGCGGCATTGCTTTCGATGCTTCCGCAATTGCCGGATTCGGTGATGAGACACACAGCGATCTGTTCCTTCACCCTGAAGCGGAAACACTCATGCCGCTTCCATGGCGGCCCGAACACGGAAGCGTTGTCCAGATGTTCTCGAACATCACCTATCCGGACGGAACGCCCTTTGAATGTGATACACGCAGTCTCCTTAAAAAAGCCGTGAAAAAGGCGCAGGACATTGGGCACGAGTTCTATTTTGGAGCAGAGCAGGAATTCTATCTGTTCCTGCTGGATGAGAACGGCAAACCCACGGAGACCCCTTACGATGAAGCGGGCTACATGGATATAGCTCCGGACGACCAGGGCGAGAACGTAAGAAGAGAGATCTGCCTTACTCTTGAAAAGATGGGCATCCATCCCGAAAGTTCTCATCACGAGGAAGGCCCTGGGCAGAACGAGATAGATTTCAGATACTCCGACGCCCTTACCGCGGCGGACAACGCTATGACATTCCAGCGAGTGGTTAAGACCATAGCGCACAGGAACGGTCTTTGCGCGGATTTTTCGCCTAAACCGCTCAAAGACAAGCCGGGCAACGGCTTCCACATCAATTGCTCACTGAAGAACAACACTGACAAACTGTTCTCGCAGATGATAGCAGGCATCCTGGCAAACATCAAGGCCATGACAGCTTTCCTGGACCCGTCCGAAGGGTCATACGCAAGGCTTGGCGGGCACAAAGCCCCCAAGTACATATCCTGGTCTACCGAGAACCGTTCCCAGCTCATACGCATCCCGGCGGCAGAAGGAGAATACCGCCGTATGGAGCTTCGTTCTCCGGATCCGGGTGCCAATCCCTATCTGGCATTCGCTCTAATGATATACGCAGGGCTTGACGGAATAGAAAAGAGGCTTCCGCTCGAGGCTCCTGCGGACATCAACTTTTACAAAGCCGATCCGCAGACCCTTAAGAAATTCGGCAGACTGCCGGATTCCTTCAAAGAAGCCTGCGAGGAGGCAGTTTCAAGCGAATTCATAAGGAGCTTCATTCCCTTGAAGATCCTCGACATCTACAGCGCAAGGTAAACACAGGAAGGATCTTGTATGGATCTGAAAGAGCGTACTTACAGTGCTCTTGTCGTATCTGCGGCAGAAAAACTGAATACGGCGCTTTCTGAGCTTCTTGAGGGATCGCATTGCCGGCCGGTGAAGACAGTGTCTAACATCAGCGCAGCGAAGCGGTGCTGGAGCGACAGATCGTATGACCTTGTTATAATCAACTCACCGCTTCCGGACGATCCTGGGATCAGATTTGCGATAGATCTGGGTAATACCAAAGGTGTTGTGGTATTGCTTTTGGTGCGCAATGAATTATACGACGAGGTCTTCGATAAAGTGTCCGAGCATGGTGTGTTCATGCTGTCCAAGCCCCTGTCTCGCCAGGTGATCGAGATCGCTCTTGACTGGATGGAAAGCGCGCGTGAGCGGCTAAGAAGGCTGGAAAAGAAGACCTTGTCCGTAGAGGAGAAGATGGAGGAGATCCGGATAGTCAACCGCGCCAAGTGGCTGCTCATTTCAGAACTGAAGATGGATGAGCCGCAGGCGCACAGATACATAGAAAAGCAGGCGATGGACCGCTGCATCTCCAGAAAAGAAATAGCGGAAGAAATAATAAGGACGTATAGCTGAGCGGAGGGCATGGGACGCATACCCTGTCACTAAAAAGAGCACTTTCGTGCTCTTTTTTACATGGCGGCGCCGGCGTTTCCAGAAACGAACCAAAAGGCGCTTGAGCCGTATTTAATTGAACTATTTAGACAGCGAGTATAGGCTCAGGGCAAATACACCGTAAGCGCAAAGCCGGGCAATAATTTATGCGGAGAAACACTTCCGCATTTCCGGCATATTTGTTAATCCGTTTAATTTCCCGTTTTTGAAAAGCTGAGTTCTATGTAGAAATGACAAACGGCAGTGATGTTTGGTAAAATTGACATAGATAAAGGCTTTTTTTAGTAAAAAGCTACAAAGCAATCTTCATTTTCTTTCAGGAGGTAATTCAATGGCTGAAAAGAAAAAAATCCTCGGTCTGTTCGACACCACCCAGTTTGTCGGACTGATCATAGCCATCATCGCCATCGTCGGCATGTGGCTGATCGCCCCCGGTAACCCTGACGCCGGCGGACTCTCCCGCGCAGGCATCAACACTATCGGACTTCTTGTGGCAACCATCGCACTGATGATCTGCAGGACCTTCCCGGTAGCCACCATCGGTATCCTTCTTGTTCCGCTGCTCTACTTCACAAAGGTGTCCCCGGCAGTGGGCGACGCTATCGCGGGCTATGCGAATGCCACCACCTGGTTCATTTTCGCATCCTTCGGTATCACCGCAGCTCTCGTCAACACACCGCTCGCAAAGAGAATGATGCGCTGAGTCATCAAGACCTTCGGCCGTACCACAGCAGGCGTACTTCTGGCTATCATGCTCGTAGCAGGTATCTTCTCCGCTATCATGAGCAACCTGCCTGTAGTAGCAGCTTTCCTGCCTCTTGCAAACCAGTTCGTACTGCTCTTCCCTGAAGGCGAAAAGCGCACAAGGACAGCCTGCGCGTTCATGCTCGGCGTTCCTATCGCCGGTATGGCAGGCGGCGTTATAACCCCTGCAGGCGCAGCCATCAACGTCATGGTAATGGAGCGTCTCGCAAGCGCTGCCGGCATCAACATCACCTTCCTCGCATGGATGGTAATAGGCCTCCCGCTCGGATTACTCACCATTCTCTTCGGATGGTTCTTCCTCAACAAGGTCTACAAGCCTTCCCAGCTCTCCAAGGAAGAGGTCCAGGACTATATGGATTCTCTCGATGTAAGCGACAAGTGGTCCGCAGCTGAGATCCGCGTCGTCATCATCGTTCTCCTGATGTTCGCTCTCTGGATACTCTCCACTTGGTTTAAGTACCTGAACACCACCATCGTAGCCATGGCCGGTCTGTTCCTGCTGATCTGCCCGGGCATAGGAGTAATGACCATTCCCCAGTTCTTCAAGGAAGTCAACTGGAGCATGTTCATCATCTTCGGCGCTCTGACAACACTTGCCGGACGCCTCACAGCAAACGGAGTCGTAAAGACCCTCGTAGGCTTCGTCGGTGGACTCAAGGTCGGCGCTATCAACCCGTTCATCCTTGCATTCTGCATCACCATCGTTGCGTGGGTACTGCTGCTACTGATGCCGATAGGAAACTCCCTTACGAACCAGCTGTCAGTACCATTGATTGCCATAGCTCTCGGCCTTGGCCTGGATCCTGTTATCGTAGTAGTACCGCTCCTGTTCTGCGGACTGTGCGCATTCATGATCCCCATCGACACTCTCCCGCTGATGGCTTACAACTATGGTTACTACTCCGTTGGTACACAGGTCAAGTCCACGATCCCAATCTGTATCTTCATCTCGATCATTACAGCTATCTGGATCCCGATCGTCTGCAACTTCGGACTCTGGTAAAAACATAAGATTCACGTCTTCCCGGGGCACTGCCGCCCCGGGAGGGCTGATCGAGAAAGCGGCAGGATCACGCACATAAACTATTGCTAAGAGTATTGTTGCTAAGTTAAAGAAAGAAATAGGTGATCAAAATGAGAGTTTCAAGCGTCACGCAGATGATCAAGAGTTTCGTGCTGACAGAAGCTCGCATGGACAAGGTAGGAATAGCTCCTATCGAAAGGTTCAATGAATCGCCGGAAGGCATGCACCCTACGGATTTCCTCCCAGGCTGCAAATCGGTAATTGCGTTCTGCACAAGGCTTCCTGACGGTGCGATAGACTCCACCTACAGGACCTTCGAGGACAACTATTACGACGTCCACGGCATTTACGGCGCTTACGGTTATGTAGGTGCCCCGAACTACAACCTCATGTGGGCTAATTACAAGATCTCAAGATTCGTTGAAAAGGTCACTGGATGCACCGCGATGCCCGAGACCGCGGGCCCGACCCACGGCGCTAAGATGATGAGCATGCGTCACTGCGCGTTTGCCGCAGGCCTTGGAGAATTCGGCTGGAGCTCCATAATGCTCACGCCCGAGTTCGGTCCCAGAAACCGTTTCGGAGCAGTCCTAACCACTGCCGAGCTGACGCCGGACCCGATGTACAATGGCCCCAAGCTCTGCGAGCCGGACAAGTGCCATATCTGCGAGAAGATGTGCCCAACAGGCGCCATCCCTCCGTATGTTGAAGGGCAGGGAAGGCTTGTCACTACAGGCGGAAAGACCGTAGAATACGGCCAGACCAACTGGGCAAAGTGCAGGATCATGTGCCACGGAACGCGCCAGGCATATAACGAGAGCGGCGGAGACATTATCCCGCGCGATGTTACAGACCCCCTGAACGAGGACCTCGACAACATCGGAAGGTACTTTGTAAAGCACGAGAACGTACGTCAGAACTTCCACCAGCACAATCCTACCTGGAAGTGCGGCAACTGCCTCACTTACTGCCCGGTAGGCAACTGGAGGGAACGCTTCTACGACACGGGGCTTTCCGAAGTAGACACCAACCAGTTCAAGGACGAGTAGGAGGTATGCCATGAGTTTTGCACAGACAATAAAAAACTACATACTTCATGACTGCAGGATGGATGCAGTGGGTATAGCCCCCGTTTCAGCCCTTGAAGAGGACGCTCTCCATACCCCGGAAAGGATACTTCCCGGCGCGAAGAGCATAATAGTATTCACAAAGAGGATCCCTGACGGGGTCATACAGGCTGCCTTCAGAAGGATGGAGGACGGCAACAGGTTCGCGCAGAGCATATACGGAGCGTTCGGGACAGACCTTACTCCCAACATGCAGCTGTTCTTCATGCAGTTCAACATAGCTCAGTTTATAGAGAGAAATCTCGGGTACACTGCGGTTCCCGTTCCTTCCGGCCCCATGCACAATGTAACGCAGACCAACCAGAAGATGCCTGCCTTCGTAGGCCCCAGAAGAGTGCAGTACCTCATCAACTCCGAGAGGGCAGCTGTTGCTGCAGGCCTCGGAGAGATAGGCTGGAACAATCTTCTCGTAACACCGGAGAACGGTCCGCGCGTAGGTATAGGACTTGTCCTGACCAACATGGAACTGGACTACGATAAGCCCTACAGCGGCGAAAAGCTCTGCGATCCCGAAAAGTGCGGCATCTGCAGCGGAGTCTGCCCGATGCACGCCATCCCGGATGCGTCGGAGCTTTCCCAGACCCCGGACTGGTCAGCATACTACGTGCAGAGCCAGCTCTCATCTGGCAAGAAGGAAATAGCCGATGTCTACATGGTAGCCGGAAAGACCTGCGGGACAGCCCACATCAACAGCAACGCATGCGCTGTTGCGTCCATGGCCTTCCGCAAGGAGTTCTCCGTCCAGGGCGAGACCGAAGACCTCATAATGAACAACGATCCCAGCGACGAAGAGCTTTCCGAGGCCTATCTGAAGAAGGCCTTCAGCAACACCTCGCTCGACCACTTCCCCAAGCACTACTGCAACAAGTGCGTGCTCTACTGCCCGGTAGGAAACTGGAAGGAAAGGTACGCGGACAGAGGTCTTTCGAAGTTTGACGGAAAGGAGTACATGAAATGAAGAAGATAATCATTCATCACGGTTTCCACCCGGAAGTCAAGCGAGAATATAACGGAGAACACATCCACAAGGTCCTCTACGAAAGAGGCGGAGTAGAGGGAAAGGATTTCCATACCGGAGCTCACCTCAACGACCAGACCACCTTCTACAGGCTCGACAACAACGCCTGGATAAAGGGCCTGGGCAACGAAAAGTACGTAACAGACTGGACCGACGAGGAGCGCTGGGGCAGGGTGGAGGAAGTCGAGTACGACGATGCCGGAAACGTCCTTTCCCGCCAGGATCTCGGATTCATGATACTCAGGGTCGACAGATCCAAAGGTCTGCTTTAATAGCCCGGAGGTGAAACGATGAATAAGACACAAAGATTCAAGGAATACATCAAGTCTGAGTACGACATAGACTATGTGGGAATAGCCAAGGCCAGTGCTCTGGACAGCGAACCTCAGTATCACCGTCCGCAGGACGTCCTCCCCGGAGCAAAGACCATAGTCGTCCTGGTAAGAAGGATAGTCGACGGCGCTATCCAGTCCCTCTTCCGCACCTACGAGAACAAGCAGACCGCTGCGCAGAGCAGCTACGCCGCCTACGCAAGCAACAACGCGGCAAACTTCATGCTCGTAGATGCTACAGTCAACATTGCCGGCGACATAGAAGAAGATTTCGGAGCAGTGGCAGTTCCTCTGCCGTTTAACATCCAGCAGAGCACTCTGCCTGAAAAATACCTTGGTGCCATCTGGAGCGATCCCTACGGCCAGGGCCTTCCTATAGACATCTTCAAGGCAGCATGGGCTGCAGGTCTCGGCGAGTTCGGCTGGAACAACCGCTTCATGACGCCTCAGGACGGCCCCAGAGTCCTCGTATCCGCCATCCTTACCACGATGGACTTCGATACTGACGAGCCCTACAGCGGTCCGAAGCTCTGCGACCCTGAAAAGTGCGGTATCTGCGCCAAGATATGCCCGACCCAGGCCATAAAGGAAGCTGCGAAGCAGATCTCAATAAACGGTGCGTCCCAGAAGGTAAGCGATCTTAACATCAACAGCTGCAACATAGCTGAGATGGCAATGAGAAAGCAGTTCATGGGAAGAGTTCCCGTTCCAGACCAGATCCTCGGCAACGAGGCTACCGACGAGGAATTCATAGAAGCCTTTAAGAAAAAGCCTATGGATCCTCTGCACGTAGACCACTATCCAAGGTACATGTGCGACCGCTGCCTGGTCTACTGCCCGGTAGGAAACTGGAAGGAAAGGTTCCGCGACACCAATCAGAGCAGCTTTGACCCGGATACCGGAAAGTTTGACGAAAACGTCAAGAAATACGGCACTCTGAACAACATGTGACAGACATAGCTTGTATAAAGCCATGATGCCTGTTTGAAGTAGCTATCCGGACGTTTTTATGTTAAACTGAAGACAAGCAATAACTGCCCTGCGGCTCTACTTGCTGCAGGGCAGTTTGAAAAAGGAGAGGACATGAAAAAGGCAGTGATACATCCCGATAAGTGGTGCAGAGTCTGCGGATGCTGCGTAAGAGCCTGCCCGGAAGGCCTGCTTAAGCTTGGGGTAGACAGTGTCATCGTCAGCGACAAATGCGTCGGCTGCGGTACCTGTACCAAAGCCTGTCCTTTTCATGCGCTGGTGCTGACAGGTGGGGAAGACGATGAATCTAAATGATATCAGCACAGTTCTTGCCGTTTACCAATACAGCAGCTTTACAGAGGCGGCATACCTTACCTTCCAGTCGCTGTCTGCGGTCTCAAAGTGCGTCAGCAGGGTGGAGTCCGAGATAGGCGGCCAACTGTTTGTGCGCTCAAGGAACGGAATGCATGTCACAGCCTTTGGCGAAAAGGCTATTCCGCTTCTTGCCGAGATGCATGATGCGCATATGCGCGCTGAGGAGACGGGTCGCAGGATGCTCTCTTCGGAAGCCGGCAATACCCTTACGGTTGGATACACACCTCTTCTTGGCACCATAGGGGAAAACGAGTTGCTCCTGCGCCTGCGCAGGCAGGATGACTCTGTCCGCATTGTGCAGGTGAAAAGGTTCGGCAACATGCTGCAGCAGCTTGTTTCAGACGGCAAGCTCGACGCGGCATTTTTGTTTTACATAAGCAATACCGATATGAGCGATATGTGGCGCAACATGAACGACTGCCTTGGACTGGTAAAAATCATGGAAAGAAAAGGTACCTATATAGCTATGAGCGCTGATCATCCTCTGGCCGGTGCCGAAAGCGTACATATTTCTGACTTTAAGGATGAGCTGTTCGTCTTCAACGTAGCTCCCCAGCATTACGACCTTATGGGAGGCCACACGCGCTTTATTTTCAATACGCCGGACAGGAACATTCCTCCCGAAAGAATCAGGCGCATAGACTTCATCAACCGCAGCATGCTCATAGATGCTATAAGGAGCGGTAAGGCTGTATGCCCTGTGGCCTGCGAAAGACCGGATGAAGACATAGAAGGCATAAGTTTCGTAAGGGATGCAGATTCCACGGTCCACTCTGTAGGGTACCTGTGCTGGAACTCAGACAACATTACTCCCGCACTGGAAAAGCTCATTGATATAGCTGTCGATTATGCGGCAGAAAGGGGGATAAAACAGTGACTACAGAAGAACTGGAAACTGTATTCCTTCTCAACCTATACCGCAGCTACAGCCGTGCATCCGAGATATCCGGGATCGGGGTATCCACGCTTTCGCAGAGGCTGTCTTCCCTTGAAAAAGAGCTGGGAGCCGAGATCTTCTACAGGACTACGGCAAAGAATTCGCTGCAGCTTACTGAGTTCGGCAGGGAGCTTTTCCCGCACATCCAGAGAATACTCGGGATCAACTCTGACATCAAGTACCAGAGCGAGGTTTTGGGACGGGCGCGCCGGGAGTCCCTGCGCATTGGTGTTCCTGCAATGCCCTGCTATGAAAGGCTTGGGCATGTCATGTCGGAGCAGGCCTTCCTGAACCCGGAGTGCGAGCTGGTCACGGTCATCCGCACCGCAGATGAGCTGGTCCGCTACATGATAAACGGAGACATAGACTGCTGCTTCCTCATAAGCGATGTCGTGGGAGGCAACCTTTCGGATATAAAGCCTCTGTTTGCGGGGACGAACTACGAAATACGCCTTCTGGAAAAGACAGAAAAGCTGTGGGTATGCCTTTCTGAAAAGGATGCTCTTGCGGCAAAAAAGGAAGTGTCGATGTCAGAACTTCAGGACAGGCGTTTTATTCTCAATATGTGGTCCATAAACCATGCGCTGTGGAGCAGAGAGCGCAAGCTCCCGTTTTTCAACAGCTTTGGACTTGATGAAGAGCGTTTCAGTTTCTGCTTTGAAGACTATACCAACGAGTGCTATCTGATGGGTCTGGTCACGGGCGGTTATGGTGTGGTTCCTCTTGCGTTCTGCAGCGGAAGCCCTTTCCAGGGCACCGTGTGGCGCAGGATACGCGAATGGAAGGGAAGCTCCTACCTGTTCTTCATATCGAGAAGATCCGCGGGAGAGCAGCTGTCGGGATTCAGGACGCGGGTCCTTGAAAACTGGGAGCTGCAGTAGTATCATCATTGTCTGTACGGGGTGGTAACATGAGAAGAAAAGACCTTGAAGTAACAGGAAAAGAAAACATAGAAGCTATATTCAAGCGCTGCAGGAGCCTGCGCCTGGGGATGATAGCGGACGGAAAGCCGTACATAATCCCCATGGTATTCGGATACAGCTGGGACGAAGACGGGCTCTTCATATATCTGCACAGCGGCTTTAAGGGCCGCAAAGCCCAGGCACTTTCCGAGGGCGCTCTCATCTGCTTCGAGATGGACATAGATGAGGGCCTCATGGGACAAGGGAGCCTGGGGAACACGTACACTAGGGCGTTCTCGGCCCTGATGGGAGAAGGCGTACTTGAATACGCAAAGAACGAAGAGGAAAAACTGGAATATTTCAAGAATATAATGAAGCACCAGACCGGAAGGGACGAGTTCAGCTTTGAGTCCGCCTACCTTGCGGTGACCATGGTGTTCAGGATAAAAGTGGATATGGAAAGCCTGTCGGCTTCGAGAAAGGAGCTTTCTCCTTCGACCCATATCCCGGAAGTGGTTCACAAATAGCTTCAGGAGACTCTAAAATGGCTCAGATTTCAGCGGAAGACTTAAAAAGGATAAAAAGCCTGGGATGCCTTAAAGACAAGCGCTACGAGGGCGTTTTCAACGTCAGGGTGCCGCTCGGCTACGGCCGCATCACCACGGATACCCAGCGCGTCATAGCAGACGCTGCGGACAGGTTCGGAAGCGGCATGGTGACGCTTACAACAAGGCAGACCTTCGAGATACAGGGGGTAAAGTACGAGGACATAGACGCTCTGCGCGCCTTCCTGAATGAGCACGGCCTCGACAGCGGCGGCACCGGCCCCAAGGTAAGGCCTGTCGTGTCCTGCAAGGGCACATCCTGCCAGTTCGGTCTGATAGACACATTCAGCCTTGCGGAAAAGATACACCAGAGGTTCTACGTTGGCATGCACGACGTTGTCCTGCCCGCCAAATTCAAGATAGGCGTGGGCGGCTGCCCAAACAACTGCATCAAGCCGGAGCTCAACGACATAGGCGTGCGCGGAAACCGCATAGTTGTCGATGGCAAGGGCGTGAACTGCTACGTAATGTACATAGGCGGCCACTGGGGCAGGCAGACCGGAAAGGGCAGGCTGCTCGACAAGACCTTTGCAACTGAGGACGAGGTCCTCGACATGATCGCGAAGATCATAGATTATTACATGGAGAACGGTCAGAAGGGCGAGCGCTTTGCAAAGACCATAGAGCGCATAGGCTTCGAAGAGGTCCAGAAAGCCCTGATAGGGTAAGACAGAACAGAGGCATAATAAAACGATACTTTCGGGCGGGATATACCTGCCCGTTTGTGTTATAATAAAGTAAACGCCAAATAATCAGGTGTCTGGCTTAGGATATCTCCGACAAGGCTCCTAGTCAGGCATTTTTATTGCACTGCTCCTGCGATCTGCTGCTCCAAGGTCAAAATACGAGTAGACATTCAGCCCGCTTGCCTTGGCCGTCTCCACTATGCTGTAGATCGCAGCCGATGCTTCAGCACCGGCCGGAGTATCCGCAAACAGCCAGTTCTTCCTGCCCACCGTAAACGGTCTGAAGGCATTTTCGGCAGCATTGTTTGAAATAGACAGCCTCCCGTCAAGAAGATAGTTCTCCATATACGGTCTCTGGTTTCTTGCATAAGTTACTGCACGGCATAGCGCAGAGCCCTGCATATCAGGATGGCTAATGAACGTCAGAAA
The DNA here is from genome assembly GCA_017443515.1 of Bacillota bacterium. Classification (GTDB taxonomy): domain Bacteria; phylum Bacillota; class Clostridia; order Peptostreptococcales; family Anaerovoracaceae; genus RUG13409. Next base: position 54,157 of record JAFRXM010000054.1, on the reverse strand, counting down.
AGTTGTGGCGTCAGCGATGATGGATATATCTTTTCAATGACAGATGGTCCGTTATCCTATGATGCTTTGCGATACTGTTACAACAAATACTCAAAAGAAATGGGTATTCCAGTAAAGAGTTCGCATAAAGCACGTAAGACGTATATTTCATCTTTGTACAGCGAAGGTGTCAATCCAAACACGATCAGAGCTCTTGTAGGACATACTGATGAAAGAACGACTCTCCATAATTACTGTTTTGACCGCAGTGAAAGCACCGAAAAAATAACGCTTATTGAGCGTGCGTTAAGTAAGTAGCTAATTGATTTGTACCAAAAATGGTTACACTTTTGGTTACACCCCCAAACCCGAAACCTCAGTAATTCCAACGGGTTTGGGGATGTGTAACCAGTAGTAACCACCAAAAGTCACACAAAAACACAAAAAAAGAATAATTGGAAATTGTGGTCGCATCTGAAAAACGTTGAAATTCCAACGAAAAACAGGATCGTTTCCGATCCTGTTTCGATGGCGGAGGGCATGGGACTCGAACCCACGAGGCCTTTCAGCCCTACTCGCTTTCCAGGCGAGCTCCTTAGCCACTCGGTCAACCCTCCGTGTCAAAGTTCTGTTGCAATATTGAATTCGACCCTACAAGTTTACAACAAGAGAGCCGCAAAAGCAAGCAAAATGTTTTTATTATCGCGGCTTTTTTTCTTTTGTATACTGTGCACAAAAGGTGACTGGTACTTTTGAATATGAAGTACATTGCCAGCGGGGCGTTTTTCCTTTAAAATCGTGGTATCAGGTGTTTTTTCTGAGCAGCGATTTTTCGACTGGCGGCAGATCCACCTCGCGCTGGTGGTAGTTCTCTATGTAGCGGATTATCATGCAGCTGGAGATAAGGTTGTGGCGCACATAAGGATCGTCAGCCTTGTCGCCGATCAGGGACTTTATCTGGTTCAGCTTGTAGATGACGGTGTTCCTGTGCACGTGCAGGTCGCGCGCGGCGGCGCTGATGTTGCGGTCCCTCATCAGGTAGACGAAGAGGGTATCGCGCAGGTCGCTGTTGAACTGGCGGTCGTAGCGCGTAAGCGTAAGCACGGCGGCATCACACAGATACAGCACGTCGCCTGTGCCCATGGTGTGTCCGGCGGAGCGCTCCGCAAGGTAGATGCTGAAGTAGAAATTGAAGCGGTTGTAGTTGAGGCAGCGTTTGCCGGCTTCAGAACCGTATCTTACGGCAACTGCTATCGGAAGGGTTATGCGGCACTGGTTGAACAGGATCCTGAGGCCTTTTATCCACTGCGAAGTGTTGCCCTTCATGGCGTAGGCGTTTATGGAAGCCAGCAGCTTTTCAAAGCCGTCCGCGTCCTCGATCTCAAAGCCGGGCATCATCTCGTTGGAGGTCTTAAGGACGTAGATCACATCGCCCAGAACGGCAATGTAGTCTTTGGGGAAGAACTTCCTGATCCGGTCCACAGTGTTTACCGGAGCGTGGTTGAAGCCCACGAAGGGGCGGCCGTCGTCGGTGAGAGCCTGGATCACCATACCGCACTTGAACTGCTTCATCCCCGGAAGCGCGGAAAGCTTCTGATCGAGCGAGAAAAGATCCCTGGGGTTCTTGCTGAAAGCTTCGGCAATTATCTCCTGGAAAGGAGTTCCGGCAAGAGCGCCGGCTCCTGAAGCGCGGTCCTCGGCCCGCCTGGACTCAAGAAGATCCAGCAGCCCGTCGGCGCTGTCGGTGTATATGTAGCCCGGCTCCGCGGAAGGATCGTCAGATATGAGTACGCCTTTTACGGGCACGGAAGGGTCGGCAGTAAGCTGCAGCTCTTCAAACAGTTTGGTAAGATCAGACATTGCGCTGGCCTCCGGATAAACATCAATAAACAGCTTATAATATTATACCAAAAATAACACATTAATCAAACCTGAAAGGAGAAACTATGAAGTTCGAAAGAGTTGAAAGAATGAGACCCAGGTACCTCGTAGACCACTATCCCATCTGCATCGAGAAGTACAGGATCTACGCAGACGTTGTAGAGCAGAACAAGCACGACGCTCTCATCGTACAGCGCGGAAAGATCCTCAAGGCATGGACCGAAAGGATGCCGATCGAGATCGCAGAAGATGAGCTCATCGTAGGTATCGGCGCTTCCAAGCCCATGGGCCTTGAGATCGACCCCAACTACGGCATCTGGAGCCAGGACGAGATCGATTCTCTGGTGGAAGACGGCTACCTCATGACAGAAGAGGATCAGAGGGATCTTCAGGAACTCAACAAGAAGCACAACCCGGCCACCCAGATGGGCATGCAGGGAGACATCTACTACGAGCAGGCTGACGAGCACATCATTAAGCTCCTTCAGGAAGGCCTCGTTCTTCCTCCGTGGAAGGCAAAGGGCGAAGGCCGCGGCGTCGGCGGCGGATACGCTCAGAGCGGTCTGGGCCTCGGACCGTCGCTGGTGCTTCTTTGCATCGACTACGAAAAGATCCTCAAGAACGGGACCCTGGCTCTTATCGAGCAGGCTAAAAAGCTGCAGTCCGAGCTGAGGTTCTTCGACGCCGAGAGCATCGACAAGTTCAGATATTATCAGGGCGTCATCTACTCCTTCGAAGCTATAAACACCCTGGCTCAGAGATATTCGAAACTGGCTGCCGAGATGGCTGAAAAGGAAGCCGATCCCAGGAGAAAGGCAGAGCTGCAGCTGATCTCCGAGACCTGTGCGTGGGTGCCGATGCACCCGGCAAGGACCTTCAGAGAGGCCCTTCAGTGCATGTGGTTCCAGCTGCTGATGCTTTCCCCGTCCACCACGCTTCCCGGCGGACGCTTCGACCAGATGATGTATCCGTACTACAAAGCAGACCTTGATGCAGGCCGCATCACTTACGAGGAAGCTCTTGAGCTTCTGTGCCTGCTGCGCTTTAAGGACATGGAGCTCAACAGGACATCCGGCAAGATGAACCGCAAGAAGAACGCGGGCTTTGCGAAGTGGCACAACTTCCTCATCGGCGGCGTCAAGGAAGACGGCACCGACGCCACCAACGACATCTCCTACATGCTGCTCGAGGCTGCTCTGATCACCAGGACCCCGCATCACACCATCACACTGTGCGTCGCGGATTCCACCCCGCACAGCCTCATCATGAAGGGCGTTGAGTGCCAGGTAGCAGGCCTGTCCATGCCGGCCTTCATCTCTGACGCATCCTACACCAACTTCTTCACCATGCACGGTGTAAAGATAGAAGACGCGCGCGAGTACGCCATCACAGGCTGTCTCGACGCCAACCTGCCCGGCAAGTCCAGAACAGGCCCGGTCCCCATGACCATCATGACCATGATCTTCGACATCATGCGCCACAATGGCTGGGGCGCACGCACCAACCAGATGGTAGGTATCCAGACCGGCGACTTCACAAAGTTCGAGAGCTTCGAGGAACTCTGGGAGGCATGGAGAAAGCAGTTCGAGTACTGCGTATCCGCTGTTATCGAGAGGAACAACGTCGAGATCAAGATCACCCAGGAGATACTGCCCGACCCGTTCAGAGCTGCTCTGATGCAGAACGGCATCGAGTCCGGCAAGGACATCTGGTGCAGGCACGACATCCCGTTCGACAACACCGCTTCCGTATGCTCCATAGGTATGGTAAACGTAGGCGATTCCATGGCAGCTATCAAGAAGCTCGTATTCGACGATAAGAAGTACACCATGAAGCAGCTCTACGACGCTCTGGAAGCAGACTGGGTAGGCTACGAAGACATGCAGAAGGACTTCCTTGCCGCTCCGAAGTATGGTAACGACGATCCCTACGTAGACAAGATCGTTGCGGACCTTTACAAGATGCTCGCTGACTACGTAGTTACCAAGCCGACCATCACCGGCGGAACCACAGTTCCCTGCGGAATATCCATTACGTCACACCAGCCCGGCGGACTCCTCACCGGAGCCACCCCGGACGGCCGCAAGGCAGGCACACTGCTTGCGGACGGCACCATGAGCCCGATGCAGGGCCGCGACCTCAACGGTCCGGTAGCGGTAATGAAGTCCGCTCTCAACATCGATCAGGATCCGTGGCAGGCAACGCTGCTTAACATGAAGTTCGACCCGAACAACCTCAAGACCGAGGCCGACAAGGAGAAGTTCGCGGCGCTCATCACCACCTACCTGAAGAACGGCGGCAAGCAGGTGCAGTTCAACGTAGTCACCCAGGAGACCCTGGTGGATGCTCACGAGCACCCCGAAGCTCACAGAGAGCTGCTGGTCCGCATCGCAGGCTACAGCGCTTACTTCGTACAGCTCAACAACGAGATGCAGGTAGAGGTCATCAACCGCAACATGCAGCACCTGTAAGCTGAAAAGATGGACAGTCCTTCTTTGGCAGACCTGAAATAAACTGGATCCCGGGCAGAAACGCCCGGGGTCTTTTATATGGTTTTGACATACGTATCGATACGTGTTAGCATGAACATGAAAGCGGAGGTGAGCCATGGTCTGGACAAAAGACGATATCCACGGACTGGTGGAAAAGCAGAGGGCGTTTTTCAAAAGCGGCAGGACTCTGGATGTTTCGTGGCGCAAGGAACAGCTCAAAAAGCTGCGGGACGCTATGACTGCCCACGAGGAAGAGATAGAGGCGGCGCTTGCCAAAGACCTTGGGCGCAGTCGCGAAGAGGCATATTTCTGCGATATAGGAACGGTGATCCTGGAGACGAACGAGATGATAAAAGGCCTTGGGCGCTGGGCGCGGCCGAAGCTGCTTTTCAGCGGTCTTATATGCTTTCCGAGCGTCTTTACCAGGGTGTACAAGATGCCCTACGGGGTGTCGCTTATCATCAGTCCGTTCAACTTCCCGATACTGCTGAGTTTCGGCGTGCTTGCGGCAAGCATAGCCGGTGGAAACACCGCGGTCATAAAGGCAAGCTCCAAGTCGCCGGCCTGCACCGAGGTGCTTAAGAAGATAGTTTCCAAGCTCTATCCGCCCGAGTTCGCTGCGGTGGTAGACGGAGGCCACGACGTGGCGGACCTGTGCCTTGAAGAGCGCTTCGACAAGATCTTTTATACCGGCTCGCCTAAGGTCGGAAAGCACGTCATGGAGATGGCGGCAAAGAACCTCACTCCTGTGGCGCTGGAGCTCGGCGGTGAGACAGGCAACTGGGCTGTCATAAGAAAAGACGCGGATATCAGGGACGCCGCCAGGAAGATCGCGTTCTTCAAGCTCTGCAACAGCGGTCAGATATGTATAAATGTCAATCAGGTGGCCGTGGCGCGTGAGAGGGCGGACGAGTTCGTAGCCGAGCTTAAGGCCGCGTTTGAAAAACAGATAGGGGAGAATGCACCGGCGAACCCGGAGTACCCCAAAATGATAACGAAGGCAGCGTACGCCAGGTGCGCCGCTGAGGCGGAGCAGTACCGGGACAGGATAGTATACGGAGGTTTCGGGGACGAAGCAGCGCTTAAGTACGCCCCGACCATCATCTATCCGGTAGGGACGGACGAGCCTGTGGTGATGCGCGAGCTGTTCTGCCCGCTGCTTCCGGTGGTGCCGTTCGATGACGGGCGGATCGACGAGCTGATGGACACTATAGCTGACCGGGAGCACGGCCTTGCTCTTTACGTATTCACAAAGGATAAGCGCTGGGCGCACAAGACCATGGCTTCGCAGCAGTACGGAGGCGGCTGTGTCAACGAGGTCTGCCTGCACCTGATGGTAAAGGGAGCGCCATTCGGAGGAACTGGCCATTCGGGTATGGGCTCTTACCACGGAAAATGGGGCTTCGACGAATTTACGCACCGCTCCACGGTCCTTTACGGCTCTGCGCACTTCAACCTGCCTCTGCGCGAGCACCCCTACGGCGGCGAAAAGAATCGTTGGAAGATGAAACTCCTCAAACTCTTCGAGAAGTGAAGATCTGAAACGTCCCCTTGTTGCACAAAAATGTTGACGCGGGGACGTTGTTTTTTTATACTAAATACTGTAATGATTTAATGTGTCGAAGCAACAAAACCGAGGCGGCAAAATGTCTGAAAAGAGCGGAAACAAAGGCAGTCTTAACATCAGCGTCAGGTCGTTCATAACATCCATAGCGGTCATTTTCGTGCTGATGGTGATAGCATACGCGCTGAGCTTTACCGGAAACGGCATACCGTTCTGGAAGTGGATACTTTCGCCCGTGCTGGTGCTTGGCGCGGAGGGCAACGGCACGCTTATCGCGGTCCTTATATTCCTTCTCGTCATAGGCGGGATCTTTGCCATGCTGGACGACAGCGGGCTTATGCGCTACATGCTGTCGGTCATCTCGCGGCGCTATTCTCAGACCCGCTATAAACTCATGGCTGTAGTGGTACTTTTCTTCATGGCCATGGGAGCCCTTATCGGCTCGTTTGAGGAGTGCGTTCCGCTGGTGCCTATAGTTGTCGCCCTGGCCGTAAAACTCGGCTGGGACAGGCTTACAGGGCTTTCCATGAGCATGCTGGCGGTGGGGTGCGGCTTCGCTTCGGGCGTGTTCAATCCGTTCACCGTAGGCGTGGCGCAAAAACTGGCTGGTCTTCCGATGTTTTCGGGTGCCTGGATGAGGATATTGTCGTTCGCGCTTATCTATCCGCTGCTTCTTCTGTTCATCCGCGCGCACGCAAAGAAGGTGGAGGCTGCAGGCCGGCGTTCTGCGGACGCTTTGGAAGGGAATGAAACCGGGATTTCCGGCCAGTCAGCCGAAGATCCAGACAGCGAGCTTTCATCCTCTGAAAAGCTTGCAAAAGGCCTGAGATTGTTTGCGATAATACTCGGCGCGGGCATAGTGATAGTGCTCTGCTCCGCGTTCCTGACCTTCCTTCAGGACTACACCATGATAATAGTGGCGCTGGCTTTCCTGGCCGCGGGCATAGCTTCCGTAAAGGCCTCCGGGATGCCCGGCCGCGCTATGCTAAAAAGCTTCTGGCGAGGTCTTGTCAGCATACTTCCCGCGGTCCTGATGATACTCATGGCGGCGTCTATCAAGTACACGCTTACCGAAGCCGGCGTCATAGACCTGCTGCTTGGCTGGGCAGTGGGGGCGGCGTCAGGCATGCCGCGCTGGTGCGTGGTGCTCTTCATTTATCTCATAGTGCTCGTGATGAATTTCTTCATCGCTTCGGGTTCTGCCAAGGCGATAATGCTCATACCGCTGATAGTTCCGATCGCGCAGGCTTTCGGGATCTCAGCGCAGCTCTGCATACTGGCCTTTGCCTTCGGCGACGGCTTCTCGAACGTATTCTATCCGACCAACGCGGCCCTTCTTATAAGCCTGGGGCTCGCAGATGTGAGCTATACCAGATGGTTCAAGTGGGCCTGGAAGTTCCAGCTGGCTAATCTGGTGCTGACCTGCGCGCTGCTGCTATTTGGGCTTGCGATAAACTATTGATTTTCGGTGGAGAAGAACCGTCCCTCTCCACCAACGGAGGTGAAATATGGATTTTTCTATCAACAGTCCGGTGCTGTTCGTGCTGGCCGGCGTCATCGTCGCGGTGGTGCTGGCGCAGTCGGTCTTCTTCCTGGTGAAGGCCTGGAAGAGGGCAAAGCAGCTTGGAATGGACAACGCCAAGCTCAGACGCATAGCGCGCACAGCCGCGATCTTTACCATCGCGCCTGCTGTTGCTATCGTCATCAGCGTCATAACTCTTTCCAAGGACCTGGGCCTGCCGCTGCCGTGGCTTAGGCTGTCGGTCGTCGGTAACCTTTCCTATGAGACCATCGCAGCCAGCAACGCGGAAAGTGCCATGGGGCTCTCCTTCGGGCAGGTCAGCGGCCTTACCGCCACGCAGTACGTGACAATAGCAGGGGTCATGACGATCTCGATACTGGTGGGCATCTGGCTGGTTCCTCTGATCGGCAAGAAGCTCCTCACCGGCGTCATCAACCTCGAAAAGCGCGATAAAAAGTGGGCAGAGATCTTCCAGAACTCCATGTTCATAGGCATGATATCAGCTTTCGTGGGCTTCGTATTCTGCGATGTGCTTAACGTCACGAAGGGCGACTTTACTGGCTTCATACCGGTGTGCGTGTTCTTTATCGCGGCGGCAGTGATGGCGGTATGCGGCCTTCTGATGAAGAAGACCGGCAAACGCTGGATAGCGGATTACGCGCTGCCGATAAGCCTGATCGTGGGCATGGCCGCAGCGATACCCATCACGGCGTGGCTGTCTTAGGAAGGAGGGCAAAGCGATGAAAAAAGAAATGACATACATCGACAGCGTCCACAGCTTCGGACGCAAATGGAACATATTCGTCATGATAATGCTGATAGCCTATCCGGTTGCTGTAGGGCTGATATTCAATACTGGCCCGGACTGGCACGGCTTTGCTTTGGGGCTTGTAGCAACGGCCCCGATGTACTGGGCTGTGGCGGTGGTAGAGACCATAACCTACGTACCCATGCTAGGCGCTGGCGGCTCTTACCTGTCCTTCGTTACGGGTAATATTTCGAACCTCAAGCTGCCGGTGGCTCTCAACGCTCTTGAGCAGGCCGACGTTAAGGCAAGTTCCGAGGAAGGCGAGGTCATCTCCACCATATCCATAGCGGTATCCAGCATCGTTACGACGGTGATAATAATCATCGGCGTGGTGCTCATAAGGCCGCTTACTCCTGTGCTTAACGCTCCGGTTCTGGAGCCGGCGTTCGCACAGATGGTCCCGGCGCTGTTCGGAGCTCTTGGCGTGGTGTTCATATCCAAGAACGTAAAGATTGCGATAGCTCCGCTCATCCTGATGCTGGTGCTGTTCATACTGGTGCCGGCTCTCAACAGCGGTACAGTAGGTATAATGGTGCCCGTGGGCGTGCTGTTCACCCTGGGCATGTCGAGACTCATGTATAAGAAGGGAATGCTGTAGCCTGCGGCGCATCCCAAGAGGCGAAAAAATGATAGGATATATTATATCAGGGATAATAGTTGTTCTGCTGGCGGTCATCCTTATAAGGACGGCGGCGTTTAAGCCCGCGCCGGAAAAAGAACAGAGCTTTGAGGAGATCAGCTTTGATAAGGACGGTGCAGTGGACGCTCTGGCGCAGCTGGTGCGCTGCCGGACGGTGTCCTTCGACGACCACAGCAAGGAGGACGACGCCGAGTTCAGAAAGCTTCTGGACCTGCTGCCCGGGCTGTACCCGAAGGTTTTTAAGATCTGCGAGTACACGGAGCTTGCCGACAGGGGCATACTTTTCCGCTGGAAGGGCAGGTCCGGCGGAGCGGCAGACCCTGCAGTGCTCATGGCGCACTACGACGTGGTTCCGGTAGAGCCGGATAAATGGGAGCGCGATCCTTTCGGGGCTGAGATAATAGACGGCGTGATGTGGGGCAGGGGGACCCTTGATACCAAGGTCACGTTCAATGGCATACTGTTTGCGGCAGAGACCCTCATAGGGCAGGGCTTCGTCCCGGAAGACGACGTATATTTCGCGTTCTCCGGGCAGGAGGAGATAAACGGTACCGGAGCTGTCAATATCGTAAACTGGTTCAAGGATAAAGGCATAACACCTTCGCTGGTGCTCGACGAAGGCGGAGCTGTGGTAGAGGACGTGTTCCCGGGCGTTAAGGGAGCCTGCGGACTTATCGGTATCGCTGAAAAGGGCTTGATGAATGTTACGTTCAGGCTTGATACCAACGGCGGACACGCTTCCGCGCCTGCGCCTCACACTCCGGTCGGAAGACTTGCTGCGGCGTGCTGCGCCATAGAGAACAAACCTCTTCCGAGCCACTTTACAGAGCCTGTCCTTAAGATGTTCGATACACTCGGAAGGCATTCTACCTTCCTTTACAGGATGATATTCGCGAACCTCTGGTGCTTCAGGCCGGTGCTCGACATTATATGCAAAAAGAGCGGCGGAGAGCTGAACGCGCTGGTACGCACCACAACAGCCTTCACGCAGATGAGCGGCAGCAAGGCCAACAACGTCATACCGCCTTCGGCCAGCATGACCGCGAACGTGCGAATCAATCCGGCCGACACCTCAAAGAGCGTGATCGAATACTACAAGAGCATAATAAAAGACCCCGACATTAAGATCGAGGCCCTTGTTGAAGCCGAGCCGAGCAGAATCGCCACGACGGATTGTCCGGGCTGGGAACGCGTGGTGAATGCGGTAAAAGGCACCTGGAAAGGCTGCCTGGTGTCGCCCTATCTGATGGTGCAGTGCTCCGACAGCCGACATTATGACGCGATCTCGGGCAGGACCTTCAAGTTCTCTGCCATGGACCTGACTTCCGAAGAGCGAAAGATGATACACGGAAACAACGAGCGCATAAGACTGGAGGCACTGCATCGCGCAGTGGAATTCTTCATCCGCGTCATGAAACAGTGCTGAGAAATATATAAAAGCGCAGAATAATGCTCTTCGCGAGCCCGCTTTTCGATCTCGCTGAGGCATCCTGATGTCAGCCTCATCTCAATCGAGCGCTAGCGAAGTCTCGCTTAAGAGCAAGTATTCTGCGCTTTTATTATCAGTGAAGATCTTGGACAGTCTTCGGTTTTACAGTATTTCGCGGCAGTGATTGGCGATCATCTTCTGGACGCCGTAGATGCTGCCGAGGCCCGTTACGCGGCAGCGGACCGCAAAGCCGGCGCGTTCGAAAATGCTCTTCCAGGAGTCCGGATCGTTGCCTGCCATGTCGTTGGTGGCGTGGTCGCCGGCAACTATCATCAGCGGTGAAAGGACAACTTCCTTTGCGCCGCTTTTTCTTACCATCTCCACCACATCCTCAACAGTGGGGGTGGCCTCGACGGTACCTATGAACATGTTCTTTATTCCGCGGGCGTTTATCGTGCGCTGCAGCCTGGAGTAAGCTTCGTTGGCACTGTGTTCGGTCCCGTGCCCCATGAATACGAGCGCGGTCGCAGCTGCGTCGCGGGCGTCCGCAGTCCGGCGCAGAATATCGATCAGCAGGTCGTAGTCCGCGTCGGTCGTGAGCAGAGCGTGGCCGACCTTAAGGCTGTCGAACCTGGTTTTGAACTTCTGCGCTTCCGCCACGATCTTATTATTGTATTCGTCGCCCTCCATCATGTGCGTTGGCATTATAACTACGTCTTTTACGCCTTCTTCTGCGAGTTTTTCCAGCGCCTGGGGGATGCCGTCGATGCTTATCCCGTCGCGCTCGCGCAGTATCCTGCGTATGTTGTTCGACGTAAAAGCTCTGCGGATCTCGTGATCCGGGAAGGTCTCAGCCAGAGTGCTCTCGATGGCGCCTATGGTTATGCTGCGGCTACTGTTGAATGTGGTGCCGAAGCTGGCTACGAGTATAACGGGTCTTTTTTCTGTTTTTTTGTTCATGGGTCTTCCTTTCGGGCGGTCAGTGCTGCACGGTCTTGTCTTCAATGTCTTTTCCGAGCTTTTCGGCGAAGGCTATCAGTTCCTCGCAGCGCCTGTTAGCCGGTCCGAATCCGCTGCAGACTATGAGCTTTCTGCATCCCTTGATGCATTCCATGGCTTCCTGGACCGGAGCTTCCCCGACTTCAGAAAACGCCGGAACACTTATGAGTTTTGCCGCAAGAGCGTTTGCTACCAGCCAGTCGACGTCGTTTTCCTGCAGGATCCCGGCCGCGAAGGGTATCTGTTTTTTCTGAAGGCTTCGCATCACATGCACGCCGCTGCCGCCTCCGCAGAGCACGAAGACTTCCGGAGTCCCTTCTGTGCGCTGCATCTCAAGGCAGCCGAAGAGGGGATTGTAGCTTCCGCCTTTAAGGCCGTAAAGTTCGGTTATGAGGTCGCTTCCGAAGATCTCTTCGGCGGGACCGTAGTGCGCTATGGTGTCGCCCTTGACACACATCACGTAGTCGGACACGCGCTCTGCCATATCCAGTTCGTGGAGGGACATAACAACTGCGATGTTCTTCTCCTGCGCGAGCCTTCTCATGGTGCCTAAAAGCTCAAGCTTATAGCGCACGTCCAGGTACGATGTGGGCTCGTCGAGCACTATTACCTGCGGCTGCTGGCATATGGCCCTTGCGAGCAGCACCCTCTGGCGCTGTCCGTCGCTGATTCGCCGGTAGTCGCGGTCCTTTAGCTCGGTGATGTTGACCTGCTCCATGGTCTCGCGGACTATGCGGCGGTCGTCTTCGCTGAGTATGCCGAGCCTTCCGGTGTGAGGGTAGCGGCCTGTTGCGACAACGTCCTCGCAGGTCATCATCTCGGTCTTAAGGCGCTGCGTCAGCACCACGGAGACCTGCTTTGCAAGATCCCTGTTGCTTATGGTGTCGAGCTGGTGCTCGCCCACGTATACGGTGCCGGCGATGGTCTTTAGGTACTTGGTGAGGGTCTTTAAGATCGTGGATTTTCCAGAACCATTGGGCCCGATAAGGGTAAGCACCTGGCCGCGCTTTACGCCTATGTTTATGTCGTGTATGAGGGTCTTCCCGTCGTATCCTACGGAGAGGTCCGATGTTTTAAGATAAAGATCGCTCATCAGCCTTCCCTCCTTCTCCTGATCATGATGGATATAACGATAGGAGCCCCGAAAATGGCTGTTACAGAGCTTATTGACAGCTCGGTGGGTGCGAATACCGTCCTGGCTATAAGATCGCACAAGAGGCAGAATATGGCGCCCCCGAGGAAACATCCGGGGATGACCACTATCGGCTTTGCGGTCCCGAGCACTCTTTTTACGATGTGAGGCACGGCTATGCCTACAAAGGATATCGGCCCCGCGAAGGCTGTTACCGTCGCGGCAAGAAGGCTGGAGAACAGCACCAGCATGAAGCGGAAGCGCTTGATGTTTACGCCCATGTTCATGGCGTAGTTCTCACCCAGCTGGTAGGCGCTTATGGGCTTTGCCATAAGGAATGTGCACAGCGCGCAGATGATGACCACCACGGTCATGACGTGAACGTTGTCCCAGGATATGCCGGAAAAGCTTCCCTTGGACCAGTTGTGCAGGTTTACTATGCTGGCGTCGCTCGCGAAGGTCACAACGAAATCCGTAATAGCCGAGCAGATATAGCCTACCATAACACCGCTTACTATCAGCATTGAGGCGTTGCTGACCTTCTGCGATATAACCAGGACGAAGCCCATGGATATCATGGCGCCCACGAAGGCCGCCATTATAGTGAACGCCGAGGAGAGTCCGCCGGAAGCCTGCATCACGAATACCATGGTAAGAGCAACGGTAAGCTTGGCTCCGGAGGAGATGCCAAGAACGTAGGGGCCTGCTATGGGATTGCCGAAGAAGGTCTGCAGCAAAAAGCCCGCAAGCCCCAGCGCGCCGCCAAGTATAAGGCAGGCCAGGAGCCTCGGAAGGCGTATCTGATGCAGGATCGCGAACATTGTGGCGATCTGCGAACCGGCTTCAGCCGTGGGGCCGTCGCGGAAAACGCTGATGATCTGATTGAAAGGAATGCTGTAGCTTCCTATGCTTATATTCAGCACCACGAGTACAACCATCAGTATGAACAGTATTATCAGTGCCGCTGCGCAGCGGTCGTTTCTTTTGTCTTTCTGCATGGTTTTAGTTGAGTTTTTTCATGTATTTAAGTCCGGATCCGTCCGTTTCACCGGAAAGGATGCGGTTGAATTCGAGTATCATCTGACCGAGGTCAGTAGTTTCCTGATAAAGGTTTTCACCTGTGCACCAGATATTGTTTTCCTTTACTGCCTTGAAGTCCTTCAGGAGGGGACTGAGGCTCTTGAGGCTCTCGGCGGAGCTTATCTCGCCCATGATGGTGCTGTTGTAGAATATGAAGTCCGCGTCTTTTGCGGTGGCGTAGAAAGTCTCCATATCCAGGTTGACGGTGGACAGGTTGCTGTCGGAATCCTTGCCCAGATCGTCGAATATGTACTTGCCGCCGGCGAGCTCTATCATGCCGCAGACGTAGTCACCGCTCTTTCTTGCGACTACGTTTCCGGAGGAATTGATGTAGAAGAACGCCACGGTCTTGCCGGTGTGGGCTTTGCCTTCAGCCTCTTTGAGGTATCCGACCTGCTCCGCGAAGATGGAATCGGCCTTATCTTCCAGGTTGAGCATGGCGGCGTAGAGTTTTATCCATTCCGTGCGCCCAAGAGGGTGGCTCTCGTAGGTGGATTTTTCCACGAAGACGGGAATGCCAAGGGTCTCGAGTTTTTCCTTGATCTCGGGGGTATGGTATATCATCATGGATTCCAGAGCCAGCTTGCAGCCCTTTGACAGTATAAGCTCAAAATCGGGAGCGCTGTACTTGCCGGCGTAGACCATCTTTCCGTCGTTCATGGCTTTGATGGCGCCGTCTATGTACCAGTCGTCCACCTTAAGGCTCGACATCGTGACGTTAGCCAGCGCATCCATCCTGTCAAAAAGGCACATGGTAGCTGTAGCGGCCAGGTAGATATTATTGAGGGGCTGATAAAGCTTTACGACCTTCTTGCCCAGCGAGCTTATGAGCTTGTCCGTAGTCTTACTGTCCGCGCCTTCGGGGATGACCAGATAGATGTCAGGGCCTTCCTTTACGGTTATGAGCTTGTATCCCTGCTCGTAATAGTCCACCGAAAAACCGGTGGCGTACTGAAGTTCCATGCTTTTTACGAGAGCAGGGACGCTGTCTTTAGCGTCGTTGTTCGCGGCGTTGGAGGAATTCGAAGGCGTTCCTCCGCAGGCGGCGAGCGAAAGGATAAGAACTGCAGACAGCAGCAGGCATATTATCGATCTGAGCAGATGCTTTTTCATAATGTTCTCCATGGAACTTCGGGGCCAGGACCCGAAAAACAGGCTCTGACCCCGAGTATAATTTTGCAGTAACTGATTATTTCAGCAGTTCCGGGTTGGATACGCTGACCTTGTGGTCGTACCATTTGCCCTTGCTGCCCAGAATAGCGCAGTCGAATTCATCGTTGAGGAAGGGCACTTCAATATCGAAGCCGTAGGCCTCATCGGTGGTACCGTCGGAATACTTGACGCTGTCCGTGGTGGGCTGCAGCAGTTTTGCCCCGTCTTTCTGAGCGTCTTCAGCAGTGCCCGGGAAGAGGTTCACGATGCTTTTGGACGCGAGGGTGACATGGATCACCATCCTGCCGTCCTTGACAGTGAGCGTTCCTTTGCCTTTGTACGCTTCGTTGACGTGGAACATGGTGCTGTCCGTCTTGAAATCAGCGGAGTACACGCCGTCGGCGATCGGAGCTTTAGGAGTTGTATCGGTATTGTTGTTTGCCGCCGTATCCTTTTGCCCGCAGCCTGCTGCCAGCAGGATCATTGCGAGTGCTAAAAGGATCAACAGAATTCTTTTTGTGCGCATGATGTTACCTGTTTAATTACTTTGTTGCTTCCTTGATGGCTGCAGCGGTGTGTGCAAGATAGAGATCCTGTACTTCTGCGATGCGGCCAAGACCTTCGATCTGGCAGTCTACCTTCTCGAACTTCTTGCTTGCGGTAAAGCCGGAGAACCAGGATTCGGGATCTTCAGGATCTGCCATGTCGTTGTTGGCGTGATCGCCTGCAACTACCATCATCGGACGGAGAACTACGTTCTTGTAGCCTGCATCAGCAACCTTTGCGATGACGTTCTCGAGAGCGGTCTCTTCGGGCTCGCCTTCAACGGTTCCTACGAATACGTTCTTGTATCCGAGCTTTTCCATCTGGGTCTGCATCTGGGAGTAGGTGACCTTAGCGGTGTGAGCGGTGCCGTGTCCCATGAATACGAGTGCGGTGCCTGCCTTGTCAGCAGCGTCAACAGAATCGAACTTTGCAGCGGATGCAGCGGTGGCAGCAAGAGCCTTTGCTACAGCGGCCTTGTCCTCGTTGATGACGGTGGCGTCGGAGCCTACTTCTCCGAGGAGGGGCTCAGCGATGACGATCTTTGCGATCTTGCCTTCGTACTTCTTTGCAGCTTCTGCAAGCTCGTCGTACTCAGCGCCGTGCATGAGGTGAGTCGGCTGGATAACGAGGGTCTTGACGTTGTTCTTTACTGCTCTTTCGAGAGCCTGGTCCATGTTGTCGATCTTTTCGCCGTCGCGGGCCTGGATGTGGTTGATGATGATCTGAGCGGTGAATGCCCTGCGAACTGCCCAATCCGGGTTAGCCTTTGCGATAGCGTCTTCGACAGACTTGATGTCAGCTACGCGGCTGTCGTTGAAGGAAGTACCGAAGGATACTACGAGGATCTCCTTCTCGCCGATGTTGTCTGCGTTGCGGGGATCGTCCTTCTTGGTATCGCCGGTGTCGCGGCCGAAGTAGTCAGCCTCTTCTACGAGCTCCTTCTGCTTGTCGGTGAGCTTGTCCCATGCGGCCTTGGCTGCTGCGCACTGCTCGTCGGTCTTGTCAGTCCTTTCCTGGACCTGGATAGCTGCGATGAGCTCGTCCACCTGCTTTGCAAGCTCCTCGTCTGTGGGCTGCTTGGCGGGCTCGGTGTTGTTTGCCGGTGTTGTGTTATTTGCCGGTGTTGTGTTGTTGGCCGGAGTATTGTTGGCCGGGGTGGTGCCGCAGGCTGCGAAGCTGAGGAGCATAGCAAGCACTACGACAAGGGAGAGAATTATCTTTGCATTTTTCATTGTTAAAACCTCTCTTTCTGCAAAATGATCTCCTGTTTTTTTGTAAAACCTGTCTGAGTGTTCTCTGTGGTTACTCTGTTCTTCGGCTTTAAAAAAAGCCCGCGTGATGCGGGCTGAAGAAACAAGATAAGCAGCTTAAGAGGTTGGCCTCTGAGTGGATATCCATTGCTCCGGTAGTCCGCAGAGCTGAACACACCATAGTTTCCTATGGCCAAAGCAGGGATGTATCTGGCTTGACCGCTTTTTACGGCGGCTTACAGTAACGGCCTTGCGCGGGATTCTCACCCGACTTCCACGCCTCTGCTTCCGATCAAGTTTTATCCTTAATATACTACACGAGGCGATTAATAATGTCAATTAAATAAAAACAATTTTGAATAATGTGCAGATTTTTTGTGCCTTCCTACAAAAAAAGGTCTGTGTTTTTGGATCGTTGTTTTCTGTTCAGTTGTTCTTTCATATTGACACAGGAATGTTTTGAAACTATAATCTAGGCGAAAACCAAACGGGAAAGAAGGGTGAAAATCCCTCGCAAGTGCGTTGCCGTGACAGTCGGAATGCCGGGTATGTGTTTTCTCTGCGGACACCGGAGAAACAAAAGCTTTTTTAGCGTGTATCACTCCGGCAGCAGTGCCGGAGTTTTTAGTTTTTAGGAGGTATGTATGAAAGGTATCGCTTACGGAGTAGGGGTAGGCCCCGGAGATCCGGAGCTGATGACGCTCAAAGCCGTAAGGCTCATAAAGGAAAACGAAGTTATAGCGGTCCCGGGCAGGGAGCCTAAAGAGACCGTAGCGTATAAGATAGCCGCGGGCGCCGTGCCTGAGATAGCGGAAAAGGAGCTGGTCCCCATCTATATGCCCATGGTAAAGGACAGGGAGCTGATCGAAAAGGAGCATTTAAAAGGTGCCAGGACTATCGAAAGTTATCTTGACCAGGGTAAAAACGTGGTGTTCCTCACGCTCGGCGATTCTACCGTTTACTGCACTTTCAGCTACCTTCAGCACATACTGGAGGCGGACGGATATAAGGTTGAACTCGTAAGCGGCATCCCGTCGTTCTGCGCGGCGGCGGCAAGGCTTGGGGTCTCGCTTACCGAGTGGGACGAGATGCTCCACATCCTTCCCGCGGTGCACAAGACGGAAGACCTTCTGGAGCTTCCCGGGAACTACGTTCTTATGAAGTCCGCGAGCCACATGAAGGAAGTAAAGGACATGCTAAGGAAGAGCGGCCGCAGCGTAAAGGCCGTAGAGAACTGCAGCATGGAAACTGAGAAGATATACAACGATCTTGAAGAGATCCCGGACGACGCCGGATACTTCTCGCTTATAATCGCAAAAGAAAAATGATAGAGATCAAAGGACTTACAAAGCGCTTCGGAGACTTTACGGCAGTGGACCATCTGGACCTCACCATAAATACAGGTGAGTTTTTTGGGCTGCTCGGGCCGAACGGAGCAGGTAAGACCACTACGATAAGCATGATGTCCACCGTGCTGCTTCCGTCGGAAGGACAGATACTGGTGGACGGGCAGGTGCTTGACCGCAAGGCTTCAGCGCAAAAACGCAAGCTTTCCGTCATAACCCAGGAATACTCCATGCGCCAGGACATGACCATGGACGAGGTCATGGAATACCAGGGAAGGCTGTACTACATGCCAAAAAAGGTCATAAAGGAAAAAACCGCTGAACTGCTTGAATTCGCGGGGCTTACCGAGTTCAGGAAGCGCACCGTAAGGCACCTTTCGGGCGGCATGAAAAGAAAGCTGATGATATGCCGCGCCCTTATGATAGAACCCGAGATCCTGCTCCTTGACGAGCCCACCGCGGGCATGGACGCGCTTTCAAGGCGCCAGATGTGGAACCTCCTGCGCCAGGTCAACGGCAGGAACATGACCATAGTCCTTACGACCCACTACATAGAAGAGGCTCAGGCCCTTTGCGACCGTGTAGCCCTCATAAACCGCGGAAAGCTTCAGAAGCTGGACAGCCCGGACGCTCTGATCTCGGAGCTGGGAGCCTTCGCGGTGGACGAAACTACCGAAAACGGCCTGGTAACTAAGTACTTCCACCAAAGGCAGGAGGCTATCGACTACCTTACGGCGGCGGGCAGCCAGGCGTCTTTCAGGGCAACGACGCTCGAAGATGTGTTCGTGGAATGCGCGGGCAGAAAGCTGGGGCAGAGCTGATGGGCATACTTACTGTACTTTGGGAAAAATGGGTGGAGTTCCGCAGGGACTTCTACAAAATAACAGTAGCGGCCATGATCTCGCCTCTGATGTACCTGATAATCTTCGGCATGGGCATACAGACCACCTCGCACGGCGAGCCTTATCTGCACTTTCTGATACCGGGAATAGTCGCCATGGCTACGATGACGGGCAGCTTTTCGGCGATAGCACAGAACATGAGCGTGCAGAGGCTCTACGAGAAGGCTCTGGATCAGGTGATGGTATCGCCTACGCCTCTTTGGCAGTTCATACTGGGGCAGGTCATAGGCGGAAGCCTTCGCGGGCTGTACGCGGGCGGAGTCATACTTCTGCTGACGCTGCCTATAAGGACAGACCTCGTGTTCAACGGGCTTTCCATATTCATAATGTTTCTTAACGGCACGGTGTTCTCCACGATAGCGCTGACGCTGTCTTTCCTGGCAAAGAGCTATACGGACGCTCCGCGTTTTACCGCGTATATAATCACACCGATGTCGTTTTTGTGCAACACATTCTTCTCAACAGACCAGATGCCGGCGGGCTTTAGGCAGGTCATCTCGATGCTGCCGCTTTCGCAGGCCAGCGCCATGATAAGAGGCATCGCTAACGGCGAGGCTCCGGAGGCGTTCGGTTTTATCGTCCTGTTCGCGTACCTTGCGGTGTTCGGGGCTATATCCGTGGTGTTCATCTACAAGAAAAAGAATCTGTGAGGCGGCCGGTATGAAGAAAGAAATGTTTTTCATAAAAAAACTTCTTCCGGCGCTGATGGCTCTTGCTGTGGTGTTCTGCACTGCGGTCCCGGCCTTTGCCTCTTCGGATAAGACCGCGGAGGAAAGGTTTTCTGAGATACGCGAAAAAATAGTTAGCCGCAAGGTCGGAAAGTACGGCATGGTCCCCATATATCCGAGGGATATCAAGGACGGCACCTACGATATCACCGTGGATTCGAACTCCGCGTTCTTCAAGGTGCGCAAGGCGCAGATAACTGTCGAGGACGGCAGGATGACAGGCAGCATAACCATAGCCAGCACCAGCTACAAATACGTGTACCTTGGCACCAAAAGAGAAGCCGAAAAAGCCGACAGCAGCAGCTGGGTCTCACCAAAAATTGAGAACGGGTTTACGACCTTCACCTTTCCCATAGAAGCTCTTGACAGCGAGATCGACTGCGCGGCGTACAGCAAGGCCCGCAAGAGATGGTACGACAGAAAGATACTGTTCGTGGCATCATCACTGCCCGAAGATGCTCTCAAAATAGACATTCCGGACTACGAGCTTATAGAAGACGTGCTTTGGAACCTCATGCCGGAAGACATGCCTCTTCCGGACGACGGCCCCGGAACAGAAGGCGCCGTTGCCGTGCCCGTATCGGTGGAGCTTGCCGACGGAGAATACTCCATAGAGCTCGATATGGCGGGCGGAAGCGGCAGGGCAAGCCTGAGCTCTCCTACGCTGCTTACGGTAAAGGACGGCAAGGCTTACGCAAGGCTACTCTGGAGCAGCGCTTACTACGACTACGTGGTCCTGGACGGACAGGTCTTCTACAACCAGACGACCGACGGCGGCAATTCCACCTTCGACATACCCATTACCGCGCTGGACGAGCCTGTGACCCTCATAGGCGATACCACCGCGATGGGCGATCCTCTTGAGATAGAGTACACGCTCACGTTCTACGCGGATTCGGTGGGCGACAAGGGGCGCATACCGCAGGAGGCGGCAAAGCTGGTGATAGTGCTTGCTGCTGCCATAATCGTTATTGGCGGCATACTCAACTGGTTCATAAAGAAGAGGAGGGCAAAGTAATGGCTTTTTATCCTGTTCTTATAGAATTTGACGGCGCTTCCTGCCTTGTGGCAGGGGGCGGACAGATAGCGCTGCACAAGGCAAAGCTCCTTATAGAGCAGGGCGCGGACGTCACCGTCGTGGCGCCCCAGATCTGCGATGAAATAAAGGCTATTCCCGTGCGGACGGTGCTGCGGAAAGTCGCAGCCGAAGACGCCGAAGGAAAGATGCTTGTTGTAGACGCGAGCGGAAGTCCTGAGGCCGAAGCGCTGCTTTCAGAAGCGTGCCGAAAGCTTGGAATACCTTGCAACTGCGCGGGGCACGGAGATTCCTGCACGGCGATGTTTCCGGCAGTATTCAGAAAAGGAAGGACCGTCGTAGCGGTCTCGAGCCAGGGGGCAAGCCCTCCGGCAAGCGCGTGGCTTAGGGACGAGCTTGCCGCGCGCGTTCCTGAAAATATGGACGAGATACTGGAGCGCATGGCTGAAGTTCGGATCATCTCCAGGGAGAGCTTCAGCTCCCAGCCTGTAAGGCGGGAATACCTGCACAGGTGCCTTGCTAAGATGCTTAAAAGCGGGGCACTGCTTACCGATGCTGATGAACTCAGAATAAGAGAAACAATAAAGAAAGAATTTGAGGAGTAAAAGTAATGAGTAAAAGATTTCTTTCTGTGATCGCGCTGATCCTCTGCCTGGCGGTCCTTGCCGGTTGCGGAGCGGGAAGCGGAAACGCCGCGAACAATTCCAACGCGGCGAACAACACGAATACGGAGAATTCCGCGGACGCCTACAAGCCGGTCACCGTAACGGATGACCTCGGCAACAAGGTCACTTTTGAGGAGATGCCAAGGTCCGTAGCTGCCATCATGGGAAGCTTTGCCGATACCTGGGTGCTCGCCGGCGGTACACTTAAGGCTGCCGTAAATGACGCCTGGGAGGATTTCGGCCTGGACCTTGGAAAGGACGTAGTAAACCTCGGGAAGTACAACGCTATAAACCTGGAGCAGCTGTTCTCCGCCGAGCCGGATCTGGTGATCGCAAGCGCCAACACCAAGAAGCAGGTGGATATAAAGGATACCCTCGAAAAGGCCGGCGTCAAGGTCCTGTATTTCAACGTCAACAGCTTTGAAGATTACCTGCGCACGCTCAAGATCTGCACACAGATAACCGGAAGAGCGGACCTGTACGAAAAGAACGGCACCGCCGTAGCGGCAAGGGTCGAGGCCGCGAAGAAGGCCGGTCAGGAAGCCACCTCCAAAGGAGCTCCCAAGGTCCTCTTCATCCGAGCCGCAGCTTCGGTCATCAAGGCCAAGGGCTCTGAAGACACAGTTCTTGGTATCATGCTCAAGGACCTCGGCTGCGTTAACATCGCGGACGGAAACGACCTTCTTGAAAACCTCAGCATAGAAAAGATAATAGCTGAGGACCCTGATATGATCTTCATAACCGAGCAGGGAAGCGACCACGAAGGTACGCAGAAAGCTCTTAAGGATGCCCTTACAGGCAATCCCGCGTGGTCCGGCCTTACCGCTGTTAAGGAAGGCCGCGTGTATTACCTCGAAAAGAAGCTGTATCAGCTGAAGCCTAATGCGCTCTGGGGCGAAGCCTATGAAAAACTCGAAAAGACTATCTACGAAAAGTAAAACGCCGCTGCTCATCATCGGCGCCGCTGTGTTCGTCATCGTTGCCGCGGTGATGAATATATGTCTGGGTGCTTCCGGGATGAGTCTTGCTAAGCTCTGGTCTGCCCTTATGGCAGGGCCGGGAAGTTCGGCAAACCAGCGTATACTGTGGTATGTGCGTTTTCCGCGCACTCTGGCCTGCCTCCTCGCAGGGGCAGGTCTTGCGGTGTCCGGAGCTATCATACAGAAGGTACTGGCCAACGACCTGGCGTCGCCTGGAATCATAGGCGTCAACGCCGGAGCCGGACTTGCGGTAACGATATGCTGCGCGTTCGGAGTGTTTTCCGCCTGGGCTGTTGCAGGCTCATCCTTTGCAGGCGCCATGATTGCTACGGCTTTAGTGGTGGCCGCGGGCAGGAAGAGCAAGGCGTCCAAGACTACTGTGGTTTTGGGCGGCGTCGCTGTAACGGCCTGTCTCAATGCGCTAACGGAAACTGTGCTTACGATAGTCCCCGACGCGGCGCTTTCCAGCAGGGATTTCAGGATAGGAGGATTCTCCTCGGTAAACCGCGACAGGCTGATACCGGCTGCGATCCTGATAATAGCCGGCATAATCTTCGTGTGCACTCTTTCCAACGAACTGGACGTGCTTTCTTTAGGCGACGACACGGCGCATTCCCTTGGGCTCAACGTGTCGTTGGTCAGAAACGGCCTGCTGGCTCTTGCGGCGCTTCTTGCAGGAGCCAGCGTCAGCTTTGCCGGGGTTCTCGGATTCGTGGGACTGATCGTTCCTCACATGGCAAGGCGTATAGCAGGTACCGAAAGCGGAACTCTGCTGCCGTTCTGCGCGCTTTCCGGGGCTGGATTCGTCGCTGTATGCGACCTTATCGCGAGGATGATCTTCGCGCCGTATGAGCTTCCCACGGGTATCATACTCAGCATACTCGGCGGACCGTTCTTCATCTGGCTGCTGCATAAGAGAAGGGGGAAGAAGTCATGATAGAGATCTCTGATCTTTGCGTATCGTACGACGGAGAAGAGGTGCTGCACGGCGTCGGGATGTCTTTTCCTACCGGTAAGATCTCGGTGCTGATAGGCCCCAATGGCTGCGGCAAGAGCACCACTATCAGGTCCATAGTGCGCCTTACGGAGGATGCCCGCGGCACGATAAAGATAGACGGAACGGATATAGACGGGCTCTCCGCGCAGGAGCTTGCCAGAAAGGCTGCGTATCTGCCCCAAAGCCACAGCATTTCAGGGATAAGCGTGGCAAGGCTTGTGATGCACGGGCGCTTTCCGTACCTCAGCTACCCCAGAAGGTACCGCAGGGAGGATTACGAGAAGGTGGACCAGGCCTTAGAATGGATGGGTATCACGGACTTAAGGCACCGACGCATGGACGATCTTTCGGGCGGGCAGAGGCAGAAAGCCTATCTTGCCATGGCTCTGGCGCAGGACACGGACATCATACTTATGGACGAGCCTACGACCTTCCTTGATATAAGGAACCAGATCGAGCTTCTGGAGCGCTCGCGTATGCTGGCGGATTCGGGCAAGACCATAGTCATGATACTGCACGACCTGGATGCGGTGCTTCGCTACGCGGACCACGTGGTGCTTATGGACAGCGGAAAAGCACAGGCCGAAGGCAGCGCCGAGGAGGTCCTCAAAGACCCCGCGCTTGCTTCTGCGTTCGGGATAGTGCCCAGGTTTTTTGAGGCGGAAGACGGTCTGCACTGCTATGTGACAAAGTAGGCGCGCCAGCTGTTTGAAGTTGACACAGCCTGCTTTTGAAACTATAATCAAATCGAATACAGAACGGGAAAGTAGGGTGCAATTCCCTCGCAAGTACGTTGCCGTGAAAGTCGGGTGCCGGGATATCAGCCTTCCTGCGGACACCGGGAAGCTGAACAGCAGCTTTTTGCGTGCAGTAAACTCCGGCAAACGATGCCGGAGCATTTTATTTTTGACATGGAACTTACAAGGTACGTAAACGGAAAAATAATGAGGTGCGGCTACACCACAGGATCGTGCGCCGCCGGGGCTTCCAAGGCTGCGGCGATGATGCTGCTGTCCGGGGAGAGGGTCGAAAAGGTAGACCTTATGACCCCGGCTGGGGAGATGCTACACCTGGATATTCTGGATATTACTGAAGGCAGCCCGGTGGAGGAGAACCGTCCCTCTCCACCAAGCTGGGTCTCCTGCGCTGTGAGGAAGGATTCGGGGGACGATCCGGATGTTACGAACGGCATGCCGGTGTACGCGAAGGTCAGCTTTTGCGAGGAATCTGAGCTTGAAAAGGCCGAGCCGGGAAGCCGCATAGTAATAGACGGCGGCTTCGGTGTAGGAAGGGTCACAAAGCCCGGGCTGGACCAGCCTGTTGGCAACGCGGCCATCAACTCCACGCCGCGCCGCATGATAAAAGAGGAGCTCTCTGAGGTCTGCAGAAAGTGCGGCTACAGCGGCGGCCTTAAGGTCATCATAAGCCTTCCCGAGGGCGAAAGACTCGCCAACAAGACCTTCAACCCGCGCATAGGGATAATAGGCGGTATCTCCGTCATCGGGACCACAGGCATAGTGGAGCCCATGAGCAACCAGGCCCTGGTGGATACCACAAAGGTGGAGATACGCCAGCTTGCCGCCAAGGGCAGGACGGACATCTTCCTGGTTCCGGGCAACTATGGCCGCGATTTTTCCAGGGACGTACTGGGACTGGATGTGAGCGAGTGCATAGCGATGTCCAACTTCATAGGCGACGCCATCAACTCCGCGGTGGAGTGCGGCTTTAAGCGCATACTCATCGTAGGGCACATAGGCAAGATGGTCAAGCTTGGGATAGGGCAGACCTTCACGCATTCGTCCGGAGGCGACGGACGCATGGAGACGCTTCTTGCCTGCGCTCTTGAAGCAGGCGCAGATCTTGATACCCTAAAAAAAGTGCTTCCCTGTGCCACAACAGACGCCGCGCTGGACATCATAAAAGACGCGGGATTACTTAAGGAAACGCTTAAGATACTGGGAAAACGCATAGAAGCCACGCTTCTTCGCAAAGTCCCGGACGACGTTCAGATAGAATACATTTGTTTTACCAACCACGAAGGCCTCGGCGGCATCCTCTGCCAGAGCGCAGGTGCCGCGGAGCTTTCAGAAATCTGGAATAATAGAGAAAGGACTTGACATGGTACATTTTGTCGGAGCGGGCAGCGGTGCCCCTGATCTGATCACAGTAAGAGGAAAGAAGCTTCTTGAAGAAGCGGACGTTATAATCTACGCAGGTTCGCTGGTAAACCCGGCGCTTCTGGACTACGCAAAGCCCGGCTGCGAGATCTTCGACAGCGCTAAGATGACGCTGGACGAGGTCATAGCCGAGATCGAGAAGGCCGAAAAAGCAGGAAAGACCACAGTGCGCCTGCACACCGGAGACCCTTGCGTTTACGGCGCTATCAGGGAGCAGATGGACAGGCTCATCCCTCAGGGCATAGAGTACGACGTCTGCCCCGGAGTTTCGAGCTTTTGCGGAGCTGCCGCGGCTCTTAAGGCGGAGTACACCCTGCCCAACGTGTCCCAGTCCGTAATAATAACCCGCATGGCGGGGCGCACGCCTGTTTTGGAGCGCGAGAGCATAAGAAGCTTCGCGGCGCATCATGCCACCATGGTGGTGTTCCTGTCCACAGGTCTTTTAAAGGAGCTTTCGGCAGAGCTCATCGCCGGCGGCTACAGCGAGGATACCCCGGCTGCTATCGTCTACAAGGCCACCTGGCCGGACGAGAAGGTCTTCCGCTGCACGGTGGGAACGCTCGCCAAGACCGCTGCCGAAAACCACATCACAAAGACCGCTCTGATGGTGATAGGCGACTGCCTTGGAAGCGACTACGAGCTTTCGAGGCTGTATGCGCCTGATTTTTCCACTGAGTTCAGAAAGGCCAGCAAATGATAATAAAAGCTTTAGCTTTTTCAAAGCGGGGCATGGATCTGGGAATGGAGCTTTCCTTAAAACTTAAGGAAGGGCCTTTAGATCTGCAGCAGGCAGGGTTCGAACTTGAGCGCTGCAGCGAAGGGGGGCTTGCTGCCTGGACCGAAAGCGCCTGGAATACCGCTGACGCGCTGCTTTTCATAGGCTCGTGCGGCATAGCCGTGCGCGCCATAGCGCCGCATGTAAAGAAAAAGACCGTAGACCCCGCCGTGATAGTCATGGACGAGCTCGGCACCTATTCGATACCGCTGCTTTCCGGGCACATAGGCGGTGCCAACGAGCTTGCCGTGCACATAGCTAGGGCTGCGGGGGCTATTCCTGTGGTCACCACAGCGACGGATATCAACGGAGTCTTCGCGGCAGACGACTGGGCAAGAAGCCAGGGGCTCGTCGTGGCCAACCCTGACCGCATAAAGTGGGTCGCATCAAGGCTTCTTGCAGGTGAAAAGCTTGGCTTTAAGAGCCTCTACGAGATAGAAGGGCAGATGCCTTCGTGCCTTGAGACAGCGGATACCGGCTACGACATACTGGTATCGCACAGGTCGCGCGGAAGTTCGGATGCCTTAAGGCTGGTGCCCCGCATAGTAACGCTTGGCGTGGGCTGCCACAGGAACATAGAGCTTGAGGCGCTCGAGGCGGCGTTCGAGGCGGTGCTGGCTAAAAGCGGCTGCCACAGGCTGTCCATATTCCAGGCTGCGAGCCTGGACCTTAAGAAGAACGAGCCGGCGCTTCTGGAATTCTGCAAAAGGCACGGGTTCCCCTTCATAACATACACCGCGGCGGAGCTTGCGGCAGTTCCGGGGGACTATTCGGGTTCGGAATTCGTAAAGAAGATAACAGGAGTCGACAACGTCTGCGAGAGGGCTGCGGTGCTCGCTTCGGGCGGAAGGCTCATAAACAAGAAGGAAGCAGGAAACGGAGTTACGATGGCTCTTGCGCTAAAAGAGCCGGTCTTAAGCTGGAATGGAGCTATAAATGGGTAAGGTAACGGTAGTCGGCATAGGCCCCGGAAAGTTCGAGGGCATGACCATGGAGGCCGATGAGGCCATAAGAAAAGCCGATATAATCGTCGGTTACAAGAAGTATGTTGAGCTGGTGATGCCGCACTACGAGGGCAAGGAGTTCTTCGACAACGGCATGCGCCAGGAGGAAGTCCGCTGCCGCGAGGCTCTTAAGATGGCTTCCGAGGGAAAAGACGTTGCGCTGGTCTGCTCCGGCGACAGCTGCGTCTACGGCATGGCAGGCCTTGTCTACCAGCTTGCTCCGGAGTTCGAAAACGTTGAAGTTTCAGCTATTCCCGGCGTTACGGCAGCCCTCTCGGGAAGTTCGGTGCTGGGCGCAGCTTTAGGACACGATTTTGCGGTCATAAGCCTTTCGGATCTTCTCACTCCTTGGGAGCTTATAGTAAAAAGGCTAGATGCCTGCGCCATGGCCGATATGTGCATAGCGCTGTATAACCCCGGAAGCCACAAGCGCACGGACTATCTTAAGAAAGCCTGCGACGTGCTGCTGCGCCACAAGGCGCCTGAAACTGTCTGTGGCACGGTAAACAACATCGGCCGCGAGGGCCAGTGCGCAAAGACCATGACTCTTGCCGAGCTTCGCGACACCCCGGTGGACATGTTCACCACGGTGTTTATCGGAAACAGCGCAACTAAGATCATAGACGGAAAGATGGTGACTCCGAGGGGGTACAGGATTGGCTGATCTGATCCTATTTGCAGGAACTACAGAAGGCCGCGAGCTGGCAGAGCTGGCCCGCGGACTTGGCATTAAAACAGTGGCCTGCGTTGCTACGGACTACGGCGAGTCCCTCATAGAGGAGGGCGGAAGCCTTAGAGTTAACATGGGAAGGCTAGGCGAGGAAGCCATGGAAGATCTGATCCGCGCCGAGATGCCCAAACTGGTGCTGGACGCCACTCATCCGTACGCCGACGTCGTGAGCCGGACAATAGTTGCGGCCTGCAAAGCCACAGGCGCCAGGTACGGCAGGGTGCAGCGCGAGGCAGAGAGCCACGAAGGATGCCTTGAATTTCCGGACCTTGCGGCGCTGGCGGAGCATCTGGATAAGACGCCAGGAGTGGTGTTCTCGTCGCTTGGAACCAAGGAATCCGCTGGGCTTTCAGGCGTTTCGGGCGCTGCGGAGCGCATATGGCTCAGGGTGCTGCCGTCTGTTGACGGCCTTAATATGTGCCTTAGCGCAGGGTTTCCTGCAAAGCACATCATATGCATGCAGGGGCCGTTCTCCGAAGAGCTCAACGAAGCTATGTTTAAGGCAGTCGGGGCTAAGATCCTTCTTACCAAGGACACCGGAAGCGCGGGAGGTTTTCCCGAAAAGCTCGAAGCTGCAAGGCGCTGCGGCATGCAGGTCTTCGTCATAAAGCGCCCGCAGGACATCCCCGGCGAAAGTCTTGAGGTCTGGAAAGAAAAGCTTACTTCAGGAAAATACTAAAAGTCTTAAAAACACATCATGGAGGTCCGCTCACATGAAAAAAATATATATAATCGGCGCTGGATTGGGCGCCGGAAGCATAACAGAAGACGCAAAAAAAGCGCTTGAGCAAAGCTTTGCCGTACTTGGAGCCGAAAGGCTGCTGGCTGAGTACGGGGCCTTTCTTAAGGGCAAGCGCTGCGTGGCAAAATACGCCGCAGAAGACGTGCTGGCTGCATCAGACGAACAGGATGCGGCCTTAGCGCAGGGTGATGTTTCGGTGCTGGTTTCAGGCGATCCGGGCTTTTACAGCGCAGCTCTTAAGATCTGCAGAGCCTTTGAGGACAGAAAAGACCGTGAAGTCACAGTCATCCCTGGCATCTCGTCGCTTAACGCGATGTTCGCGGCACTTAAGCTGCCCTGGCAGGACGCGGCGCTTTGCAGCATGCACGGAAAAGACGCCAACGCGGCGGAATACGTAAGAAGAAACAGGCTCACGTTCTTCCTTACCGGAAAGAACACCGCGCAGCTGTCAGAAAAGCTCTGCGCGGCGGGCTTTGAAGATATAAAGCTTTATGTGGGCGAGGACCTTGGAAGCCCGCAGCAGAAGATAACTGTCTGCACCGCGGGCCAGCTTTCAAAGATGCAGCTCTCGTCGCTTACAGTCGTGGTCGCGGAAAACCCGCACGCAGACGCTGCGGTCTATTGCGGCATAGACGACGAGCACTTCGTGAGGGGCAAAGTCCCGATGACTAAATCCGAGGTGCGCGCTGTGCTGATGAGCAAGCTTTGCATAAGGCCCGACATGGTCTGCGCGGACATAGGCGCTGGCACAGGCTCGTGCACCGTGGAGATGGCACTGGCTGCGTGGAACGGGAAGGTCTACGCGATAGATCCCAACCCCGAAGCCGTATCTCTTATAAAGGAAAACTGCAGAAAGTTCCACATAGGAAACGTCGAAGCCCGCGAAGGCCTTGCGCCCGATGATATCAGGGACTTTCCGCCCCTGGACGCTGCTTTTATCGGCGGCAGCAAAGGCAGGATGGAAGGGATATTCAAAGAGATCCTGGGAAAGAACCCGCACTGCCGCATAGTGGTAAGCGCCATAGCGGTCCAGACTCTTTCGGCTGCATTGGAAGCGTTCGCGGCTTTCGGAATTGAGCCGGAGGTGGTGCAGGTACAGGCGTCCTCAGCCAAAAGAGTGGCCGGGCTCGACATGCTTATGGCAAAGAACCCTATATTCCTCGTAAGCGGAGGCGGAAAACATGAATAGCCCCAGACTGCTTATAGCCGGCACCAATTCGGGCTGCGGAAAGACCACGGTCAGCATCGCGCTGATGAAGGCATTTAAGGACCGCGGGCTGGATCTTTGCGCTTTTAAGTGCGGCCCGGACTACATAGACCCCATGTTCCACAGGGCAGTCATCGGCATACCGTCCTACAATCTGGACCCGTTCTTCTGTACGCCTAAGCAGCTTTGCGCTGTGCTATCGGGCCACGCGAGGGCTCTTTCTGTTGCGGAGGGCGTGATGGGCTACTACGACGGCATAGGAACTGAAGGGGACGCCAGCACGTACTCTGTTGCATCCGCAACAAAAACTCCGGTCGTACTTGTGGTGAACGTGCGCGGTATGTACACCTCCGCCGGAGCGATAATACGCGGCTTTAAGTCCTTCAGAGAGGACAGCGGCATAAAGGGCGTCATATTCAACGGTGCGTCAGCGATGCTGTATAAAGACCTTAAAGCCATAGCCGAAAGGGAAGGCGTCAGGGCTTACGGCTCTATGCCAAAAGTTGCTGAGGCCGAGATAGGCTCGCGCCACCTTGGGCTTATTACCGCGGCGGAGATAGAAGACCTTCAGGCGAGGATAGCTGCGCTTGGCGCAAAAGCTTCCGAGTGCCTTGACATAGACGGACTTCTGGAGCTGGCAGGCAGCGCGATAGAGCTTGAATGCGAAGAACCTGCGGTAAAAGCATCGCAGGCGGAAGTATCAGGATCTGAGGCTTTTGGCATACCCATCGCCATTGCCCGCGATGAGGCATTCTGCTTCATCTACGAGGAGAACATAGAGGCTCTTGAGGCGGCGGGGTTTAAGCCCATCTGGTTCAGCCCGCTGCGCGATAAAGAGCTTCCAAAGGGCGTAAAAGCGCTGTATCTTCCGGGAGGCTACCCGGAGCTGTATGCCGCAGAATTATCAGAAAACGACAGAATGCTGCATTCTGTAAAGAGTGCTGTAAACAGCGGACTTCCGACATTTGCCGAATGCGGCGGTTTCATGTACCTTCACGAGCAGCTGGACGGCCATCCCATGGCCGGAGCCATCCCCGGAAGGTGCTTTAAGACGGACCGCCTGCAGCGCTTCGGATACATAACCATCACCGCAAAGGAGGACAATCTCTTCTGCGGCGTGGGCGGATCCATACGCGCCCACGAGTTCCACTATTACGAAAGCGACGACCCGGGCAGCGGTTTCCGCGCCGAAAAACCGAGCGGCAAACGCGGCTGGGACTGCGTCCACGCGGGTCCTTCTCTTTACGCCGGCTACCCCCATCTCTACCTTCCGGCAAACCCGGAATTTGCGTTAAACTTCGCCAGGAGGGCAAGCGAATATGATCCTTTATAGCACGCTCTGCCTGGTGCTGGGCTTTTGTCTGGACATGCTGATAGGGGACCCTCACGGCTGGCCGCATCTGGTCATCCTCTACGGAAAGCTCATCAGCCTCTTTGAAAAGGCAACCTACGACAGATTCAATAAAAAGCTGGGGGGCCTTCTGCTGGTGCTCTACATGCTGATCATCAGCGCCGGCGTTCCGCTCCTTGTGCTCTGGCTCTGCTGGAAAGTGCACCCGGCGGTCTATGTCATCGCCGGCACCATACTGGTGTGGCAGTGCCTCGCCGCAAGGTCTCTTAAGGACGAGAGCGAAAACGTCTACTACGAGCTCGAGGTAAGCGGCCTTGAAGCCGGGCGCCATGCGGTCTCCATGATAGTAGGCCGCGACACGGAAGTCCTGGACGAGGCAGGGGTCGTTCGCGCCGCGGTAGAGACTGTGGCCGAAAATACCTCAGACGGGGAGATCGCGCCAATGTTCTACATCGCGCTTTTCGGGCCTGTGGGCGGCTGCCTTTACAAGGCGGTCAATACCATGGATTCCATGGTCGGCTATAAAAACAGGCGCTACGCGGATTTCGGCACCGCAGCTGCCCGCACCGACGATGTCTTCAACTTCATACCCGCGCGTCTTGCGGCGCTTCTTATGATACTTGCCGCAAAACTGGGCGGATTCGATTCGGACGGCGCGTGGCGCATCTTCCGCCGCGACCGCTACAAGCACGCGAGCCCCAACTCGGCTCAGACCGAGTCAGTCATGGCCGGGGCCCTTCAGGTTCGCCTTGCAGGCGATGCTGTCTACGGCGGCGTTGTGCACAGGAAAGAGTACATAGGGGACGACATACGCCCCATAGAAGCCGAGGATATACACCGTTCCCACAGGATGCTGATGATCACATCGCTTTTGGCTTTAGGCCTGGCGGTCGTGCTGCGCCTTCTGGTGTGGATCTTATAGGAAAGGGCGCTGCCCGAAAAAACAAACATGCGTAAATACGAACACGGCGGGGACATCTTCGCCGAAGAAAGAAAAATACTGGACTTTTCGGTAAATATCAACCCGCTGGGCATGCCGCAGCATGTCCGCGACGCTGCGCTTTATGCAGTGGAGCACGAGACTTCCTACCCGGATCCTTTCTGCAGAAAGCTCACCGCTGCGCTTTCGGGGCGATACGGCCTTCTCGAAGAGAACATAGTCTGCGGAAACGGCGCATCGGACCTCATCTTAAGGTTATGCGCGGCCGTAAGACCAGAAAAAGTGCTGGTCCCGGCACCTGGTTTTTCCGAGTACGCAAGGTCTGCCGCGCTTTTTAACGCAGAGATCTTCGAGTACGCGGCTGGGCCTTTCAGAGGGCAGCAGGAAGCTGGTGGCCTAGTATCTGCCGGATCCAAAGACGGCGCTTTTCTTCCGCTAAAGGAGGCGCTTTCTGAGTACCGTCCTAACATAGTCTTTATCTGCCGCCCCAATAACCCGGACGGAAGCCTGGTGGGCCTGGATGAACTTCGCGATACCGCGGAGTTTTGCAAACAGATCGGCGCCATTCTTGCCGTCGACGAGTGCTTCCTGGAATTCACCGGAGCTACAAGCGCTCTTGCGCTTTTAGACCGCTTCAGCAACGTCTTGGTCTTAAACGCCTTCACCAAGACCTACGCCCTGGCAGGGCTCAGGCTTGGCTTTATGTTCGCAGCGGACACTGGACTTTTGGACCGCATCTACAGCTTTGGCACTCCCTGGAGCGTTTCGGCTCCGGCTCAGGCTTCCGGCGCTGCGTGCTGCGAAGAGACAGCTTTTCTTTCGAAGTCGCGAAGGTACATCACAGAAGAGCGAAAACGGCTCGTTTCAGCCTTCGAAAGCTATGGCCTTAAAGTATTCCCGTCGGAAGCTAATTTCCTGCTCGTAAAGGCCGCAGAAGGCCCCGCAGGAAAAAAGGCGGACACTAAGAACCTTCGCCAGGCTCTTTCAGAACGCGGCATCAGGGTGCGTGACTGCCGCAGCTTTACCGGCCTTTCCGACAGCTACATACGCGTCGGCGTTCGCACAACAGAGGAAAACAGCGCGCTAATAAGCGCTTTGGAGGATATATATGGCTAAAGCAATAATGGTACAGGGCACCATGTCCAACGCCGGAAAGAGCATAGTGGTAGCGGGCCTTTGCCGCGTCTTTATGCAGGACGGCTACCGCGTGGCGCCTTTTAAGAGCCAGAACATGGCTCTTAACTCCTTTATCACAAAGGACGGCCTTGAGATGGGCCGCGCCCAGGTTGTGCAGGCCGAGGCGGCGGGCGTTGAGCCATCGGTACTCATGAATCCGATACTTTTAAAGCCCGTCACCAACATGGGCTCGCAGGTCATCGTAAACGGCGAGGTTTTGGGCAACTACCACGCGCAGGAATACTACAAGATGAAGCATACCCTGCGCCCTGCGATACAAAAAGCCTTCGACACGCTCTCAGAGCAGAACGATATCATCGTGATCGAGGGCGCAGGAAGCCCGGCTGAGATCAATCTGAAGGCCGACGACTTCGTAAACATGGGCATGGCCAAGATGGCCAAGGCGCCGGTGCTGCTGGTTGGCGACATAGACCGCGGCGGCGTGTTCGCCCAGCTCTACGGCACAATAGAGCTTCTGGACCCGGACGAAAAGGAATACGTAAAAGCCACGATAATCAACAAGTTCCGCGGCGACGTGGAGATCTTAAAGCCAGGCCTTAAGCAGCTGGAGGATCTTACGCACAGGCCGGTAGCGGGCGTACTGCCTTACCTTAAGGTAGACATCGAGGACGAGGACAGCCTCTCAGAAAGGCTGGTGCGCAGCAAGGCCGCCAAGATCGACATCGCGGTCATACGCCTGCCGAGGCTTTCGAATTTCACCGATTTTACCGTGCTCGAGGCTACCGACGGCGTAGGAGTGCGCTACGTGGGAAGCGAAAGGGAACTGAAAAAACCTGATCTTATCATACTTCCAGGCACCAAGAACACCATCTCCGACCTGCTGTGGCTTAGGCAAAGCGGCCTTGAGGCAGCGATAAAGCACCTGAACGCTGATGGCGTTCCCGTGATAGGCATCTGCGGAGGCTACCAGATGCTGGGCAGAAGAGTTACCGATACGTCCGGAGTCGAAGGCGGCGGAAGCGTTGCCGGCATGGGACTTCTTCCAACTGAGACCGAGTTTGCCGAGGAAAAACACCGCACCCGTGTGGGCGGAAGGGTGTCTGCCGAAGGATTCTGGGCGCCGCTTTCCGGTATAGAACTGGAAGGCTACGAGATCCATATGGGCGAAACGGTCCTGCTGGACGGATCAAAGCCCCTTGCGGCGCTGGACAACGGCCATGCCGACGGCTGCGCGGCAGGAAACGTTCTTGGAAGCTATCTGCACGGGTTCTTTGATTCAGCCGAGTGCAGGAAGGCGGTCCTTGAGGTGCTATGCAGGCAGAAGGGTATAGACCCCTCGGAGCTTGCGGTCTTCGACTACAGGGCCTACAAGGAAAAGCAGTTCGACATCCTGGCCGACGGCGTCAGGAACAACCTCAACATGCCCATGATCTACGATATCCTGAACAAAGGTATTTAGTTTTTGGTGGAGAGGTGGTGGAGAGGGACGGTTCTCCTCCACCAGATCAATGTATTGATATTGCAGCGGGTCCTGCCGCCAGGACATCTCCCCACATCCCTTCGCTGAAATGCTCAGGGCGTGGGTGCCCCTCCTGGCGTCACCCGCAGCTATAACGGTGGAGGAGAACCGTCCCTCTCCACCAAAAGGAGAATACCATGAATACTGAACTCGAAAGAGTGCTCCCGATGGAGATTGAAAAGCGCAGCTTCGAGATAATCGAGTCCGAGCTGCCGCACCCCATAGACCCGGCCCTGGCGCCGATAATAAAGCGCGTCATCCACACCAGCGCGGACTTCGACTACGCGGATAATCTCTGTTTTTCCGATGGCGTGGTGGCAAAGGCCCACGAGGCTATAAAGGCCGGAGCGTGCATAGTCACCGACACCCAGATGGCAAAAGCCGGAATCAACAAGAAGAACCTTGCCCGCTACGGCGGCGAGGTCTACTGCTTCATAGCCGATGAGGACGTGGCAAAGGCCGCAAAAGAGCAGGGAACGACCCGATCCGCAGCCTCCATGGATAAAGCCGCGGCCCTTGGAAGACCGCTGATCTTTGCGATCGGAAACGCTCCCACGGCGCTGGTCCGCATTTGCGAGCTGATAGAAGAGGGAAAGCTCGACCCCAAGCTGGTCATCGGCGTTCCCGTGGGCTTCGTAAACGTCGTGCAGTCCAAGGAGATGATCATGAAAGAGCCCGTGCCCTACATCGTGGCCCGCGGCCGCAAAGGCGGCAGCAACGTGGCCGCCTGCATAGTCAACGCGCTGCTTTACATGCTCGGAAGATGAAATGCAAAAATAAAAACACCGTCTTCGCAAGTCTAACAGGTGATCGCGATCAGAAAGGAGTCCAACTCATATGAAAATGGACGAATTTGCCCGGCGCTCCGAGGAGATCAAAGGCAGATTGTATAAAACAGCGATAGTATACCTGCAGGACCCTGACGCGGCGGAGGAGGCCCTGGCCGAAGCTGTCTACCGTGGTGTAAAAGCCTGCGGAAAGCTGAAGGATCCGGGGCTTTTTGACACCTGGATGACCAGGATACTCATCAACGCCTGCTGCGACGAACTGAAGCGCCGCAAACGGCAGTCCAGCGTAGATGAGATACCGGAGGACGCCGCAGAAAAATACGACTCACTGCCCCTTAGGGATGCAGTCTGCCGGCTGCCCAAAGAGCTCAAGGACGTCATAGTGCTACGCTATTTCAGCGGCTATGGCCTTAAGGAGACCGCGGACATTCTCGGCATACCGCAGGGTACCGCTGCAACGCGCCAGCGCAGGGCTCTTGCTCTGCTGAGGCTGGAACTCGAAGAGGTGTGATCATGAACAGAAACGAAGAATACATGCAGATGCTGGGGCAGCTCGATACCCTCAAAGCCCCGGAAAATACAGTAAAACGCTCCGTGCGCAGGTACAAGATCAACAAGTACCTGGTCCGCCCACTGGCAGGCATCGCAGTGGTGTTTGCGGCTTTCACGGTGCTCGTGAACGTCAGCATGAAGGTCGCTTTCGCGGCGTCCAGGGTGCCGGTCCTAAGAGACCTGGCCTCGGCTGTAACGTTCTCACGCTCCCTTAAGGACGCGGTCTCAAACGGTTACGCCCAGCTCGTGGACATAAAGCAGTCGGACGAAAACGTCAGCGTCAGCGTGGAATACCTGATAGTCGATCAGAAGACTGTTACGGTGTTCTACCGCGCAAAGTCGGATAAATACGAAGAGCTTCTTGTAAGCCCGCTTTTCTCTACGACAGACGGCAAAGCCTTCTCTTCGACGGTGACAGGAAGCAGCAATGCAGTAAGCGGTGACGGCAGACAGCTGTACTTCGCGTCGTTGGAACTGCTCGGCGAAGGCGATATGCCATCGACTGTGCTTATGAAGCTGAGCTTCTATGCCCCCGAGGCAGATATCACGCAGATGCCAAAAAGCGTCTCGGATCTGGAGTTTGAACTCAGTTTCGATCCCGAATTCACCAGCCGCGGCAAGCACATAGAGCTCGGCCAGAGCGTACGCCTCGGTGACCAGACCGTCATAATTAAAAGCGTGGATATCTACCCGAGCTACATGACGGTGGCCACTGAAAGCACACCAGAAAACAGCGCCTGGCTGCGGAGCCTGGATCTCTATGTCCTTTCCGACAAGGGCGAGCGCTTCGATGTTCCAGAAGGCGTAAGCGTAAGATCATACAGCTCCAATACAGGCTACGAGATCAGCAACTACCGTCTGGACAGCCCATACTTCTACAACGCAAAAGATCTGAAGCTCTTCATCAGCTCCGCCGGCTGGCTTGAAAAGGGTAAAGAACATATTGAGGTGGATCTTGCAGGCCGCAGCGCAAATGGCCTTCCCGAAGGAGTCACGCTGGCCGATGTGAGCCGCACCGACGTCAACGGTAAAGACGCCTGGCTGGTCACCCTTAGGGTGCCGGAAGCGCGTAAAAGCGATTATTCCGGCGGCGTCGCCGAGCCCTGCGAAGGTGGATACTATACCGTCTTCTGGCAGATGTGGCGCAGCGATCACAACGGCAAAGAAGCTCCGGCGGGATACTGCTACATCGACTGCCTGATCGAGGACTGCCCGTACGATACGGTAAAGCTGCCCGTCAATATCTCATACACCTGGCAGGCTGAAACGCAGCTGGAGATCACCATAGACCTAAGATCTGCCGACTGAACCGGTAATCGACGCAAAAAAACGTCTCTTCGCAGTATGCGCAAGGGGCGTTTTTTGGATGACATAATATTAACACATGTGTTATACTTTAAAATTATAAAACCTTATTCATAGTATCATATCCACGCCCCGTACGCGGAAAGGAATACACCATGAACTTACCAAGAAAGATCATCTGCCTGCTGATGGCCCTGACGATGGCCCTTGCAGGCCCCATTTCAGTCTTTGCTCAGGACGAGGCTATGGAGCCGCTGCCTGCTGACGGTCCCAACCCGGAAGGGGTCACGGGCTTTCCGTTAACAGGCGCAGAGGCGTCCGGCAACACAACGGATTCCAGCAAGCTGCCAAGGCGCGAGGCTCTGTCCGAACTGACCGACTACTACGGCGTCATGGAGAACGAAGGGGCGGAAGTGTTGGGATCCCTCATCTCGGCCGAGGCTATTGATGAATTCTCGGCGGCAATAAACGTCGCAGCCGGATTCGAGCCTGTATCCCGTGATACCGTCTCGAAGGTGGTCGGCCGCGCCAATGACTTTATAACAAGCGGCAAGCTCGAGGCCTACCTTAAGAGCGGCGATCTGCTCCAGGGCGCCGAATTCGGACTCGTCCGCAATAAGATGGAAAAAGTAAGAGTGCTGGGCGCCGACACCAACGCCAGCAGCTGGGTGTTCGTGGTCGACAAGGACGCCATGAGCTGGTGGGTGCGCGATAAGGACGGCACAGGCATCCCCAACGCCCTGGTTACCATATCCTATCTGGACGAGTCCGGTGCGCGCGTCACCCAAAGCACACCGGCATCAAGCGGAAACACCCCGGGAATCGCTGTATTCGACAAGATCCCGGACAATTTCTTCGGAATAATAGATATCCAGGCCCCGGGATACCGCGCCGTAACGATACTTGACAGACAGATGGGCAAAGGTCTTCACGAGACCATAGAACTTGAAGAATCCGAGGAGAACGAAGTATACATCCGCGGAGTCGACCTTTCCGGAAAAGACATGGTAAACGAAGAGACCAAGCTGGTCCTTTGCGACATGGACACCGCCGACCTTGAGCTTAAGGTGCTCGTGACAAAGACCGGAAACGCCCAGTTCCCCGAGACCATCGAGATCAACGCAGACAACAGAGGCAAGACCGTTCTGGAACTGAGCCAGGGCTCCTCCTTTGAGCTGGATCCCGACACCAGGGTCTATTCCGCAAAGAAGAGATGGGTGGAGCAGAGCGCGGGCCTCTTTAAAGAAGACGATAAGGTAAGCATAAGCCTGGGCAGCACTTCAGTCGCCCTGGATCATGTAACTGTCGAAAACATGGTAAATAAGCCCGGATCCGGCGAGACCGAAGCCCCAGTTACCGAAAGAAACCTCGACGGCGACACCGAGGACATGCTCAGCGGCGGCGGATGGCTCAACCAGAGCATGCAGATACTCTCGATCCCGGTATCTTTCGGAATATACCCTGACGGAACGTTCATACTGATGGCGTCCTACGATTTCACCAGGCTCGCTCCGGATGTCCAGAGCAAGTTCAGCTCGCTGTTTGCAAGCTCCTGGAACCCGAAGGCTTTCAAAAACCTCGATAAACCGTTCGAGGTCTTCCAGAAGAGTTTCTGGGAGAACGCGGAAAAAGTAAAAAAAGGCGATGCGATACTGGAATCTCCTAACAAACTCAAGCACGTTCTTAACGCGAACTACGACTTTTCCATGAACTTCTCGGTGTTCCTTCGCGCCAACCACAACAAGGAGACCAACGACAAATTCGGAACCGGCGGCATGCTGTTTTCGCACTCGCTTTCAGCAGGGCTTACCGAGTATTTCCTCATACCCGCAGGGCCCATCGTGATCCCGTTCTATCTCGGATTCGAAGGGCACCTGAAGATCAATTCCCAGATCGCCGTAAGCTTTGCGATGAAGACTCCCCCCACAGGCCATGACCAGGATAAGGAGTGGAAGTACGCCGCAGGAGACGGAACAGACGTCAGTGCCAGGATCGAAGTCTTAATAGGCCTTTCCGTGTTCGGAGGCGTAGGCGTAAAAGGCGTGCTGGGCGGAGCCGCCGTGGGCTACGTGGATTTTGACATCGCGGCAGTGCTTGCAAAGGGCAAGGCCAACATGTTTACCGATCCTCCGCACAGCTTCATAGATATCCTCTTCGGCCTCAGGTTCGAATACTATCTGCTCTTCTACTCCGGAGTCGTCAGCATGGACTGCACGCAGGGCGCAAAGCGGCTCGACGACAGCAACTGGAAGAAAGAGGAGCTGGAAAAGCTGCTGCTTGAGAGCATCGAGTTCAAGCCCATGGACATGACAGAGTTCGAAGAGGGGCTGATCCCGGCGCTTACAGATGACGGAAAAGATCACGACGATTTCTTCCTAAGGCCAGGCGAGACCGTAGGAAGCGACGCGGGGACAGCAGCGCTTGAGGCCGGTGAAGGCGTGGAAGGACAGTCCAGGATAATAGACGTAGACGCCACGGTTCTTCCGGATTCCCAGCTGCAGTTTGCGTCTACGGCAGACTATACAGCCCTCGTAAGGCTCGGTTACAACGGATCCCGGACCGACATATACTATCAGCTTCAGAACCCCGATACCGGAAACCTTTGGAGCGGGCTTTACAGAGTGCGCCTGCCGGAGGACGAGACCAGGTCGGTATCTGAATACGTGGTGGTCCCGAACAAGACAGAAGCAGGATCCAACAAGATCTATATAGGCGCTGTCGTGGTGGACGATAAGCTTACGGACGAGGAAGCAAGGCTTCGCAGCACGGACGTATACGCCATAGTCGTGGATCTGGACCAAGAAAAGACCGTAAGTGCGGTCCTGGCAAGCGACCAGAGCCAAAAAGGCGAGTATCTTTACAGCGCTCCCAAGCCCGCAGGAAGCGGAGATCTCTGCTCTGTTGCGTACGCGGCTACGTACATCAAAGAATGTGTCGACAGCGACGGAAAGATAAGTCTTAAAGGAGCGCTGGGCGCGTCTTTAAGCTACACCAGCTGGTATATATCCTGGGGCGAGGAAGGGCATCCCGAGAACCGCTCCTTCAGGAACATAGGAGACAGCAAGGTGCAGTCCACGGGCGTAATCGTTTCGGATGAACCCACCTACTGGGTGGTCGACAACCTTAAGTCTTCGGACAAGTACATCTACGCAAGAGGCTACGGAGCAAACGGCTACTACGAAGAGAGCTTAAAGTGCAACGTCCGCATCGACATAGACGGCATGATCGCCACCGAAGATGTCAGAAAAGGCATCATCAAGCACGATTCGATGATCACCAACTGGCAGTACATGAACGGCTGCAGCTATTTCGTCGTGGGCAGCAACGTCTACTGGATGAACAAGGTGCCCACCTCAGGCGGCTACGAGTGGTCCGCGGACAAGGTGGAGAACGGTTCCGGCGTCATAAACGCTGACAACAGCTACGCCATGATCACCAACAATAACGACTCCGCCGTGTATCTTATCGGCGTGGTAGGTGATTACGAGACCGATTTCGAAACAGGAAAGAGCGAAAAAGGTTATAACATCGCCAAGATCTACACTATAACAACGGATAAGGATGCTTCCGGAAAGCTTTCCACAAAGCTGCACGGGCCTTTGGATATAAGGTTTGCCTACGGCGATGAGGTGCGCACCTTTGCTGCGGCCTATAACCCTGATGAATGCGAAGCCAGCGGACTTACCATAGTCTACAGCACAAAGCCCAGCAACCCCGACCGCTACGCGGAAAAGATACGCATGTGGCTTCAGAGCGCGGACAGGGGCCTTCTGGTAACAGACGTCAGGATCCCGGATTACCTTGTGCTTTCTGACCAGAAGGCGATCGAGCTCTTCGTTACCGTAAGAAACTACGGCTACGGCGTGGAGAACTCTGTTCCTTACCAGATCGTGGATGAGAACGGCACAGTCCTCATGCTCACCAACGGCAATAACGATTACTATCCGAGCAGCTACTTCTTCAGCGGCGAGGATATGTACACCGGAGATTCCCGAGTTGACAGGATGCTTATAAGGCCCAACCCCAGCTGGACGATAAACAAGGAGCACGAGATAAAAGTCACGGTCACCGGCGGCTACGAGTACAACGGATCCATAGAGGACGTTGTAAATACCGCTCCGGTGGCATCCGACAACATGACCCTTACCGCGGAGAACATCCTTATCGGCGGCAAGCATTACATAAGCACCAGCTTTGAGAACAACACCTTTATGGGTGAAGAGGCTCCGATGGTGAAGATAGTCCTGGATTATGTGGATGATCAGGACTCCGGAACGCAGACCGGAAGCACGATAAGACCGGTGCTTACGGCAAGCCTTGGAGTCAACGATGTAAAAGCGGGCGGAAGTTCCGGACAGCTGCACTTCAGCCTGCCCACGGACGAGATGATAGTTCAGTATGACGAGGGCGACGAGGCGCTCACCGGACAGATCTACCACTTCGACATAGACATGGACAGCGTCTGGAAGGAAGGCCTGGGCAAAGGCCTTCGCGGAGCATACGTATCTTTGGTGGATAAGGACGGCACCCAGCAGTCCAACGAGGCGATCTACCTGACTAACCCGGCTGAGAAGCAGCAGGATTCAGTGGTAGGAAAGGTCCTGGATGAGAAAGGCGATCCTCTGGAAGGCGCGGAATTCGGGCTGTACAAGGAAGGCTTGGATGAGCCTCTTATGACCGCTGTATCCGACGCGGAAGGCGTCTTCAGCTTCAGCATAGCAGAGGCCGGCGAATACACCGTAAGGCAGATCAAGGCTGTCGAAGGCTACGTGCCTGATAAGGCCGGGTATCCGGTCAGCTCCAAAGGTGAGGGCGAGGTCTTTAAGGTCGAGATCAAAAACGAGCCGGTAAAGGGCGGCGTAAGGGTAAGCCTTACCGATTCGGCTGATCCTTCGAAGATGCTCTCCGGCGCGAAGTTTACGGTATACGACAAGGACGGCAATAAGGTGGGCGAGCTTACTGAGACCTC
Source organism: Bacillota bacterium (assembly GCA_017443515.1). Classification (GTDB taxonomy): domain Bacteria; phylum Bacillota; class Clostridia; order Peptostreptococcales; family Anaerovoracaceae; genus RUG13409. The sequence continues at coordinate 11,833 of JAFRXM010000054.1, read as the reverse complement.
GGCCGGCGTGTACGAGCTGAGCGATCTTCCGTACGGCGAGTACACCGTCAAACTCGAGGGCGCGCCCGAAGGCTGCACCGCGGAATTTACCGGCACCGTTACGATAAGCGAAGACGGAAAGACCATAGAATTCAAGGTGACTGCCGAAGCAAAGGCAGCGCCCGAACCGGATACTCCGGATGAGCCGGACGACGACCCGAAGACCGGCGACGACAACAGCCTGTGGCTCTACGGCGGCATCTGCGTGGCAGCCCTTGCAGCCATCGGCGGCATAGTGATCTCCGGAAAAAAGAAGAAAAAGAAGGATTAAACCAGCAGTTCAATGACAGCTGAATAAGCGAACGCTATAATACCTCCTGCAGACACGAAAACAACTCACGTGATCAACAGGAGGTATTTATATGAATCTGAAAGAAGCGTTCCGTTATCAGAACAAACTGCAGTCCTTCATGGACGAGATACAGTGCATACTGGCAAACGATTCCAACATCACAAAGGTGGAGAACACCAACCTGCGCCACAAGGTCATGGCCGACGCCATGGACGAGACCGTAAGGGTCGCGCCCGACAGCGAGTACCACGCGCAGATAACAAAGCTCGCGGAGTTCCTGCTGTGGCTCCTGGCTGAAAAGCAGCGCCTGTTTATGGCCGTAAGGAAGGCCAAAGAGCAGCTGCCCATAGACCTTGACAGCGAGGTGAGCCTCAACGCTCTTCGGCAGAGCGTCGCCCGCACGCTTCGGCACATGAACGACCTTCGCAGCAGCGAGCAGGTGATATCGAACGGCGGGACGGGCTACCGTTTCAACGCCGACGGCAACCAGGTGAGCTACCGCTGCGATGTAAAGCGGGTGGTGACCATCAACTACGACAGGAATCTGGTAAGAAAGGAGCTTGCAAAACTCAATAAAAAGTCCGACGAGACTTCGGCGCAGCTGGACCTGTGCCTTGTGACCTCGAAGGTGGAGTACGACCCGCCCTTCGACGTCAACAGCAGTTTTGCCGAGGCCTTCGAAAACTACGTCAGCGGCGCCGGGGCTTAAGACCCCGGCATAAAACAGAGGAGGCAAAAGCCGGTTCAGGTGCAGATGAACTATAAAGCTGCACAGCGTACCAAAAGGTACAAGCATATGATTGCCGGAAACAGAATGTCAGATGATCCCGACACGCTGACCGGATCGCAAAGCGCAAGGCGCAAGAGCGCAGATCCGCAAAAAACGCCACCGCCGCAGAAGCGAAAAAGCAAAAAACGTCTCTATCCAGGGTGAGAAACCGGCCTGCTTTTGCAGGCAGTGAATGATCTATACTCTCCCAAAGCCCGCCGGGCTGCAGAACGCCGGGATCAGGCAGACTGCAGAATGCCGGAGCCGGGCAGCGGGAAAAATGGCGGAAGCCTCCTCCAAAAACGCTCAGAGCAGCAGGTCCTTTCCTGCTGCTCTGTTATTTTCAGGGGTCTGCGTATAGGGATGATTATCTGCTCCAGCGGCACTTCCAGAAGGCTTCCGAGCGCGTAGAGGTTATCTACCGTGGGGAGGCTGTCGCCCCTCTGCCATTTGTAGATGGCCTGCGGCTCTTCGAAGCCGAAGAAGCTCTGGAGGTCGCGAACAGTAAGCCCGCGCATCTGGCGCAGCCTTCGGATGTTCTCACCCGTGGCCGCAGGGTCGATGACTGGAAACTCTTTCATTTTCAATGCTATCGCCTCCTTTGCAAAAAATATAGACCCCGAAATGCATTCATCCCGGGGTCTTTTTTGGTGGCCCATACAAGACTTGAACTTGTGACCTTCTGGTTGTCACCCAGACGCTCTCCCAGCTGAGCTAATGGACCAAATTTAATTGCGCTTGATTATGATAACACAAAACCCGGGACTTGAAAAGCGGTTTTTTACAGTTGCCGCAGTTTTTTTGCAGGCAGGTGTGATATACTATTAGAAATAAGGCTGCAGGGAGACTAACATGCCGGAAATCAAACATCAGACTATAACAGTATACCTGGGCGCCAACGAAAGCCTGGACCCGCGTTTTGAGAAAGCCGCGCGCGAGCTTGGCACCTGGATAGGGAAAAGCGGGCGCCGCCTGGTCTACGGCGGCTCAAAGTGCGGCCTGATGGGCGTGCTTGCCGAAAGCGTGCTTGCTGCCGGCGGCAGGGTCACCGGCGTGGAGCCGCGCTTTTTCGTGGAGATGGGGCTCGTTTACGACGACATCGACGAGCTGATCGTAACTGAGACCATGGCGGAGCGCAAAGCCAAAATGATAGAGCTTGGCGACGCGTTCATAGCTTTTCCGGGCGGCACCGGCACCCTGGAGGAGATCGCAGAGGTCATGTCGGCGGTCTACCTGGGGCACATGGACGTGCCCTGCATAGTCTACGACCTGGACGGCTATTACGAAGGCCTGCGCATCCAGCTGGCCAAAATGGCGGAAACGGGGCTTTCGAACGTCTCGCAGCAGCGGCAGATCTGCTTTGCCAGGACCCTGGAGGAGATCCGGGCCGCGGTGGAAGGGCGCTAAAAGGACAGGAGGCAAAATGGCTACTATAAACATTTATGAACAGTATTTCGAAGCGGAGCTTACCGCAAACGGCGTGGACCGCCACGCAGCGCTGGTGATGCTGATCGCCGATTCCGAGGCAGGCCGCATACGCTACGAGGCAGCGGCAACATTCTTCCCTCACAACAGCGAGGACGACTTCGCGGTCTCATACGATGCGTATTTCAGCGAGGTCCTCTGCGACACGGCAGGCCGCCGCTCGAAAAAGCGCGACAAGACTTATCTGGAAGTCCTCAGGGAGCACATCGACAAGCTGGCAGAGCAGGCCGGCGGCAAGGTGTTCTGGGACAAGCCCCTGCGCGACGCAAGGTACGAGTAAGAAGGCAGCGGGGCCGCCCCGCACCCGTGCCCTTTTTCCGACCTTTTGCCGATCATTACTAACAAATCTGACAAAGATCGTTCGCCCGTTTGTGCCGTTTTAACAATTGTGAAAAAAGAGTCGCAAAAATCCTGTAAAAAAGTATATTATAAACTTGCAATGCCCAAACTCGGGGTATATAATAACCGATATCTATAATATAGGAGAGGTATATGGAACCGAATACCGTAACCGGACAGCAGAATAAAAACAGGGCAAACGACTACGACGATCAGACCATAGATCTCGTGGAGCTCGCAAGGGTCATATGGGGTCATATCTGGTATGTCGTCATAGGCTTCGTTATAGGCGCTGCGCTGCTGTTCTCGGTAACAAAGTTCCTCATCACGCCGCTCTACAAAGCGGAGTCCATAATCTACGTGTTCTCCAAGACCACAAGCATCACGCAGCTTGCGGACATCAACCTGGGCAGCACGCTCACAGAGGACTTCAAGATAATCGGCGGCACAAGGGACGTAGTCGAGTCGGTCATCAACGAGCTACATCTGGACACCACCTACGAAGAGCTCTCAAAGCGGATCTCCATCGTAAACCCCAGCAACTCGCACCTGCTTAGGATCTCCGTTACGGACGAGGATCCCATCCGCTCCGCCAACATCAGCAACGTGCTCTCGGAGCACCTCCGCGAGCGCATAGCCGACATCATGAGCACTGACAAGCCGTCCGTGGTACAAAGGGCAGTGGTGCCGGTAAAAAAGAGCAGCCCCAACACCACGCGCAACACCGAGATCGGTGCGCTGGCAGGCGCTCTTCTGGTCGTCGCCTGGGTGGTCATCCGCTACATGCTTGACGACACCATCAAGACAGACGAGGACGTCACCAAGTACCTGCAGCTGGATACGCTGGCCGCGTTCCCGTACATAAAGGCGCAGGACGAGTCTTCCAAGGATAAGAAGACCAAGGCAAACGTCCGCCGCGGAAGGCGCTAGCATGGGTCCCCGCAAACCGTCGGCTCTTACGATAATAGCCGCTGTTCTGATATGTGTGGCGCTGGTCTCCGCAGGGATGCTCATAAAGGGCCTTTTGGGAAGAAACAGCAGCGCCCCACAGGACAACATCCACAACATAGCGGACAACGACTGGGGCGTAACAGTCACATACAAGGACAAGAAGTATACGCAAAAGGACGGTCTTACCACCGTGCTGCTGCTGGGAATAGACGAAGGGGATTACTCCGACACGTCCGCCAACATAGGCACAGCAGGCCGCTCGGACGCGCTGATACTGCTGGTCCTGGACGACAAGACCAAGACAACAAAAGTAGTCACCATCTCAAGGGATACCATCACGGATGTGGACTACTACGATAAACAAGGCACTTACCTCAGTACCAACCCGGTGCAGATAAACATGCAGTACGCCTTCGGCGACAGCGCAAGGCGCTCGTGCTTCCTCACCAAAAGGACGGTTGGAAGGCTCCTGCACGGAAGGCGCATAGACGGCTGCGCATCCGTAACTATAGACGGCATCCCAGCCATAGCGGACATCCTCGGCGGCATAACGATCACTTTCGAGGAGGACTACACGGACATAGATCCTGCCTGGGCAAAGGGCGCAACGGTAACGCTGGACGGCCCCCAAACAGAGCGCTTCATCCGCTACAGGGATCTTAACGAACACGGCAGCAACAACGCGCGCATGCGCCGCCAGGAATGGCTCCTGGGCCAGCTGTTCGACATGTTCGGCTCTAAAGGCATCGGCTCCTTAACGGACCAGATCCTGGACAAAGCCGGCAAGTACATAGAAAACGATATAGACGCAGACACGATAAAAAAGCTCTCGCAGTACGCCATGGACCCCGAAAGGCTCTCCCTTCCCGGAAAGAACGTCATAGGCCAGCTCCACGACGAATTCTACGTGGACGACGACGCACTGCAGCAGCTGCTTATAGATCTGTTTTATGAGCCCGCTTAAAATGCAGACTTATAGATATAAAACCATTCAGTCAATTATTTGAAAAGGAGAATGAAAAAATGAGAAAAGTACTCAAAACATGCACTGTTCTGGTGCTTGCATGCATCATGGTTCTGGGCATGGTCAGCGTAGCTTGCGCAGCCGGCAGCAAGACTTCCGTTGTTGACGTAGTTAAGGTCACCAGCGGCGGCGCAGAGATCGGCTACACAGTATCCGCTAAGGACGCCGCAGTTCCCAACCTCACCGTTGAGAAGGCCGCTCAGGTCACCGACGGCGTAGAAGTCAAGGATCTGGACTACGTCCTCTGGCAGGCAGAACTGAAGGCAGACAAGACACCGGCAACCTTCACATTCAACTGCTCCGTAGCAAACGGAACACCGCTGTATGTTTATCACTACAGCGCAGAAAAGGGCGACTGGGAATTTGTCGCTAAGGGAACAGCTCCCAACGTAGACGCTACATTCAACAGCCTCTCCCCGGGCGGAATCGTTGTCGGCAAGACCGGCGGCTCCTCCGGCGGCGACACCCCCAAGACCGGCGACAGCAACATCGCTATCTGGGCTGGCATCCTTGTAGTAGCAGCAGCTGGTGCTGTTGGCACCGTAGTATACGGCAAGAAGCGCACAAAGAAGTCATAATCCTTTTTAAAAAAATGCATATAGAACTCTTCCGGGGCACAAATGCCGCTCCGGAGGGGTTCTGTTTCCGCATGTTTACGAAATGAAAGACCTGGTCGATATCCACTGCCACATACTTCCATATGTAGACGACGGTGCTTTGCGCGCCCAGGAATCCGAAGAACTTCTGGAAATGCAGTACCAGCAGGGGGTACGTACGATCTGCACCACGCCGCACCTTAGAAGGGGCATGTTCGAGACCCCGGACGAGAAAATAGTGCTCCAGTTCGAGCGCCTTAAAGAGCGTGCACAGGCTAAAGGTCTTGATGTGGCTCTTTTTCTTTCGCGGGAATACCACTGCGACAGCCTGCTTTTGGAAGCCTTAAGATCCGGCACGGTCCGCCCCCTTGGAAACGGCAGATGCATACTTTCGGAGTTCTCCTACGGAGCCCCGGAAGAAGACATACACTACTTCATAAAAACCATACAGGACAGCGGCTTTACGCCGCTTATAGCTCACATAGAGCGCTGCAGCTCTCTTCAGGAAACAGAGCAGGTTGCAGCTCTCATAGAAATGGGCGCCAAAATACAGATGAACGCCACTGCCATACTCGGAGGAGAAGGCAGAAAGCGCGCATCCTGGTGCAAAAAGCTGCTAAAAGCGCAGCTGGTGCACGTCGTGGCCTCGGACGCACACGACCCGGAGGACCGCCCTCCGCAGCTGTCCGAATGCGCCGCACACTTAGAACGCAAGTACGGGTCCGCATACGCAGAACTGCTTATGCACACCAACCCATCAGATATACTAAACCCCCACGGAGGATCCCAGCATGCAGAGCGTGATGCTTAAGCAGGAAGAACTGCCATACGAGATAGACGAAGAATTAAAGATGCTGCGCACCAACATCCAGTTTTCAGGTGCTGACAGAAAGATCCTTCTTATAACCAGTGCTTTCTCCGGCGAAGGCAAATCCACCACGGCGCTCAACCTGTGCCGTTCTTTTACTGAGCTCGGCAAGCGCGTCCTGCTGGTGGACGCAGACATGCGCAACTCCGGCTTTATGAAGATGCTCAAGGGCTCCGCCCCCGTCTTCGGTCTTTCGCACTACCTCTCCGGCCAGTGCGAGATGGACGAGATGATCTGCAGCTCCGACATAAAGAACCTCTCCGTAATAGTCAGCGGCAAAGTGCCGCCCAACCCCGCAGAGCTTCTGGCGCGTCCCGCCATGAAGACCCTCATAGATACCTGCACAAAATACTGCGATTACATAGTAATAGACTGCCCGCCGCTTGGCATGGTGGTAGACGCCGCTGTAGTTGCGCCCCTTTGCGACGGCGCAATGCTTGTAATAGAAGCAGGGGAAGTAAAGTACCGCCTCGCCCAGGAAATAGTGGACAAGATGCGCAACACCAGCTGCCCGATCCTCGGCGTGATACTCAACAAGGTGGGCTACAGCGCAAATGGCAAGTACTACGGCCACTACGGAAAGTACGGCAAATACGGCAAGTACGGCTACGGCAAGTACGGAAAGTACGGCTACGGTAAGTACGGAAAGCCGGCAGAAACAGACAGCAAGCCCGCTAAGAAGGACTAGCTATATATAAGGAACCTGCAGCTGCAGGGATCGTCGCCTCCGCGCGCGTTCCAAAGCAGGGCAGGGGGCATACAGGAACACGCCACACCGGGAGGTGCGTGCTTTTTTGCACGTCTTCCCAGGATGGCTAAAGCTACTCAAATCGCCGCCCGCATACGGGCAAGGAACATCATGTGGTACGTCATCTGGACCTACACCGGCCAGGAAGAAAAGACAAGAGGCTACATAGAAAGGTTCGTGGATCCGAGCCTCTATTCCCGCTGCGCCATACCCTACATGGCAAAGATAGAAAAGCACGGCGGCATACGCGTAAAGGTAGAAAAGCTCCTGTTCCCCTCCTACGTATTCGTCCTCACGGACCACATAGACGAATTCGCCGACGCCCTGCACCGCATCCCGGGCTTTACCGTGGTGCTCCACACCGGGGACTTTTTCCAGCCCTTGGCCCCACACGAAGAATACATCCTGAGCCGCCTGATAGGCTCTACGGATGTTGTAGACATCTCGACGGGATTTCTTACAGGCGACACAGTTTCGATCACCTACGGGCCCCTTAAGGGCCTTGAAGGCCAAATAAAGAAGATAGACCGCCACCGCCGCATCGCCATCCTACAGATGACCATGTTCGACAGGACCACCGACGTAAAAGTTGGCCTGGAGATAGTAGAGAAGAAAGAGTAGACCGCCATGAAACATGCTATCTGGACAAGAGCATACAAACTACTTAACGTAGTACTAATAACAGCTGCATTTGCCGCTTGCTGGCTGTTCTACTATTCCAACAGAGTGGTAATGGAGACCGGCGAAAGAATGCACACTCTTGTGATAGGCCTGTTCTTCCTCCTATATGCAGTTCTCTGCAGAGTTTACGATGCCCTGCTGATTTCCTACAGCCGTATATCTGAGCTGATATACAGCCAGACCCTGGCCTTCCTTGTAGCAGACGTGGCTCTGTATATAGTTATATCCATCCTTACAAAAGGCATACCCAACCTTATCCCGGGGCTTGCCATTTTCTTTATTCAGATCATTATCTCAGGGTTCTGGGTGTTTACTGCAAGATCCCTGTATTTCCGATTCACACCGCCTAAAAAGTCTGCAGTAATATACGAATCCGTAACGGAGATGGAAAGCCTTATAGATGATTACGGATTCGAAAAGAAATTTGAACTCACTGCCTCTTACAACGTAAGAGAAGTTCTTAAGGATCTAAATCTGATTTCCGGTATGGAAGTAGTATTCCTCAGAGGCATACACAGCAAACACAGAAACGTTATTCTTAAGTATTGTATCGCCAACAATATTCAGGTATTCGTTATCCCAAGAGTTGGCGACGTTATAATGAGCGGTGCTACAAAGATGCATATGTTCCACCTGCCTGTTCTTAGAGTATCCAGGTATGCACCAAACCCGGAATACGTGTTCCTTAAGAGGCTGTTTGACATAGTTTGCAGCGGCTTAGGCCTTATAATCACAAGCCCCATATTCATTGTTACCGCTATAGCCGTAAAAAAGGATGGAGGCCCTGCTTTCTATAAGCAGAAGCGCCTTACAAAGGACGGCAAGGAATTCTACGTCCTGAAGTTCCGATCCATGCGAGTGGATGCTGAAAAGGACGGAGTAGCCAGGCTTTCCACCGGAGACCATGACGACCGCATAACGCCCGTAGGACGCAAGATAAGAGCACTCAGAATAGACGAATTGCCGCAACTTATAAACATTTTCCGCGGCGATATGAGCATAGTAGGCCCTCGTCCGGAACGCCCTGAGATAGCTGCTCAGTATGAAGCTGAGATGCCTGAATTCCGCCTGCGCCTGCAGGCAAAGGCCGGCCTTACAGGATATGCGCAGGTGTATGGAAAGTACAATACTACACCTTACGATAAACTGCTTATGGATCTTATGTACATAGCAAATCCAAGCATTATCGAGGATTTACGCATTTGCTTTGCAACGGTAAAGATATTGTTTGTCAAAGATAGTACAGAAGGTATTGCAGAGGGACAGACAACAGCTGCTAAATAATTTTTTTGGAGAAAAACCTTTAAGTCCTTCTTTGTCTATAATTATTGATACATTGTTTTTCGTGTGATTTGAACTTTTTTGGGAGTAGAATAATGCTATTTTCAGTATTGATGTCAGTGTATAAGAATGACAAGGCAGATGAAGTAGCGTATGCTATTGATAGTGTTTTAAACCAGACGAATAGACCGGCTCAGATTGTTCTTGTTATTGATGGGTCTGTTTCAGATGAGCTACATGAACTAATTCTTAGATATGCAAACAATGAAAAAATAGTTGATGTAGTTCCTCTAGAGGAGAATGTCGGTTTGGGAAAAGCACTATCTATAGGTCTGATGTATTGTCAATACGAATATGTTGCACGGATGGACTCGGATGACTATTCATTGCCAGACCGCTTTGAAAAGCAAGTATCTTTCTTAGAAGCACATCCAGAAATCGCCGTGTTAGGTGGACAGATTGCTGAGTATGATTCAACTATGAAAAATGAATTAGCTGTTCGCCTAGTGCCTCTTTCGTCAGATGATATAGCTAATAAGATGCGTGTCAGAAATGGAATGAATCATGTCACCGTGATGTATAAAAAGTCAGCAGTGCTGACAGCGGGAAACTATCAGCACTGTCCGTATTTTGAAGACTATTACCTTTGGTGCCGGATGATTAAAGCGGGATATAAGTTTCATAATCTAGATTCTGTGCTTGTAAATGTTCGAACTGGCGAAGGGATGTATCAAAGACGTGGTGGGAAAGCCTATAACGAAGCCATTACAGGTTTTCAGAAAAAGATACTCGAGCTTGGAGTGGTAAATCATTTTCAGTATTTACTGAATTTGGCAATTAGATTGTGCTTGGCCAATATGCCGAACTCTCTCAGAGGGTATCTATATAAGACAAAGCTCAGATCGAAGAGTAAAGGCTGACAAAAGTTGATGGAGATACTACGCCGATGAAAAGAATATTGCATGTCGTTTCTAGTCTAAATATCAATGCAGGGGTCATGAGCGTTATCATGAACTACTATCGACACATTGATAGAAATATATTGCAGTTTGATTTTTTGTATTTTGAAGAAGTTGCAGAGTCACATCTTGATGAGATAACAGAATTGGGTGGAAGATCTTTTTTTATCCCATATCCAACATTCAAAATAGCAGATCAAAAGAAATTGCATCTGTTTTTTAGTGAACATCAAGGTGAGTATATAGCGGTTCATTGCCATCCTATTTGGGGGGCAGAAATAGTTGGGATTGAAGCAAAGAAGAGTGGCATTTCGCATGTAATTCAACATAGTCATTCCACTAAATTTGCAGACAAGAAACTAAATGCAATCAGGAACGGTATTTTGATAAAGTTTGTGGGCCTTTTTGCTACAGATTATATGGCATGTTCGCCAGAGGCGGCTTATCTCTTTGGAAAACACCGAGTTGACCGGGGGAGAGTTCATATTTTGCCGAACGCAATAGAACTTGCCAACTATTCGTTTGACGTCTCATTAAGAGAGATTGTTAGGAAAGAATTTAATTTTTCGAGTGATACTATTGTTGTTGGGAATATTGGGAGAATGTGTATACAAAAAAACCAGTTATACGCCTTAGATGTGTTTAATGAGTTCCACTTAAAAATTCCAAAATCAAAAATGATGATCGTCGGAGATGGGAGCCTCCGGAGGCAGCTTGAAAAAAGAGTAGAGGAACTAAGTTTAACAGATAGTGTTATTATGACAGGAAAAAGAAGAGATATCAAAGCAATTCTCTCAGCTTTAGATGTTTTTCTTATGCCATCTCTTTTCGAAGGTGCTCCAGTTGCAGCCATAGAAGCCCTTGCTTCTGGTTTACCGTGCATAATAAGTGATACTATTACTAAAAGTGTTGATGTAAAAGGAGTATATTACCTTCCAATAACAGAAGAGCCAATGAAATGGGCAGACAAAGTTATAACCGTATTGGAAGAACGTCATAAAACGAATCGTTCAGATCAATCAGAGTTGGTTAGTCACGGTTTCGATATAAAAAGGGAATCACAAAGATTAGAGGCTTTCTATCTTGATTTAGAATAATGAGAATGATATTTATATCATTTTCTATATAATATATATAATATTTGGTATTTGTCTAGATAAAAACTTGGAGATAACTGCTTCTGACAGTGACGAAGGAGCAAAGGATGAATTATCTGGGTTGTATTCACTACACAGTATTAGTTGGAATAGAAATCATACTAGCATATGGATTCTCAGCCTTTTCCAACATGGATAAGCTGAAAAGGAATAAGAGGGTATACCTTTTCTTAGCCTTGGGGATTCTTGCAATAATGACCATGTTCCATGATAGTTCGGTAGGAAATGATACTTTGAAACAAAATGCAGTCTTCTGACACCTCGATGCGCAGTGCTATGGTGCTTGGTCTCAACTGCGTAAACAAGCTGTTCAGCACCACCATCCCCGTTCAGTATCAGAGTTCTGTTCTTGAAGGGCGTGAAATTACTCCAACGATGCTCACACACTGCGGCACGCCTATGCCAAAACTTACATTTAAGCAATCTCTGAAACGCAAATTCCAGATTCTTGGCAGCCCCTGCAAAGTTGCAGGTTTTATTTTCAAAAGCATTTTCCCTGATAGAAAGTGGCTTAAAGGCTCATTTCCTAAAACAGCTGCGCCACTAATCTCCTATTGGAAATCAATGGCGCAGAAACATTGTTCAGCATGACGTGTTTGTATCGCTTGTAGAAAGAAATTGCAAAAAGCACCATGACATACAAT
>JAFRXM010000053.1 GCA_017443515.1 Bacillota bacterium | reverse complement strand
GTCAAATATTCCACCTGCCCATGACGGGAAAGAAGGCGCCCTTCTTCATCATATTTGTTGTAGTATTCTTCAAGGTAATTCATGCCGTCTCCTCCACAAATACCTTCTTGCCAATCTCATTTAATCTATTTCAGATACTCCGCGTCTTTGGGTTCATAAGGAACCGAAATATAGTCCTTCTTTTGGTGGTACAAACAGCATACTGTCTCCACATGCAGTGTTCCGGGGAACATCGAGACAGGTGTGGCTTCGATAAGGTGGAAACTGGTTCCGCTGTCCTCATCCGGAGCGCAGAGGATCTTAAGATCTCTGGCAAGAGTCGCCGGGTCGCATGAAACGTACACAAGTCGCTTTGGAGCTATGCGCTTTATCGCCTCAAGCAGGCTTTTTGCGCAGCCGGCGCGAGGGGGATCTACTACCACGACGTCCGCTTTTACCCCCTGAAGCTTCGTATCTATAACTTCCTCGGCTTTGCCGCAGATGAATGTCGCATTGACTATGCCGTTGATGACCGCGTTGCGGTTTGCGTCTATGACAGCCGGTTTTACGCTTTCTACGCCTATGACGCGGCTGCACTGCGCGGCCATCGAAAGTCCTATGCTTCCTGCTCCGCAGTAGAGGTCCAGAAGCGTTTCACTACCTGTGAGCGAGGCGTATTCCTGCACCTTCGAATACAGCAGGCTGCAGCCTTCGGGGTTGACCTGGTAGAAGCTTAAGGGGCTGACCTCGGTCTTAAGTGTTCTGGCCTGCGTTAGTATCTCGTCGTGCAGGATACGGTGGTCTGAAGTGAAGGTCCCATCGCTGTTTTCTGTAATCAACATTATGTCACCTTCTTTGTTTGACCGGGCAATAATGCGCTTAAAATACTTCTGAGTCTCCTTCAGCCCGGAGCATTTCTGTCTGGCGGCCTGCACGGCCGCGGCGTTCTGTATGAGGCAGTCGTCTATCTCCAGAAGCTCGTGAGTGCCGCGCCTGTAATAACCCATACGGTTTCCTTCTAAGGCAAACTCCGCCTTGTTGCGGTAGCGGAGAGGCATTTCCGGTTCTCCGTCTTTTCCGGGCTTTGCGGTGTGAAGAATATCCTTAAGTATATAATCCTTACCGGCCTTAAATCCACCTATGCGCTCCAGGGCGGCTTCCACGTGCTTTTGCATTATACGAAGCTGTGCCCCGTACGAAAGGCACATCAGCTGGCAGCCTCCGCACTCACTGAAATACATGCAGGGCGGAGCTACGCGGTCCGCGGAAGGCCGGACTACCGAAAGCAGCCTGACCTGCGGTTTTGGCGTTTTTCTGCCCTTTGCGGCAGGTGCCTCGGTAAGTTCTATCTCCGCGATGTCTCCGGGCACCACGCCCGGAACGAAGACCACTCTGCCTTCTTCGGTGCGGCCTATGCCCTTTCCGTCTGAACTTATATCTGTTATTGTCACCGTCATGTAACTTTCGCCTTTTATACTAACGTTGTCTTAGCTGTAAAATTATGATATCATAATAAATTAGATCATTTGCAGGAGCAGTTCAATGAGACTCGAAAAGCTCGTACCGAAATACGCATGGGTGCCTATAATCAGCATAGTGGCAAGCATTTTCGTTACTTACCACATCTCGATGTTCGTGATCAGCGACAGTGCAAGGCACTACATACACATGGCTGTAGACGACGCGATACCCTTCGTTCCGTTCTTCGTCGTGTTCTACGTGCTGTCTTTTGCGCAGTGGGCTTGCAGCTGGATCATGACCGGGCGCGAGAGCCGGCAGGTATGCTTTAAATACGCAAAGGCCGAGATCATCGCGAAGCTGCTCTGCCTCGTATGCTTTATAGTATACCCTACAATCATCGAAAGACCAAGTCTAATCGTAAGCGACTTCTTCACCTGGCTTATGAATACAGTCTGGACTTTCGACAGACCGGTGAACTGCCTGCCATCCATGCATGTGCTGTCAAGCGCGATAGCTTTTGGGGCTTCATTCGAGGTGAAAAAGGCCGGAAACTGGTACAGGTGGATGCACGGCTTCATGTTCGTGATGTGCGCGGCTTCGGTGGTATTCACCAAGCAGCATTACTTTATAGACATACCGGCAGGTATCATTGTGGCTTTGGCGGGATCGCTTATAGCCGGAAAGATGAACAATGAACGATTCCTTTGGGTCAGGTAAGGACAAAAAAAGAAAACTGATCTGGGCAGTGCTGTTCGTAGTGATAGCCGCGCTGTCCGTTTTTGCCGTGTCCTCTGCCGTCAAAGGATTCTCGCTTTCCGCGGTACTTGAACTTCTGCGCGGGGCAGATCCGTTGTGGATAGTTTTCGCCCTCGCTTCGATGCTTGGCTTCATATTCTTTGAAGCCATGGCTATACGCACCCTGGTAAGATCGTTCGGGCATCCCTGCAGCATAAAGGACGGAGTGCTCTTCGGCGCCGCGGACACATACTTTTCCGCGATAACGCCTTCGGCTACCGGCGGCCAGCCGGCAAGCGCATATTTCATGGTAAGAAGCGGTATACCCAGCAGCTGCGCAACGGTGAGCCTGGTGTTCAACCTGGCTCTGTACACCCTGGCGATACTGGTGATCGGCATCGTGACCATAATCGCTATGCCCAGCGCATACATGTTCTTCCGCCCTGCCGCAAGGGTGCTCATAGTGCTCGGCGCCATAACACTTATCGGCATGGCGGTGATATTCGTACTCATAGCCATAAAACGCAGTTTCATCAACAGAACAGGCAGAATACTCATTGGTATCGGCTGCAGGCTGCGCATACTGCGCGACAGGCTAAAATGGGTCCGCAGGCTCGAAAAGTGGCTCGAAGACTACATGAGATACGCGGCTTCGATAAAGAATCACAAGCCTGCTATTATCAAGGCTCTGATTTTCAACATACTGCAGAGGCTCTGCCAGCTGGCAGTCACCATGTTCATGTATATAGCAGTAAGCGTGCATGCGTCGGGCCTTCCCTACACTCAGGTCATAAAAAACGGCGTAAGGCTTCTTGGAGCGCAGAGCCTTATCAGCATAGGCTCCACCTACATTCCCATCCCCGGCGCCATGGGATACACTGACCTTATGATGCTCGACGGTTTCAGCACCCTGATGCCCGAAGCTCAGGCCGCCGGACTGGAACTGCTTTCACGCTTCGTTTCTTTCTACCTTTGTGTTATAATATGCTTTATAATTGTTGTGATCGCACTGCTGTCGGCGCGTAAAGATGAAAAAGATGAAGAATAAACTGCTCGGAGTTTACGACTACACAGTAATACTTACATATTTATCCCTCGTTTCAGGAAGCGTTGGAATAATAGTTTCGCTTGCCGGAATGGGCCATCCTTACATAGGCACGTTCTTCCTTCTGGCATGCGGGCTTTTCGACGCCTTCGACGGCATGGTGGCCCGCACCAAAAAAGACCGCACCGAGCTTGAAAAACGCTACGGAGTGCAGATAGATTCCCTGTCGGACCTGGTGGCGTTCGGAGTGCTTCCGATGTGCATAGGCTCTGCGATGATACGCACCTCCCCCACCGCTCACGCGCTGTTCTACCCGGACAACTTCACGCTTTGGGTCATAGTTCGCTGGGCCTGCAACGCTTTCATGATACTCTACGTGCTGGCGGCTATGATAAGGCTTGCGTATTTCAACGTCACCGAGGAGATGCGCATGGAGACGGAAGGCGGAAAGCGCAAATACTACGAGGGCCTTCCGGTCACATCAGCCGCTGTCGTCTTCCCGACGATAATGATGTTCCAGTACGTGCTGCCGATGGATATAACGCTGATATACTTCCCCATCATCCTGATAACCGGGGTACTGTTCGTAAGCCGTATAAAGATACCAAAGCCCGGGCTCCGCGGCATACTGATAATGGTAGGCATAGGCGCGCTGGAATTCATATTCATGATAATCGCAAAAGCCCTTCTCTCACGTTAGGACATGGAAAAAGAAAGCGCATCGACAAGATTTCTGTATAACACCGCTTTAGGGCGCGCTGTCCTTATAGTTATAACACGCCCCTGGCTCTCGAAAGCCGCCGGGGCATTTTTGTCGTCAGCTGTTTCAAAGCCGCTGATACCAGGATTCGTAAGAAAGAACGGAATAGATCTGTCCGGGTGCGAGAGCACGGATTTTGGATGCTTCAACGACTGTTTTACCAGGAAGCTGAAGGCGGAGCTTAGGCCTGTGGATTTGGAGCCTTCTGCGCTCATAAGCCCCTGCGACGGGCTGCTTTCAGCGTACGTGATAACAGGCGGGCTCGTGGTCCCGGTAAAGCAGAGCCGGTATTCCGTCGCGGACCTTTTCGGAGCCGGCGCCGACTTGCCTGCCAAAGAAAAAGAACGCAGAAAAAAGCTTGCTGAAAGTTTTGACGGCGGGCTTTGCCTGGTCTTCAGGCTGCGCGTGCAGGACTACCACCGCTACGCTTTCTTCGACAGCGGAAGAGCATGCGCTCCTTACCGCATCCCCGGAAAACTGCATACAGTGCGCCCCATAGCTCTCAGGCAGGTACCTGTGTTCACCGAGAACGCCCGCGAAGTAACTGTAATAGGATCTGATAATTTCGGCCTTGCAGCGCAGATAGAAGTCGGCGCGCTGATGGTAGGAAAAATAGACAACTACCCCCTGCCTGAATGCTCAGACAAAAACACCGGCGGTAAGGCCGGTGTAGCAAAAGGAGCCGAAAAAGGCCGGTTTTTATTCGGAGGCAGCACAATTATTCTGCTGCTGCAAAAAGACCGCGCAGACGGCCTCTCAGAGGCTCTTAAGGCCACATCTGAAGGCCTCGAGACCCCGGTGAGGCTCGGCCAGCGCATAGGAGATGCTACCTGTTGCTGCGGCGGCGCTCAAGCTCGCCCAGGATCTTCTTGCGGAGCCTGATGTCAGTCGGAGTGACTTCCACCAGCTCATCGTCGTTTATCCATTCCAGCGCTTCCTCAAGCGTGAACACCCTTGCGGGCGAAAGCTTCACAGCGTCGTCTGAACCTGCGGCACGCATGTTCGAAACGTGTTTCGCCTTGCAGGGATTTACTATCATGTCCTCGTTGCGGCTGTTCTGGCCGACTATCATGCCCTCGTAGACCTTAACGCCCGGAGTTACGAACATCTGTGCGCGCTCCTGGATGTTGTTGAGCGCGTAAGGCGTTGTGACGCCCTCTTCCTGCGCGATTATGGCGCCGGCGGAGCGCTGAGGCACCTCGCCTTTGTAATCTTCATAACCTATGAAACGGCGCACCATTATTCCTTCACCGCGGGTCTGGTTTATGAACTGGCTGCGGTAGCCCATAAGTCCGCGGGTCGGGGCTGTATAGACCAGCCTGCTGCGGCCGTTTTTGGCGTCCATGGACACCATCATGCCCTTGCGCAGGTTCAGGTCGGAGATGATAGATCCAGCGTACTCGTCCGGAACGTCGATCACGACTTCTTCTACAGGCTCCTGCTTTTCGCCTCTGGGACCCTTGTGCCAGATGACTTCGGGCTTGCTTACCGCAAGCTCATATCCTTCGCGGCGCATGTTTTCGATAAGTATGGAAAGATGCAGTTCGCCGCGTCCGGAGACCTTGAAGCTGTCCGTGGAACCTGTATCTTCCACCTTAAGGCCTACGTTTACCTCAAGCTCTTTTTCGAGCCTTTCCTTGATGTGGCGGGTAGTGACGTACTTTCCTTCCTTGCCTGCGAACGGGCTCTTGTTTACTATGAAGTTCATCGACAGCGTAGGCTCTTCGATCGAGATAGCCGGAAGGCCCACTATGTGGCTCTCGCTGCAGATGGTATCGCCTATGGTTATATCCGAGATTCCACAAAGAACGCAGATGTCCCCCGAATGCACCTCGGGCACAGCTACGCGCTTCATGCCGCGGTATACGAAGCACTGGTTTATCTTGCGCATTACGTATGATCCGTCGGGCTTTGCCACGGCTACCTGGGTGCCGGCTTTTACGACGCCCTTATCCACGCGGCCTATACCCAGGCGCCCTACGTAGTCGTCATAGCCGAGAGTAGAGATCTGCATCTGCAAAGGCTCATCGTCCAGGTCCGGATATGCTCCGCACTGCTCTATTATCGTTTCAAACAGCGGAGTTATGTCCAGGCCGCCCTGGCCGGATGCGCTCTTCTTGATCTTGGTGCCGTCTGCGGCTTCCACGTTGAGGCCCTCAACTTCCTTTGGGTCGCGGACAACTATGCCCTGCCTTGCGATCCCGTAGAGTATGGGGAAATCCAGCTGGTCGTCGTTTGCCTCAAGATCCATGAACAGCTCGTATACTTCGTCGACGACCTCGTCTATTCGGGCGTCCTTCTTGTCTATCTTGTTTATGAGAAGTATCGGGTTCAGGTTCTGTTCCAGCGCTTTTGAGAGCACGAAACGGGTCTGCGGCATGGGGCCTTCAGAGCTGTCCACCAGCAGGATGACGGTATCGACTGTCTTTATAATGCGCTCCACCTCGGACGAAAAATCAGCGTGGCCCGGAGTGTCCACTATGTTTATCTTGTATTCGCCGTGCATTACGGAGCAGTTCTTGGAGTAGATGGTTATGCCGCGCTCGCGCTCTATGTCGTCGGAGTCCATGACGCAGTCTTTCATCTCTTCGTTTTCGCGGAATACGCCGCTCTGCGCAAGAAAAGCGTCCACCAGGGTGCTCTTTCCGGCGTCGACGTGCGCTATTACCGCGATGTTTATGATCTTTTCCTTAGCCATAATTATTTCCTCTTTGCGTTCTCTGACACATTAACCGTGAAATTTTATCACAAACCGCGATATTCTTCCACATTTTTTTTATTTGTGTTAGAATATTATCATGATACGCAGCATAGTATGGCTTCTTGCCGCATCGATTTCTTTAATTTTGCTGACGCCTGTGCTTCTTGTGGCCTGGCTGATCAGGGACAGGGATCCCGACGGGGAGCCTTCTTCCATCGCGCGCTGGATAGTGGAAGACCTGCTGCCTCACTACATTAGGCTGGGCGGCTGTAAATACAAGGTATACGGAACTGAAAACATCCCAAAAGGCGCGGCGCTTTTCACCGGAAACCACCAGGGAAACTTCGACACGGTGCTCATTCTTTCGGTGCTCGGCGGATACAAGATCCCCATAGCAAAAAAAGAAGCCGCAAAGGTACCCATCGTAGGCGCCTGGATGAAGCTGCTCCGCGTCATATTCATGGACAGAAAGGATGTGCGCCAGTCCGCGGAATGCATAAAAAAAGCCGAAGAGCTTCTGCAGCGAGGCAAGTCTGTTGTGATCTTCCCGGAAGGCACCAGGAGCAAAGGCCCGCAGATGAACGAATTCAAGCCCGGAGCGTTCAAGGCTTCGATACGCGCAGGCGCTCCTGTTGTCCCCTTCGTGATAGACGGCACCTACAAATGCTTTGAAGAAGACCGCCGCCTCAAAAAAGCGGACGTCACCGTACACATACTGCCTGCCGTTGACCCAAAAGCCCTTGGCATAACTAAGACCAAAGAGCTTTCAGATCTGGTCCGCAGCCTCATCCAGCAGCAGCTGGATAAAAACCACGGACAGAGTCCCTCGGCCTGATACCGGATTTCCAAACAATACAAAAGCGCTCCGGAACGCAGCCGGGGCGCCTTTTTAATCTTTTCTAGGCTTATAGGACAAAAAGCGTTGGTGGCTAGTCCCAATAAGTTGGGAAGGATCTGGACATATGCAGCTCATTCCAGGCAACTGCATCACCCCAGCCGGGAATGGCGCCTTCCGTTTGATTCCTGATGCTCATCTTTCTG
>JAFRXM010000052.1 GCA_017443515.1 Bacillota bacterium | reverse complement strand
CGCTTTCCTCTTAGCCTTTAAAAAAGCCGGACCCAAAAGCCAGATACCCTTCGTGCCTTTCATAGCCGCAGGATACGCGCTGGCTGTTCTGCCCGGCGTAGCGCTCTGAACTCAGAACAGATCAAACTGCCTTGAAACTATTACAAGCGCAAGGTATACAGCCATCACGGCAAACGCGAGCGCATCGCCTTTTCCGAACTTCATCTGGTGCATCCTTGTGCGCCCGGAGCCTCCGTGGTAGCAGCGCGCCTCCATGGCCATCGCAAGGTCTCCGGCTATCCTGAAGGCGGATACGAACAGAGGACCAAGCAGAGGCACCAGGGCCCTTGCCTTTTCCTTAAGGGATCCGTTCTCGAAGTCTGCGCCGCGGGCGGTCTGTGCCTTCATGATCTTGTCGGTCTCGTCCAAAAGCGTGGGGATGAAGCGCAGAGCTATCGTCATCATCATGGCCAGTTCATGCGCCGGAAGCCCTATCTTAGCCAGAGGCGAGAGCAGTTTTTCCAGACCGTCGGTAAGTTCTATAGGCTTGGTGGTAAGGGTCAGCAGCGAAGATCCGAAGATCAGCAGCACCAGCCTTAAGCCCATGAACGCTGCCCTGTATATGCCTTCCGTGGTTATCTTTACAGGTCCCAGCGTTGCTATCACCGTGCCCGTGGACGTGAACAGAAGGTTTATGATCATGGTGAGTATGATCAGGAATATTATCGGTTTTAAGCCCTTGGATATGAATTTGAAGGGTATTTTAGAAATTATGATGACAACCGCGAGGAACACTATGCACAGCGCGAAAGCCGAAAAAGAGCGCACCACAAACAGAGATACCAGGTAGACCAGCGCGCAGATTATCTTTGTTCTGGCGTCCAGCCTGTGTATCGCGGAATCTCCCGGATAGTACTGTCCTAATGTGATGTCTCTTACTGCCATTTATTTCTTAAGCGCGCGGATTATCTCGTCCGCGGTGTCGTCAAAGCTCAGGTGGTTGTCGTCGAGGTCCAGGCCGCGGTCTTTGAGCATCCAAAGGAACGCCGGGCCGGCGGGTATGTCAAGGCCCACGCTGCGAAGTTCTTCCTCGTGCTCGCAGAAGACCTCCCTGGGGGTGCCAAGAAGCATCAGCTTTCCGCGGTCCATGGCTAGCACCCTGTCCGCGTATTCCGCAACGTCGTCCATGTTGTGGGAGACGAGGATTATGGTCATGTTCTTCTCGGTGCGGATGCGGCGTATCATCTCGAGGATGTCGTCGTGGCCTTTCGGATCCAGACCTGCTGTCGGCTCGTCCAGGATCAGAACGCTCGGCTGCATTGCGAGGACGCCTGCTATCGCAACGCGCCTCTTCTGGCCTCCTGAAAGATCGAACGGAGAGGCCTCGCCTTTTTCGTCGGCATTTATACCGACAAGGTCCAGAGCCTCCCTGGCCCTGGCTTTCTGCTCATCTTCTGAGAGGCCCTGGTTCTTTGGGCCGAAGCACACGTCCTTCATGACGGTCTCTTCGAAGAGCTGGTATTCCGGGTACTGGAAAACTATGCCCACGCTGCGGCGCACCTGGAAGGCTTCCTTGCCCTTCTGGCTGATGACAGTCTCGGTGCCGTCTTCGGCTACCGCCACGACCTGCCCGCCGGTAGGCGCTAAAAGCCCTGCGATGCACTGCACAAGGGTGGTCTTTCCGGAGCCGGTGTGCCCTATTATTCCAAGGAACTCGCCCTGCTGCACGGTAAAGTTTATGTCCTCCAGAGCCTTCGTTTCGTACGGCAGCCCCGGGCTGTATATCATGCTTAAGTTTTCTACTTTAATTTGCATAAATACTCCGCAAGCTGCACGTCTGTGACTATGTCCGCAGGAACTTCTATGCCGCTTTCCCTGAGCCTTTTGGCCAGTCTTACGGCAAACGGCTGCTCAAGAACGCCGAGATCCTTCCTGCTGAAGATCTCCGCGGGGGTGGCGTCGGCCTCCACCTTGCCGTTGTGCATTATTATGATGCGGTCCGCTTCTGCCGCCTCTTCCATGAAATGAGTGATGAGTATGACCGTACGCCCCTGCGAGTGGAGGGTACGTATGATGCTCATGATCTCCTTGCGGCCTTTGGGATCCAGCATGGCTGTGGGCTCGTCGAAGACCACACACTCCGGGTCCATAGCGATAACACCTGCTATGGCTATGCGCTGCTTCTGGCCTCCGGAAAGAAGGTGCGGGCCTTTCTTGCGGTGCTCGTACATGCCCACCAGCTTTAAGGATTCATCCACGCGGCGTCTGATCTCGGCCGGTTCTATGCCTATGTTTTCCGGGCCGAAAGCCACGTCGTCCTCCACGATGGAGGATACCAGCTGGTTGTCCGGGTTCTGGAACACCATGCCTACCTTCTGGCGTATCTCCCAGGGGGCTGTTTCTGCAACCTCGGCGGTGTTCATGCCGTCAACCAGGACTTCGCCTTCTGTTGGGATGAGCAGCGCGTTGAAATGCTTTGCCAGCGTGGACTTTCCGGAGCCGTTGCTTCCGACTATGGCTACGAAGGAGCCTCTTTCCACATCAAAAGAGACGCCGTCTACAGCCTTTACCGCTGCCTCCGGCGCGACCTCTTCTCCTTGCTCGTACGCAAACGAGACGTTTTTAAGCTGGATGATAGGGTCACTAGCCATGGAAATGATTTAATGCCTCTTGTTTTGTGTAATAATTTATTATAATCACAGAGATATAAGAAGTCAACAATAACAAAACGGCGGGGTCATCACTCCCGCCGCTTCGTTTTATCGGTCGTTATCATTTTTCAATTATTTAAGGAGGTTTAATTGAAGAAGTATTTGTTTTTTGTGGTTTAATAATAACCGGAAAATGTGTAGTTAAAAGAAGCGTTCCGTGAACGTTTCGTGAAACAGAGGTGTTATATCGCGGAAGTTTTTTGCCATGCGTGCCAAATGAGTGATATAATATTTGAAATATTAAAGGGGGACCGGTCTCATGCGTTTTGTCATACAAAGAGTTCAGCGCGCAAGTGTTTCTGTTGAGGGCAGTATCACAGGAAAGATCGAAAAAGGCTTTCTGGTGCTTGCCGGGGTCTACGCGGAAGACACAAAAGAAACCGCGGACAAAATGGTAAAAAAGCTCTGCGGCCTGCGCATTTTCGAAGATGAAAACGGCAAGACCAATCTGTCGCTTGCAGACGTAGGCGGAAGTCTTCTTGTGGTGTCGCAGTTCACTCTCTGCGCGGACTGCAGGCACGGCTACCGTCCGAGCTTTTCCGGCGCGGCGCCCGCCGCAGCTGCGGAGGAGATGTACGAATACATACTCGAAAAATGCCGCGAATACGTGCCGGATGTCCAGGCCGGGATCTTCGGCGCGGACATGAAGGTGGAACTCTTAAACGACGGCCCGTTCACTATAGTACTCGATTCTAAAGAAATATGAAAAACGATACCCAGGAAAACAGCAAACTCGATATGAAGGTCTGCCTTCTTAACGATTCCTACCCGCCCATCATAGACGGCGTGGCAAATACTGTCGTAAACTACGCCAAGCACATACTGGACAAGGGCGGACGGCCCATAGTCATAACCCCGGAAAACCCTGACGCCGACGACAGCGGATCTCCTTTCCCCGTGTACAGATACCCGGGCATAGACGTCCGCAAGACCGTAGGATACGTGGCGGGCTATCCGTTCTCGCCGGCCACCGCCAAACGCATAAAAGGCTCCAACGTGGACATACTGCACAGCCACTGCCCCATCTCATCAACGGTCTTTGCGCGCAGCATGAAGGGCCTTATCGACGTGCCCCTCATAATGACATACCATACCAAGTTCGACATAGACATTGCCAACGCGGTAAAAGGCAAACTGCTGCAGGACAGCGCAATTGCCGCACTGGTCAACAACATCAGCGCCTGCGATGAAGTCTGGGTGGTATCCGACGGCGCCGGAAAGAACCTGCAGTCTTTGGGCTACGAGGGCGATTACATAGTCATGGAAAACGGCGTGGATATTCCCCGCGGAAGGCTGGCTGAAAACCTCACAAGAAAGCTCACAGCAAAGGCCGGGATCCCGAAGGGCGTTCCTGTATACCTCTTCGTTGGAAGGCTCATGTGGTACAAAGGCATACGCATAATACTGGACGCGCTGGCCGGCCTTAAATCGCAGGGGCTGGATTTCCGCATGGTATTCATAGGCGGAGGCCAGGACACGGAAGAAATAAAAGCATACAA
Organism: Bacillota bacterium; assembly: GCA_017443515.1. Classification (GTDB taxonomy): domain Bacteria; phylum Bacillota; class Clostridia; order Peptostreptococcales; family Anaerovoracaceae; genus RUG13409. Next base: position 19,289 of record JAFRXM010000052.1, on the reverse strand, counting down.
CACTAAGCTTAAGCTGGACGACAAAGTGATGTTTTTAGGGCCGGTCTACGACAGGACGGAGCTTTCCGCCTGGTACTGCCGCGCGGACCTGTTCCTCTTCCCTTCGAACTTCGACACCAACGGACTTGTTGTAAGAGAGGCCGCCGCCTGCAGCCTGCCTTCGGTGCTGATCTCCGGAAGCTGCGCCGCGGAAGGAGTCACCCACGGCAGAAACGGTTTTCTCATAGACGAGAGCGCCGCATCGCTTGCTGTGATGCTTGCTACCGCCGGAAGCGATATACAGCGCCTCAAAAAAGTCGGAAAGGCTGCCGCGGACGAACTGTACATCTCCTGGCCGCAGGCCATAGACAAGGCCATAGAGCGCTACCAGGTGGTCATCGACCGCTACAAACAGGGCCTTTATCCCAAAAAAACAAAGCCCCTGGACGAGTACCTCAAATTCCAGGGAACGCTCATGGACGTCATCAGCAGCAGTTCCAAGCTGATAGACATCCCGAAAAACGCGCCGAAGCTCCTGGCTGAGGGCATCAGGAGCTTTGTCGACACGTATCTTTAAGGCATATACAACTGTATTCACAGTATTTGCATGAGTCGTAGACTTTGCCCACCTTTTTTTGGGTGGGCCTTATCTCGCCCATGCACAGGCTCTCGGTGCACGACGCCAGCGCCTGCCGGAACTTAGCGCGGAATGCTTCCATGTCGCCAGCCGAGATGAGGCTGCCGGAAAGCGTTCCGTCTTTTTTATTTCTTTTGATGCTCACCACGTCGGACTTTCCGGTGGAGAGCAGGGCTTCGTCCAGGCCGCACAGCACCCCGGCCTCGTCCACGGTGAGCCCGTCCAGACGGTACTTTTTGCTTATCTCCTCCAGGACTTTTTCGGAAAGGCCTTCGGACTCGATATCCTCTACGGCGGATTCCGTATCGTCCGCGCTTATCCTGAAGTAATACACTCCGGCGGGCTTGTTTTCCGAATCTCCTATGGCGCCCTCCAGATAGGTCATAAGCTGAAGCTGAAGGCCGCGTTCCACAAGGTCCCTGCTGAACTTCTGGCTTCCGGATTTGTAGTCCACGATCTTTATGTAATGGCTGCCGTCCGGCGCGGGCATGGCGTCCACGCGGTCTATCTTGCCTTCCACGTATACCTTGCCGGCGGCGGTCTGAAGAGCTATGGGTGGGAACACTCTGCCGCGCCCGAAGCCGGTCTCGAACCACATGCTGTCTATGCGGCCCGCTCTTACCTGCTCTATCATGTGCCACGCGAAGCGGCTGCAGATGGTGCGTATGCGCTCGGACCTGTAGATCTCGGCTTTTGATGACGTCATGACCTCTCCGCTCCCGCTGGCTATGTCCTCCATGATCTGCGCTATACGATTTTCGACTTCTTCGCGGCTTACTGTCATCCAAAGGGACTCGGGGTCCGTCATGGGGATGCCGGCCTTTCTTGCGGGGGCGCTTAAGGCTTCGCAGAGCTTAAGCAGCGCTTCGTGGTAGATATCGCCCATTTCCCTTGAGGCAATGCCAAAAGGCCTGGGCTGCAGAGGACGCAGTCCGTAATCTATAAAATGCTTGAAGGGGCACGACGCGAAGTTGTCCATCCTGGACGGCGACAGGGAAACCTCGCCGCCGGAGGCGTAGAGCTGGCCCGCTTTTTCCTTGCCCAAGGGCCTGGTGTCGGGCTGATACAAAAGGCCTTCCTTAAGCTGCGGAGCGTCCTCTGAGAGTATGTTGTAGGCTGCTTTCCAGACAGCAGGCACGTCCCCGCCGGAAAGCCCTTCGCGCAGCACCGACGCCGCGACGCTTAATGGAAGCTGGCTGCCCTGCATGAATACCATGGGATCGTCGGAGTTTTCTGCATCTTTAAGGTCCTGCGCGCCGGGGTGCATGCCGCGCACGTCTTTTAGCAGCGGCGAGGGATCGAGCTTTTCGCCAGCGGCGTCCGCAGCGGGGATCCCGACCCAGAGCTGCTCCTTTGCGCAGGCCAGCGCCCTGTATATCATGAAGATCTCTTCGGAAATGAGTACATTTCTGGGTTTTGAGAGCGTCTTTCCAAAATCACTGAGGCTCGAAAGCTCGCGCTCGGTGAGTATTCCGCCTGCGCCGGGATCCGAAGGGATCAAGCCGTCGCAAAAGCCCGCAATAAAGACCGCCTTCTTTTCATCAAGGAGGGTCCTTTTTATGCTTCCGATCTGCACTTTGCCGCCGGACTGAGGCAAAACGCCCACCTTTACCTCGGCAAGGGCGCCGAGAAGTATCTCGCCGAACTCCTCGCAGGAAAGCTCTTCGGAGCCCAAAAGCTCCGTCATCTGCGCCAGAAGGTCGCAAAGAAGGCCCCACATCTGGCGGGTCTCCTCCGAGGCGTCCGCGTAGCCTTCTTCGGCCTGCAGCGCGGCTATATCCTCGAGGCGCTGTTCCATGCTGAGCTTTTCTGAAAGGAATAATCCCAGGAATTCCGCCTTTTCGCGCACCGAAAGCGCACCCTGCATGCCCGAAACGAATGGCTCTAGCAGCGCAGCAAGCTCCGCACGGAGCGCTTCGTACGCTGCGAACTGAGCATCCGAAATGTCCCTGTCCTTGTATTTTAAGGGCCGAAGGAACGCCTTGCCCTTTATATGGTACTGTTTTACGTAGTTTTCGAAGCCCCAGACAGTCTCCTCGTCCGAAGGAAGAATGCCGGACTTAAGAAGCCTCAGCACGTCGCGGGCTTTATAGCTTCCGTCCGTAAGCGCCGCCAGCGCGGAGACCGCCTCCGCCGAGGCGCTGTGGGCTATCGCCCTGGTCTCGTCCATGAAAACCGGGATGCCCAGGCTCTCCAGCACGCGCTTTATGCCTGCCGCGTAGCCTTCGGCTTCCGGTGCAAGCACCGCCATGTCCGAAAACTGCACGTCTTCCTCGCGGGCAAGACGCAGGATCTCGGCCGCGATGGTCTGAGCCTCAGTGAAAGGGCTGGCGCAGCTGCAGACCTTTAGCTTTGCGGAAGGCCATGCAGCGCCTGACGCAGCACTTTTCGCGCCGCGTGGATCAAGCTTTTCTACCCTGCAAAATGCCGGCCCGCAGACCCCGCGCAGCCTTCTTATAGTATCGCTTGGAGCGGAGAACTGCTGCCCTTCGCCGCTGAGCATCGCAAGCGACAGCCCTGCGGACTGCTCGTCCAGGGCCTTTAAGAACTGCATCTCACGCTGCGTAAACGAATAGAATCCGTAGTAATATATCCGTAAGCCCCTAAGCTGGCGGCTCTCTTTAAGTTTTCCGGTAACGAAGGCCAGCTCGTCCTCGGAGTCGGTAAAGCGCCCCGCCATGGCGTTCTGATAGTACTGCGCTATGAGCGCCATATCGGAAAGCTTTCGCGAAAGCAGGCTGTTTGCCTCCTCCGCGGCGCCGCCCCCAGCGGCTGATCCAGCCAGCCCCGGCAGCTCCTCCGCCGCCACGCCGTTCTGCTTCATCTGGACTATGAAATCGCCGGCCATGTCTATGAAGCGCGGATCGCGGCACACACCCCCGAACGCGCGAAAACTTCCCTCGCAGGCTCGTACCGCTCGCCTTAAGATCATGCCGCGGCCTATGGTGTTTATCATGACTCTGCCGCTGCCGCCCGTCTCGTGCATTATATCCTGGCGCAGTTTTTCGCCGGAAACTACGTTGAGCGTCAGAAAGCCCTTGCCGCCTATGTGCGAAAACGCCTCCTCTTCAGCAAGAAGAGTGCTCTGCGCGGGCACGACAAGCAGCACCCGCTCAAACTTTGCGGGGATCGAATCCAGGTCGTCTTTGATCTTCGAGAACAGCGCGTCCTTGAGCAGCGCGTCGCTGCTGCAGCAGAAAATATCCATATAAGTATTTGCCTACTTGCTCCAGAAATCCCGGCTGAAAAGCTTAAGGTTGCTGTACCCTATCATTTCGTAGAGCAGGTTCCTTGTGATAAAATCGCTCCAGCCATTATAGTTATAGTCCTTGAAGATCTCCGCAGCCCTGTCCTGGCTGTACCAGAGCGACAGGCTGTTCTGCGTCACATTGAAACCCTCGACGCTGTCCAAAAGCTCGTCCAGGTAATCGCTGAAAAGCTGCCCGTGCGGGTCAGGCCCGCCTTCCTCCTTAAGCAGCGAGGCCTCGGCGTTCTGTATTATTGCCTTTTTTATCAGGCTCTTCCAGTCCGCCCCGTCTGCAAAGATATCCTCAAGGCTGAGCACTTCATCGCTGCCGAAGCGGCAGCAACGCGCCCAGACCTTGGACACATTGTTGTAGTCGCGGTTCGCTGCGTATATGTTGCTGTAATAGCTGGCGTTGAGGTTTACGAGCCCCCCGACGCGGTTTGCCGAGGAACTGATGTTGAGGTATTTTATGCCGTAGTTGTTGTGCGTCTTCCTGAATTCCTCCACCTCAGCGATCCCGTCCTTTACCATCTGATCCAGGTCCATCTCCTTAAGAGAGAGGAAATCGTTCTGCTTTTCCGTCAGCTTCGCGTAGCGGCTGGTGCTGACAGATCCGGAGAAGATCGAAGACTTAAATCCCAGGATATCCTCAAGGGTCTTGTTTTCAACTATGGTGCCGCCCGGTATCTCCATCTGCACAAGGTGGTATCTTTCGGTGTTGTCCTGGTAGAGGCCTCTGTCGCCACCAAAACGCACTCCTGCGTAATAGACTTCCGAAATATCCATCCTCACTATTTCAGTTCCGCTCATCAGGTAGAACTCCGGATTCCCGGGATCCAGCACCAGCTCCAGCTGGCCCTTGTCGACAAGGAAAAACGGCTGGTCCTCGCGAAAGCCCTTAAACTCCGAGATCAGCGGCGGCACGGCATCCTGCACGGCGTAGTAATAGTTCCAGTCGTACTGGCTGGGCTCCCTTGAGGGATCCGAGCGCTGGATCATCTCAAGCATCCTGCTGTTCAGATACTGCATGTAGTCCGTTCCGTCCGGGAAAAGGTCCTTAAGGGTAAGCTGCTCTCCTGTAGCAAGGTCGAAGTTCAGCGGGCTGACATACTGCAGCTGGACCGATCTGTTGCTGCCAAGATCGTAGACCCTGCTGTACCGCAGCGCGACAGAAAGGATATTGTCGCAGTTGGCGTACTGGACCATATAATAATAAGTCGTAGGCTTTTTGACCGCCTGTTTTTCGTACATTCTGACGCCGCGCCCCGGGGGCGCGAACGAGGGATCCGCAACGCGCTCCATCTCGGTCTTTATCGCGTTGTTGATCTTCTGCTGCACCGCGGTATCTTTAAGTCCGCTGATAATAAGCGGCTTTCCCGCCTCCGAACTGTATGAGTTTATAAACTCCAGATTATTGTCGCGCGCTGCATAGTCTGAGATGTTTTCCACTGTCGTCCCGGCAGGCTGCGGATCTGCGGCAGAGTTATCTGCCGGGCCTGAAGGTGTATTGTTTGCGCTGCCTCCCGCCCCGCTGCACGCCGTGCACAGCAAAAGCAGCAAAGCCGCGATCACTGTCAGTATGCGTATTTTGCTGCTCTTTTTCTTCATGGTTTATTTACCTTTCGGGGCGTCGTAGACCACGTAGCTGAGCTCCTGGGCGAAGCTTCTTGCCTTCTTGCCGGAGCACCACGCCGCTATCTGGCGCACGGTGCTGTTTTCCGGCTCATCGGCCCTGAACACCGCATACATAGTGTTGATCATCGGGTACGTACCGCCGGAGATAGCCTCGTTGGACGGAGCCACGCCATTCACCTTAAGGAGCTTTATGTTCTCGTCATAATGCTGGTTTTTCACGAAGTACAGGTAGGAATAGCCTATTCCGCCCTGCGCGTTGTCATAGTTGGCGACCACATCTACTATGCCCATCATGGTCGGGATCCGCATCTCCAGAATTGGTTCCATAGCCTCAGCCTTAGGGATCACGAACTTGTACAATCCGGTCTGGCTTCCGGAGCCTTCTGAGCGCTGGTAAGCTATGATCGGCTCGTCTTTTCCGCCGAGATCCTTCCAGTTTGTGATCTTTCCGGCGTAGATGTCGTGCAACTGCTGCACTGTGACGCTGTCCACCGGGTTGTCCTTGTTGACGAAGAACACGAAGGCTTCGTTTAGAAGAGGCGCGTATTCGAACTCCACGCCCTTGCTTTTCGCGTAATCGACCTGCTCGTCCGACGGCCCCAGGCAGAATATGATGTCCGCCTTTTTGTCCGCCAGATTCGGGTACGCGTAGTCCGTGGTGCTGCAGAGTATAAGCTCCGAAGCCTCCTGCTCCGTCTTTCCTAAAAGTTCGGCTGCCGCCCTGGTGTAGAACGGCAGGAACGCAGTGGCGCCGTCTACCACGGGCCACTCTTCTTCTTTGATCTTAAGATCGTCCGATACTTCCGGCAGCTTGCTGTTTGCCGGCGCAGCTTGATTCCCCTGTGCTCCGCCGCAGGCCGCAAGGCCGAGTATCATCAGCGCCGCAAGCAGCAGCGCCGGCAGTTTTTTACTCTTCATACTTGCCTCTTTTTATATCTTATCCCCTTGTACCCTTACAGACGGAAAAACTGGTACAAGGTTACAGTTTCACGCAGCTTCGGCAGCTTTTTTTTCGGCTTCCGCGCGCAGCCTCATCGGCTTCCAGATCTTATGGTACATCGTGAGGAAGCACGCCACGGACGCTATGATCTGCGAAAGGGTCTCCGTCCAGAAGACGCCCATGGCGCCCATGTTGAACAGGTACGGCAGCACGATCGTAAGCGGAGCAACCAGTATGATCTTCCTTAGCATTGAGAAGAACAGCGCGTACTTCGGGAAGTTCAGAGCCACGAAGGTGTTCTGCCCCGTCAGCTGGAAGGCCATCAGCGGGAAAGTAAGGAAGTATATCCTGCCGCACTTAGAACCGAGCTCTATCAGCGCCTGGTCCTCAGTGAAGATGCTGAACATCCACTGCGGAGCGAATACCATAATAGCCCAGAACACAGAAGCTATAACTATGGATGACACCAGCATGGTCTTAAGCGATGTCACCACGCGGTCCGGCTTGTCGGCCCCGTAGTTGAAGCTGGTGACTGGCGTCGCGCCGCTCATGACTCCGTTGCAGGGACACATCACGAGCTCCCTTATCGAATTGATTATGGACATTGAGCCTATATAGAGCGTGCTTAAGGGTCCGCCCCAGGCCTTTAGGGTGACGTTTATTATGGTCTGCACCACGCTGTTTGTGGCCTTGAAGGTAAAGCCGGTAACGCCAAGCTTAACTATGCTGAGGAGATGTTCCCCCTCAATCCTTAGCTTTCTGACCGGTATTATGGGCCTCTTGCTTACGAGGAAGCCTACCGCCCAGACGGCGCTTACGAACTGCGATATGACCGTGGCAACAGCCGCGCCCTTAACGCCCATGCCTGCCGTGTAGATCAGCAGCGGATCTAAAACTATGTTCAGCGCCGCGCCTATCATTACTGTTCCCATGCCTATGGTCGCAAAGCCCTGTCCGTTGATGAAGGGATTCATACCAAGGCCTATAAGCACCGGTATTATCCCAAGGACGTATATCCTGAAGTAATCCAGGGCGTACGGCAGGGTCTCCTCGTCGCCTCCCATAAGCGACAGGAGGGTTGGGCACCAGATAAGCATCACGGCTGTCAGAACCGCGCCGGTTATCAGCAGCATGGTGAACGAGGTCTCCTGTATGCGCTGAGCCTTGTCGTTGTCGCCTTCGCCGCGCGCTATGGACATAAGAGGAGCGCCTCCCATGCCCGCCAGGTTGGCGAACGCCGTGATGAGCGATATCAGCGGGAAAGCAATGCCCACGCCTGTAAGCGCCGCTGTGCCCGTCTCCGGCATCCTGGCTATGAATACCCTGTCAACGATGTTGTACGCAAGGTGCACCAGCTCCGCCAGGAAGATGGGTATCGCCAGCCTGAATATGGTCTTGACAACGCTGCCCTGAGAAAAATCGCCTTTTGCTTTTGACATTACTGCTGCCTTTCCTTAAAAACGTCCGCGGCGAACTTGTAGACGTCCGACTCCTCTTCAAACACCGCAAGGAACATGTAGTCCGCCATGGCGCCGGAAAGCGCCTCGGGGACCGGACCCTCCTCCACGATGTGCGCGCCGTACTTTTCGCGTATGAACTCGCTGGTGTACTCGAAGTTCTTGCCGTTGCGGCGCGAGGCGAACACGCAGTTCTGCCTCTTTCCGACGGGCTTGTCCGTCCTGTCGAAAGCCGCCATGTCCGCCCAGATCTTGTAGACGTCTGTGGCGTTGGCGTAGTTCATCATGTCCGGAGAGATGCCCCCGCTTGGGCGCAGGTTCACCTCCAGTGCCACCACGTCGCCTTTTTTGCCTATGTGCTGGTCTTTGGAAAGGCGGAAGAACTCGAAATGTATGAAGCGGCTCACAACTCCGAACGCTTTTACGGCTGCCCGGCCGGCCTTTCTGATATCTTCGGGAAGATTGCCCCTGATGTAGAACATGCTGTTGTCGGCGTCGTTCACCACGTCCATGATGCTGCCCACCGTAACGTTGCCTGTCTCAAACAGCGGCTCGCCCTTAGAATCGATCACCGCGTCGTAGGTCTGGACTTCGCCTGCTATGAACTCCTCCATTATGAAAGGCTCCGCGTGGGCCTCCGCCGCAGAATTTCCGGCCCGGTACTCTGCCAGGAACGCCTTGAGATCTTCCTCTTTTTCGAGCCTGTAGGTGCAGGACGCGCCAACGCCGCTGTCCGGTTTTACTATAACGGGCCAGCCGACCTCTTTGATGAAGGCAAGGCAGCCTTCTTCATCGTCCACCATGTGGTAGCGGGCGACGGGTATTCCTGCGGCACGGTAGCAGTCTTTCATAGCGGACTTTGCCTTTACGTGAGGCATGTCCTCAGGGTGAAGGCCTGTTGTTATATTGAAGTCCAGACGGAGCTGAGCGTCCCGCTGGAGCCAGTATTCGTTGTTGCTCTCGAGCCAGTCTATGCGTCCGTACTTGAACGCGAAATAGGCGCAGGCCCTGTAGACCTCGTCATAGTTTTCAAGAGTGGACACCTTATAGTATTCGGTAAGCGAGTCTCTCAGTTCGGGCCTTAGGGCGTCGTAGGGGCAGTCCCCTATTCCGAGCACCGTAAAGCCGTCTTCTTTAAGCCCTGCGCAAAAATGCCAGTAGTTGTCCGGAAAGTTTGGTGAAATAAAAATAAAGTTTGCCATGATATCATTCTTTCTGTGTTATTGTGAACTTTCTGCGGGTCCTGCCGGCAGGGCATCCCTCAAACTGCCTCGCACAGACAGGTGCTCGTTGTTTGATGCTTCCCTCGCCGTCACCCGCTGAAAGTTCGCTAATAAAGCAGTTTCGGCATGAAGTATGCCACCTGCTTGTGCCACCAGGGCCAGTCGTGGTTGACGTCATGGCCCCAGAAGTCCACCCAGACGCTGTCTATGCCAAGCTCCGCAAGGCGCTTTGCCAGGTACCTGGTGCTCTCGACCTGCTCCCAGGCGCCCTGTCCCACGCAGACTATCGCCTTGTTTCGCTTATAGCGTTCTATGAAGGGGTGGTCCGGCGACATTCCCGTAAGGTAGCTGTTTACCGAATTGCTGTAGACGACCTCATCGTTGTAATCTCCAAGGAAAAACGACGCGTCGTAGACTCCTGAGAGCGCCAGGCAGCCGTCGAATATGTCCGGGAAGCGCAGCCACAGATTGAGGGCGTGCGTAGCTCCCAGCGAGCAGCCGAAGGTGATTATGCCGGGGTAGCCTTCCCAGCCGTTCTTTTGGTTCGTGACCTCCCGTATGAACGGCACCGCATCGCGGGTGATGTAGTTGATCCACTGCTCGTGGCGGCGTATGCGGAAGTACGGATCGCCGCCCGCGTCGGACCAGGTCTCCTTGTCTATGGTGTCTATCGCAAAGACCAAGCACTGCCCGGCGTCGATGAAAGGCGCGAAGTCGTCCGCAAGGCCGAAGTTCTCGAAATCGTAGAAGCGGCCGTCCTGGCAGGGTATGAACAGCACCGGCCTTCCGGCGTGCCCGTACACTTTTATCTCCATATCGCGGCCCAGCTGGCTGCTGTAATTCCTGTAATATTCAGTGTTCATAGGGGACGGACCTCATTGCAGATCGTAGAACAGCAGGTCCATGAAGAACGGGATCTGCTTTTCCCAGGAAGCTTCGTTGTGTTTTCCGCGCGGAACCGTGCGGCATTCCAGCAGCACGCCCTTGTTGATAAGAGCCGCCGCTGTTTCAGCGAAATGCCCCGGGCCGTCCATCCATTTGAATTCGCGCTCGCCCATGTCCATGTAGAGGTGGGTCTTCCTGATCCTGGCGCGTTCTATCAGCTTCAGGACCTTCTCCGGAGCGAACTCCACGGAAGGCGACAACGCCGCCCCGCGCGAGAAAAACTTGTTGTAGCGCATCAGCGCATATATAGTCATAAGACCGCCCATGGAGCTTCCGGCGATGAAAGTGTAGCGGCGCTCCGGCAGAGTCGGGAAGTTTTCATCCACGTAGGGCTTAAACTCCTTCGTGAGCCAGTCCATGGTGATCTTGCCGCGGCCTTTGATCTTGCCCCAGCCTCCTCCGTCGAAGGAAAAAGGCGCATACTCCGAGAGCCTTCCGCCCACTTCGCTGTCTTCCGGGAACGGGTTGCACGCAGCACCGGCAACTATCAGCGGCACGCGGTTTTCCTCAAGGTGTTCCAGCATGCCCCAGCTCTTGCCGTAGGTGGCGTCCTCGTCTAAAAAGACGTTGTGGGCGTCGAACATGTAGAGCACCGGGAAGCGCTCGTCGCTGCCCTCTTCGTACCAGTCAGGCACGTACACGTAGGCCGCGCGTTCGAACGCCCCGGTAAGCTGCGGGATTGTAATGTTCCACTTATAAAGCATAGTTGATCTTACAAACGTTTTAGTGATTTCCGTTGCGGAAAAGCCTGAATAATGCTCTTCGCGAGCCCGCTTTTCGGTCTTGCTGAGGCTTCCTGTCGTCAGCCTCATCTCAACCGAGCGCTAGCGAAGTCTCGCTTAAGAGCAAACATTCAGTCTTTTCCGCAACATCAAACATTACTTCAGTGAGAGTTTCATATCTCCGGGCTTTATGATGCCCTTCCTGCGCATGAACGTCGCTACCAGCCATGCGATAAGCCCGGGCAGTATGAAGTGCATCACCGCGATCTCGATCAGAACCACTGTCGGACTCGTGCCGCCAGCCACCATGTCCTGGTAGGTGTTGATCTGGCCGACGAGACCGGCGGTTCCCATGCCTGCGCCGGTAGCATTGTCGGTCATCTTAAGAAGCAGGGTCGAAACAGGCCCTAGAACGGCACTTGCCACTATGGCCGGTACCCAGATGACCGGTTTTTTGACTATGTTTCCTATCTGTATCATGCTGGTGCCAAGACCCTGTGCAAGAAGGCCGTTGACGCCGTTGTCCTTAAAGCTCGCCACCGCAAAGCCTATCATGTTGGCACAGCAGCCCACCGTAGCGGCACCGGCTGCGATGCCGGAGAGCCCCAGGATTATCGCAAGCGCTGCGGAACTTATGGGCAGGGTCAGTATCATGCCCATGAGAACGGATACCACTATGCCCATGATGAACGGAGCCTGTTCGGTGCCCCAGTTGATCATCGCGCCCAGCCACGCCATGAACTTGGAGATCGGCGGGCCGAGGATGAGACCTACAGCCGATCCGACCACTATGCAGACCAGCGGGGTTATAAGTATATCTATCTTGGTCCTTCCGGATACCAGGCGGCCGATGTAAATAGCAACTATGGCTGCTATGAAAGCGCCGAGAGGCTCGCCCGGCCCGGCAAATGTGGCTACCGAGCCCGCAAGGACCTGCTTTGCGATGATCTTGGTAGCAAAGGCGCCCACCATTCCGGCTGTCACTGCAGAGACCTTGACCAGCGGGTCGGCGTTCAGCTTGTTGGCGGTGCCAAGGCCTATGCCGGCGCCCGTCATCGCAGAGGCTATGCCGCCCATGATAACAAGATACTCGCCCACAGTGCCGGGTATCAGCGCGCCTATCTGCTTCATGATCGTGCCTATGATAAGCGTCGCGAACAGGCCTGTTGCCATGCCGGAAAGGCCGTCTATAAATATTTCCTTAAGATACTTCTTCAGAGTTTCCATCAGAACTCCCTTTCGTCGCTAATCGTCTCCCTGCATCTTATGCAGCAGTTCCATCTTCATCTCGTAGTAGGACGGGGTCATGTCGAGGAAGTGCACGTGCGGGTTCTCGAAACGCTGTTCCTCCTGCCACATCTGGTCGCCCATCTGCAGCTTCACGTAGTCCCTGATCTCCTCCAGCGTCGGCAGCTTGTAGACCAGCTTGCCGTCCTTGAAGATCTGTACCTGCAGCTCTTTTGCGGTGCAGTTCTCGAACGACCTGCGGCGCCACGGAGCCTTCGGATCCACGTAACGGAACGGCTTGGAAAGGTCGATCTTCTCGTCGGACATTGCTATCAGATCGGCAACGGCCATGCCGCTGTCATTGTATATCCTGTATACCTTCTTAAGGCCCGGGTTGGTGATCTTCTCTACGTTTTCGGACACCTTGATGCGGGGCTCGAACACGCCGTTCTTCTCCACCGCCGCCAGCTTGTATACCGCGCCGAACACCGGCTCGCTCTTGGAGGTTATGAGCCTTTCGCCCACGCCGAAGCTGTCTATGCAGGCGCCCTGCTCCACCAGGGAGTTTATGGTGTACTCGTCCAGGCTGTTGGAGACTGTTATCTTGCAGTCAGTAAGGCCTGCCTCGTCCAGCGCCGCGCGCACCCTCTTGGAGAAGTAAGCAAGGTCTCCGCTGTCTATGCGTATGCCTTTTAGGCGCTTGCCCATGGGCTCCAGGACTTCCTTGGCCACGCGGATCGCGTTCACCACGCCGCTCTTCATGATATCGTAGGTATCGATGAGCAGCAGGCAGCTGTCCGGATAGGTCAGCGCGTACTTCTTGAAGGCTTCGTACTCGTCCTCGCAGTACATTACCCAGCTGTGTGCCATGGTGCCGCCCACGGGTATGCCGAAGAGCTGGCCGGAGAGCACTGTAGCGGTACCGTTGACGCCGCCTATGTAGGCTGCCCTTGCTCCAAGCACCGCCGCGTCCATGTTGTGGGCGCGCCTTGCACCGAAGTCCGATACTGCCCTGCCCTGCGCCGCGCGCACTATGCGGCTGGCTTTGGTGGCTATGAGCGACTGGTGGTTTATCTGCAGCAGCAGAGCGGTCTCAACAAGCTGCGCGTCGATAAGAGGCGCTACTACCGTAAGCATCGGTTCGCTTGGGTACATTATGGTGCCTTCGGGGAAGGCGTAGATATCGCCCTTGAACTTGAAGTCTTTCAGGTATTCCAGAAACTCCTCGTCGAAGATGCCCTGAGATCTGAGGTACTCTATGTCTTCCTTATCGAAGTGGAAGTTCTGGATGTAATCCACTATCTGAGCCAGGCCCGCGAAGATGGCGTATCCGCCGCCGTCGGGGTTCTTGCGGTAGAACACGTCGAAGACTACCCTGGTCTTCTGGTCGTCAGCCTTAAAATAGCCGTTGCTCATGGTCATCTCGTAAAAGTCCATGACCATGCTTAAGTTTCTCTTGTCAAACTGTCCCATTGCGTCCTCCTGTTAAAACACGCACTTTTTGTTAAAGGCCTTTTTACAGGTCCAGTATTTCCATATCTTCGAACGCCGCAAGCTGGCTCTCCTGGCCTACCGCGGCTATCCTGCCCTTTTCCGCCATGGCGTCCGCTATGTCCGCGCACCACTGCAGCTTATCGTAGTCCGTGTGCAGCATCTGGCTGCGGAGCTTCTTCTGAAGCCCGTAGGTGTAGCCGGAGAACCAGAGCTTATCGGCCATCAGGCCTCTTACCGCCGGAGCCAGCAGAGGCTCGGTGGAAGCCACGGAAGCTATTATGAAGTTGTCGAGCGGGGTCTTAGCCTCGCAGAAGCTCCTGAGGTAAGCGCCCAGCTCCTTGTTGATGCCTATGGACCTTGCCGGGGTCGGATCCCTGAAGGAATATGTGGTGATGTAGCCCATGCCGTCGGCCCTGAAGCCGGTGCCGTAAGCTCCGCCCTGCACCCTGACCTTGTTCCAGAGGTAGTCGAAGGAGAGTATGTTGCTGGCCACGTAGAGGCTTCCGTCGAAGTCCTCGCCCTCGCGGGACAGGTGGTAAGCCTGGGAGCTGAAACCGACCAGAGCCGGTATCTTGCAGCCCGCCTTTTCCGGAAGATCAGCAGTATACTGCGCCGGAGCCTGCATGAAGCTGCCCACCGGAAGAGCCTCAAAGAGGCCCGCCATGGAGACGTACTCTGTGGAGGTCTGACTTGCTACCAGCCTGCGCCTGCAGACCGCCGCCTTAAGGCTGCTTTCCAGAAGCTCGGTGAAGGCCTTGATCCTGCCGTCGAACTCGCCTGCCATCTTGTGGAGCCATACCGCCGCGCTGTAGCCGCTGACAGCATCCGCTACCGCTGCTTCCGCGCTGTAGCCGGACATCGCTATGGCTCTTGCAAAGGCGTGGCCCGCGCCCACCATGGTCTGCCTGGAGATCATATCGGCCTGGGTGATTATATTCCTTATCTTTTCGGTGTCGTCGAACTTTGTTGTGAGCAGTATCTCAGTTACGAGCTCTTCGGCTATGGACAGGTTCTCCTTAAGAACGCTGGCATTGGCCATGAGGCACGGGATAGCCCTTGACGGGTCGCTGCGCCTGGAGAAGGCTCCGACCTTGAAGCTAAGCGAACCGAGGTAGGTCTTGACGTCCTGCGCAAGCTCCACGCTGCTGTGGTTTGCCGTGGGAAGTTCGCCTAAAAGCTGCGACAGTGCCGAGAGCCTCGTAAGCTCCGCCAGGCTCTTGTCCGTAAGTGCGAAGTAGAGGTTGAAATTCACTATGCCGCGGCTCGGTACCGGGTGGTAGAGGACGCTGACGCCGCCTTCGTTCTGGATGATGGTGTCGTCCCACTGAGGCTCCTCGGAGACCTCGGAGATGGGCAGCTTGGGCAGGCTGGCCTTTGCCTCGGCACTGTCCGGGGTCTGCTGCCAGGCCTGGAGCTCCTCGTTGAGTTTTCTGTTGGCCTCTCTGTCGGCGTCGGTCCAGGATGCGGCGATCTCTGCCAGCTTTGCGGCCTCGGCCGCGTCTTTTTCAGCCGCCGCAGTATGCGACGCCCTGGCGTGCAGCAGGCAGAGCGCGTCTGCGCTGACGAGCTCGGCCAGAAGGTCCTCGAAGTAGCGGCCCTGCAGCTTTTCGCGGAGCTGCGCGTACAGGCCGTCCACAGCCAGGTAGGTCATCGGGTCGCCGTCGTGCAGCCAGGTGACCATGGACTTGATGCAGCGGATAAGGCCTGCCGGCTCCTGCGGGGACTTGAACATGAACTCGTTGCGGTTTATTGCCGCGATCAGGGCTTTTCTGTCTATGCCTTCTTCCGCAAGCTGGGCGCACTTGTCCGTGACCAGCTTCCACAGCTCGCCGTCCTTTCCGTCCTTTACGTTCTTGAACTGCATCTGGTAGAAGACCTGTGGGATGTCGTCGATGACATCCACTGACATGTCCTGCGCAAGGCCGGAATCCAGCACCGCCTTTTTCAGCGGCGAATCGTTGGAATCAGCTATCGCGTTGAACAATACGCTTGCCGCCAGGGACTTTAAGGGGTCCTCGCAGCCGGCAAATATCTTGCCTGCCATGAGCCTTCCCTTGTTGGCTATGTCCTCGTCTTCTGCAAGAGCGTAGTCCACGGTCTTTTCCGCGGCTCTTGGGACCTGCGGAATAAAGCCGGGCAGATCCACAAGCCTTTCGCAATTGGAAAGGTAACCGTCTATCATCTCAAGGGTCTTTTCAAGAGGCACGGCGCCGTCCAGGAACACGCGCGCGTTGGACGGGTGGTAGAACCTCTTGTAGGTCCTTATGAATTCTTCGTAGGTCAGCGTGGGTATTACCGCCGGTTCGCCGCCGGAGTTGACGCCGTAACCGTTGTCCGGGTACACCAGGCCAAGCATCTCCTCGGTGAGGAAATCGTCCACGTCGGACACGGCGCCCTTCATCTCGTTGAAGACCACGCCCTTGTAGCTGAGCTTGCCGTCTTCGGCCTGCTCTATGTGCCAGCCTTCCTGGTAGAAGATATTGGGGTTCTTAAGGATCGCCGGGGCGAACACTGCGTCAAGATAGACGCTGGTGAGGTTCAAAAAGTCCTTCTCGTTGCGGCTGGATACCGGATACATGGTCTTGTCCTGGAAAGTCATGGCGTTGAGGAAGGTGTTCATTGAGCCTTTAAGAAGGTCCACGAACGGTTCCTTTACCGGGTACTTTTCCGAGCCGCAGAGCACGGAATGCTCCAGAATGTGGGGCACGCCTGTGCTGTTGTCCACTATCGTTTTAAATGTGATCGAGAAGAGCTTGTTGACATCGCCATTGTCCACCCAGCAAAGCTTCGCTCCGCTGTGGTCGTGGACCATCTCCACGAGCCTGCCGTCGATCTCCTTTTCCTCTCTGATACGGGTGACTGTAAAGCCACACAGCTTGCTTCCAATGTTGAGTTCCATCAGATCCTCCTGTAATCTGCGGCGTAAGCCGCGTTCTTATTGCAACGCGTCTATGACGCCTTTTATCCCTTTTTCTTTGTATATATCTTTTAAATACGCGACTTCGTCGTAGATTATCTCATCTATGGCGCGCATGGAGAGTAGCTCCACCGGAGCCTTGTCATCTGTCATGACGTTGTTTCCGGGAACATATTTTTGCAGCTTTTCGTCCACGCTCTGAAGATACGCGCCGAGCTCCTTTGCCTCCGCCGGAGATGCTGACTTAGCCGCTGCGTACCCCTTGCGGAAGGTGTCCAGCATATACGGACTGTTGGAAGCGAACAGCTCCCTGTTGAAGCTCCAGTCTACGTCTGCTGTCCACACCTCGGAAAAACAAGTGCTTATGGTGTCCGCGAGGTAGGTGTTCATGGCGTTTTTCCCGCCGCCGCGCATGTTGAGGTTTACCACCATCACGCCGTTTTCGTAAAGATGATCCTTAACAAGTGTAAAGAACTCAGTAGACGCCATCTGGAACGGTATGGTGATGTCCTGGTATGCGTCGACCATTATCACGTGGTACTTCTCATCGACGGAATCCAGGAAAGCCCTGCCGTCGTAGGTGACCACGTTTACATCCGGCGAGAGATGGAAAAACTCCTCCGCAAGATCTGTTATGTCCTGATCTATCTCCACGGCGTCTATCTGTATGGGCCCTGCGTAGGAGCCGTAGTAGCGCATGCACTGGGTGGCAAAAGTTCCACTGCCGTTACCCAGAATAAGTATCCTGAATGGCTCGGAACCGCCGATACCGGCCATCATGGGCGCCGCCATGGCGGTGTCGTAGTACATGCCTGTGAGCGCGCCGTTCTTCTGGTACAGCGACTGCACGCCGAACAGCACGTTGGTGGACAGGATGACCTGGCTGTCGTCCTCTTTTACCTGCAGGTAGTTGTAGATCGATTCGCCCTCGTAGGTGAGATCGTCCTCCCAGAAGGCGAAGCTGTCGGAGCTTCCGAAAGCGCAGCAGAAGATGAAGACCAGGATGCCTGCGATGATCCGTGCTGTATCCGGCTTTTTGGTATCCTTCCCTTCTGTGTTTTCCTGGTCCGGATCTTTCGGATCATTCCTGCCCGAAATGAAATAGATGATGCAGAGCACTATGAGTATGCCTGCGAATATAAGGAAGGTTATTGCCGTCCCGACGCTTGGTATGGTCACGAAGGTCGGAAGGAAAGTGCCTATGATGCTGCCGATGGTATTGCAGGCCCCAAGGCGTCCCACCACTTTTCCGCTGTCGCTGCGGTTTTCTATGGTGTATGCGGCAAGGCTCGGCGTTACGGTGCCAAGAAGGAAAAGCGGGAACACGAACACCACCATGGCGCTGACGAACGCCGCGATCACGAGGAAATTGGTGTTTACTGTGAATATGACGAGCCCTGAGATGCCGAGAATTATGTACTTTCCCACGACCGGTATCGCCGCTATCCAGATAGCCGCGATGAGTATGCGGCGGTAGAGCTTGTCAGGGTCAGGATCCTTGTCCGCCTTGCGGCCGCCGTAGATGTTGCCCAGGGCCATGGCTATCATCACCGTGCCGATGATGATGGTGTAGACGATCTGGGACGAGCTGAAATACGGGGCCAGAAGCCTGCTGGCTCCCAGCTCCACGGCCATCACGGACATTCCGGCGAAGAACTCCGTGAGGTACAAGTACAATTTGTTGCTTAAGATCTTACGCATAGTATCTCTAAAATATCTGCGGACAATGTTCCTGGCTCGGTGGGTGTCTGTCGGGCACGCCTCCCGGCTTGACGTGGCCCCTCCCAGCGGTTCTAAGCTCTGTCTGCGCCTTTGGCTTGCCAGTCGCTAAGAACCGGGTTCCCCGACATCCCTCCAGACATCCCACACGACCGCGTCGCATTGGACACAGAATTACTGTTGTCTCATGCTCCGAACGGATAAGCGCACGATTATATAATTACTTGTCAGCTGCGGATCAGCCGGCTGTGTTTGAGGGCTTCCGCAGGAGGTAGCCCGCTGCCGGAGATGAGCCGAAGCTGACGCGCAAGGCCGGATGTAGGCCTTAACGCGAGTCCAGCGAGAATCGCGACCGGCGATTCGAACGTGTCTTGCGTGGGCGCCAAAAGCTGCGGTGAAAATCCGCTTGCAGCGGCACCTACGAGGACCGAAGCCCGAAAGCACACCGGCTGATCCGCTGCTTACAACTGGTGGCTCATATAAATGCTGCCATCGCGGAGGCGGTGCCATTCAAGCAGGCCGTCCTCCATGGTCATGTAGCTGTGAACGGAGCCGCCCTTTGGTATGGAGACGGATCCCGGGTTGCAGTAGATGTAGCCGTTGTGGTCCTCGCAGGCCGGCACGTGGGTGTGGCCGTGCAGCAGGACGTCTATACCCGAAAGCGGAGGCAGATGGCCTGTGTTGTAGTGGTCGCCGTGGGTGGCGAAGATCATCCTGCCGGCGTCGACGATCTGCATGTATTCGGCAAGTATCGGGAACTCCAGCACGCACTGGTCGACCTCAGCGTCGCAGTTGCCGCGCACGCACAGGATCATATCCTTGTACTTGTTGAGCATCTCATAGACCTGCATTGGGCCGTACAATTCCGGCAGGGCGTTTCTAGGCCCGTGGTAGAGTATGTCGCCCAAAAGCAGTATGCGCTCGGCCTTTTCAGCCTCTGCGCGCTCCAGGAACAGTTTTGTGTATTCAGCCGACCCGTGAAGGTCGGAACCTATTATCCATCTCATGCTTTGTCGAAGTCCCTCTTGCCTTCCCGTCTGACCTTCTGCTTGGCGCGGAACTGCGCGCTGATCTTCTTTACGGTAGCGGGCTTCATCACGGAGTAGCCCATGCGCCCCAGGCGCGTCTTGGGAAGAACGTAGTAGCT
>JAFRXM010000051.1 GCA_017443515.1 Bacillota bacterium | reverse complement strand
CTTTTCCCTTCTTTGCGGTTTTGGCTGTTCGGGCTCGTCGGCTGCGCGTCGTATGATCTTAACGCCTATGTTAGGAACATAGTCCACAGCTTCCTTCTTTTCTTCCGCAGGCTTTTCGGCCTTAGGTTCTGCTTTCTTTTCAGCCTTAGGAGCTTTTACTTCCGGAGCTTTTTCTTCCGGTGCAGGAACTTCAGTCTTTTCAGCTTTTACAGGTTTTTCTGCCTGTTCTTCCGGAGCCTTTTCAGCCTCTTTTGCGGGCTTTTGCGGCTCTGCCGGTACAGGAGCTTCCTTTACCTCTGAAATGCTCTCAGCGGGCTTGTTTTCGGCCTTAACAGGGGTCTCTTCTGCAACTTTGGGCTTTTCTTTTTCGGGTTCTGCCTTCTTGATGATCTTGACGCTGATCTTCGGTTCCTCGTAAGCCGGTGCTGCAGGAGCTACGGGAGTATTCACTTTTTCTGCAGCAGGAACTTCAGCAGCTTTTTCGGGCTGCGGAACATCTGACTTTTTCTGAGGCACTGCGCTTTTGGGCATGGGCCTTCCCATGACCTGAGCGTTTTTAGGCATAGGTTTACCTGCAGGAGCTGCGCTTCTTGGAACTGGAGTTCCTTTTGGAATCGAAGAAACTGCCGGCCTTGAGGTCTGCGGAGCAGCCTTTTTTGCCGAAGCTTCAACTTTCTTTGCCGCAGCTTTTTTGGCTTTCTCCTGCTGCGCCTTTATGATGGCGATATCCACCTGTTTGATCTGGACTTTTGAAGTGCTGTTTTTCGACTGCTCCTTCTTCTGTTCGGATCTTACTATCTTTGTTTCATCTGACATATAAACACCTCCCGTTGTGTTTAATTCATATAGCTTCTGATTTCTTCCGCAAGTTCCGAAAGCATTTCTTTGGAAAAGCTTTTCTTAAAACTCCTGGAAAAACAGTTCTTTTCTGCTGACGTTCTTATGCATTCAGCGTTTCTGCAGACGTAGCATCCTCTGCCTGGCAGACTGTTTTGCGGATCTGCTTTGAGCTTTCCTTCAAAAAGAACTATCCTTAAAAGTTCTTCTTTCGGAAGGACCTGCCTGCACGCTATGCATTTTCTGTGCGGAACGTAGATCTTTTCCGGCATCTATGCCTCCAGAGCTGCAAGTATAGTCTCGACCATCACTGCATTTGTCGCAGAAGGATCGAGCTCTATGCCATTGTTTTCAGCGAACTCGATGAGTTCAGCCTTCTTCATCTTCTTTATAGCGGAAGCGCTTACCTGGGTGTCATCTTCTACAGGAGCTTCTGCAGCTTCTTCAGCGTCAGCGGCCTGCTCAGCTTCCTTCTCCATCTCCTCCCACTTGCTGTGGCTCTTGATGTCTATCTTCCAACCGCAGAGTCTTGCAGCCAGCCTTACGTTCTGGCCTTCCTTGCCTATTGCAAGGGAGAGCTGGAAATCGGGAACTACTACGAGCGCGGTCTTTTCTTCTTCATTGATAAGGACCATCTCGGCCTTTGCGGGTGAAAGAGCTGCTGAGATCATCTTGCCGGGGTCTTCAGACCAGTTGATGATGTCGATCTTCTCGCCGCAGAGCTCGTTTACTACAGCCTGTACGCGCTGGCCTCTGGGGCCTACGCAGGACCCTACCGGATCCACGTTCTCGTCATAGGTGCAGACAGCTATCTTAGACCTGGAGCCCGCTTCTCTTGCTACGCTCTTGATCTCAACAGTGCCTTCCTGGATCTCGGGAACTTCGAGCTCGAACAGCCTCTTTACGAGGTTCGGGTGAGTCCTGGACAGGAATACCTGGGGACCCTTAGTGGAGCGCTTGACATCCATAACGTAGACCTTTATGCGCTCGCCTACTCTGAAGCGCTCGCCGGGGATCTGCTCCTTTTCGGAAAGTATACCTTCTGCGCGGCCCATGTTCACGAAAACAGTGCCGTTGGATATTCTCTGCACTATACCGGTCACGACTTCGGTCTGGCGGGTGATATAATCATCGTAGATCATGCTGCGCTCAGTCTCGCGGATGCGCTGTATGACTACCTGCTTTGCGGTCTGAGCTGCAATTCTGCCGAAATCCATGGGTGTGACCATGTATTCTATTACATCGCCTATCTCGTATTCAGGGTCTATCTCGCGGGCTTCTTCAAGGCTGGCCTGAGAGAAAGGATCTTCAACGTTTTCGACTATGTCTCTTCTCATGAAGACGTTGATGTCGCCGTTCTCCCTGTCTATATCGACGCGAACGTTCTGGGATGTTCCGTAGTTCTTCTTGTAAGCGGAGACCAGAGCGGATTCGATAGCGTCAATGAGCATGTCCTTGGACATGTGCTTTTCTCTTTCCAGTGCCTCTATAGCTTCCAGAAACTCAAGATTCATTTTTTGATTGCCTCCTTAAAATACTACCGCAAGGTTGATCTTGGCTGCCTTTTCTTTTGGCAGAGTAATTTCTGTTCCTTTGTCGTCCTTAATTGTTACGATACCGTCTTTGTAAGCTGTAAGCTCGCCTTCCAGCTGCTTTTTGCCGTCCATCGCCTCATATAGTTTAATTTCTATGCGGCTGCCTTTAAAACGTGCGAAATCCTTATCGCTTATCAGCGGTCTGTCAAGGCCGGGGCTGCTTACTTCCAGGACGTAGTTCTGCTTGATGGGGTCTTCTTCGTCGAGTCTGTCGCTGAGCCAGCGGCTGATCTTCTCGCAGTCGTCAGATGTCATCCAGCCGTATTCGCCGTTTTCAATTCTGTCGACATAGACCTTCAGATACCATGTTCCGGCTTCCTTTACGAATTCTGTCCTGGAGAGCTCGTAGCCGTTTTCTTCTCCGTATGGAGCCATCCATTCCGCGATGAGCTCCCCTGTTTTTTTCTTTGCCATTGCTGATACCAAACAAGAAGAGTGAGGACCTGCCTCACTCTTGCGATAACGAACACTATTATATTACCATATATTTAAATTTTTGCAAGCATTTTTTATTCAGGTGCTTCGCATTCGGCTTTTATCTGCCTGAAAACGTTTCTTGTTATGAAGAAACCTGTTATATCGCTTATAAGATCGGCCGCTATGGGAGCAAAAGCAGCTCCGTAGAATCCGAAGAGTTTGTTCAGGATGATAAGAAGCGGCAGATACAGTATTACCTGCCTTACTATAGAGTACACAGACGACTGCCTTTTTTTGCCCAGAGCCTGCAGGACACATCTTGCATTATTGTTATATGCCATAGTAAGAACTATGAAAGCATACATCTGAACAAGCGGCGTTCCGAACTTTATCGTTTCCGGATCGTTTATGAAAAGCATCATGAATTGCTTTGCGAGCGGGAACAGGATCACAAGTGCAACAAGGCCCCACAACATGCAGAGCTGCACGGTCTTATCCCTTACTTTTTTCAGACGGTCGTAGTTCTTGTTTGCGTAATTATATGATATCAGAGGGATGACGCCCTGGTTGAGACCGATTATCATCTGCCCGAAGAAATGCTCTATTTTACGTACTATGCCAAGAGAGGCAATAGCAGCATCAGAATATGTTTTCATGATATTCATGGATGCTGTGTTTACAAGGCTTGCAAGCAGCGAGTGCAGGAACGCAGGAAAACCGGTGGTGATGACCTGCCAGGCGTATGAGAAGTTGAAACTGAAGTTTCTGTATTCGGTATAAAGATGGTTTCTTTTCTGCATCCTCTGCGCCTGCACTATGAAGTAGCACATGGAGATGAACGCTGAGAGGAATGTGGCAAAACCGGCCCCGTTGATGCCCATGCCGAACCCGAAGATGAAGATCGGGTCCAGGATGATGTTGAGAATGTTGCCCATCGTGATCCCGTACATCTCGTACTTGGAATAGCCGTAGCCGCGCATTCCCGCGCCAAGGGATGTGGAGACAAGGATGGGTATAGCATTCATGCCCATGACCCAGAACTGGTACTGCATGGTATAGGCAAGGCTTGTTTCGGATGCACCTGAATACAGTGCTATTGGCTTTCTGAATATGATCATCACAGCCGTGATGAATATGCCAAAAACAAGAGCCATTATAGGCGTCATGAGGGCGATATCTTCAGCCTTTTTGCGGTTTTTGGATCCAAGCGAGGACGCTATTACTGCGCAGCTTCCTATGCAGAGAAGATTGGAAAGCGCTGTTAGAATAAGGACCAGGAACGTGGTGACAGTGATAGCGGCAACCATGGAGCTGTTGTTGAGGCGCCCTATGTAGAAAGTGTCTGCAAGATTATAGATTACGTTTGCCAGCTGGTTTACGACGTTTGGAATGGCAAGAGTAAGTATGGCCTTGTAAGGGGTCATGGATTCGAATATGAATGTTCTTGATATCTCTTTCTTTGCCATGATGCACCTCAGATCTCAGACTTTATCAGCTCGACTAGGCTTTCGGCTATGCGGTTCTCGGAGACCTTTTTTATGGTTTTTCCTGATCTGAACAGAACGCCTTCGCCGCTTCCGCAGGCAACGCCGTAGTCGGAAGACCTTGCTTCTCCGGGGCCGTTTACGACGCATCCCATTACTGAAACTCTGAGGCTCCTCCCCTGCTTTTCGAGAAGATCGGAAACAGGCTGCAGTGCTTTCTTGACACTGCCGGCTATGGCTTCCAGATCTACTTTAGTGCGTCCGCAGGTCGGGCACGATACAAGTTCTATCCCGGGCTTTCTGATGCCGCAGGCCTTAAGGATCTTTTTAGCAAGAACAACTTCCTGCACAGGATCTCCTGTAAGCGAGACTCTCATGGTGTCGCCTATGCCGTCCAGAAGCAGCGCAGAAAGAGCAGCTGTTGATTTCATGACGGCGTCTTCGCCTATGCCGGCTTCCGTAAGTCCTATGTGCAGCGGCAGTCCGCACTGAGAAGCAAACAGCTTGTGGGCTCTGTGGTTCATCTGTACGTCTGAGCACTTCAGGGAAACTACTATATCTTCAAAACCGAAGCTCTGCGCATAGCTTACTGCTTTAAGCGCGCTCTCGCACATAGCCTCTGCACAGACTCCGCCGTATTTTTCTATAAGCTCTTTTTCAAGAGATCCGGAATTGACTCCTATCCTAATTGGTATACCCGCGTATTTAGCAGCGTCAAGCACGGCCTTTACTCGTTCTTCGGAGCCTATGTTTCCCGGGTTGATGCGAATCTTATCGGCGCCTGCTTCTATGGCCGCGATCGCAAGCCTGTAGTCGAAATGTATATCAGCGACAAGAGGTACAGAGCTGTTTAGCCTTATCCTGCCGAAGCTTTCTGCAGCCTTCATATCCGGAACCGTGCAGCGAACAATATCCGCACCGGCATCAGCCAGGGCATTTATCTGCGCAAGCGTTGCCTCCGCATCTCTTGTATCGGTGTTTGTCATCGACTGGACCGATATCGGTGCTCCCCCGCCTATCTTTACTTTTCCGCAGCTCACCTGCTTTTCAGAACCCATTATATCCCCTTACTTTATGAGGTGTATCACGTCTTTGAACATCAGCACTACCATAAGCGCTATGAGTGCGAACATGAACACATTGTTTATGATGTTTTCAACTTTGTCGGTCAGCTTGCCTCGCGTGATCCAGCGTATTATGACAAATAATATGCGTCCTCCGTCGAGACCCGGTATGGGAAGCATGTTCATAAATCCCAGGTTGACGCTTACGAGGGCGATAAGGTAGATCACAGTCATAAGACCGTAGTTTTCAGCGTATTCGCCGGACACGGCGATGATCTGAACAATACTGCCGACATCATCCGAACTTGCCTGCCCGCGGAAGAGCCTTACGAAAAAGTCCCTCAAAGCCCTTATCATCGTTGTGCATTCCGAGAATGCAGTCTTGATGGCTGTTCCAAGAGAATGCTCACGACCTGCCATGATACCTACGACTTTTCTGCCTTCTTCGTTTTTGTAGGTGTGGACTGTGAAGCTGAGGATCTGGCCGTCTCTGTCTACAGTCAGTACTATATCGTCGCCTTCGGCGTTCGCGATCGCTTCAGTGACCTCAGCCCATTCGCTGTATTCTGTTCCGTTTACGGAAAGGACCCTGTCTCCTTCCATTATGCCTGCCTGAGCGGCGGGCTTGCCTTCTACAACACCGGAGAGCTTAGTTGTAAGCGAACCGGTAATGGTGAAAACGATAGCGAATATTATCAGTCCTATGACAATATTATTAAACGAACCTGCGACAAGTACAAGTATTTTTTTCCATGCCGGCTGAAGATTGAAGCTACGTGGATCAGGTTCTTTCCTGACGCCGTTATCATCTTCTTCGTCGCTGTTTTCGCCTTCAAAAGCGCAGTATCCGCCTATTGGTATGGCTCTGAGGGAATATTCCGTTTCCCCTTTGGTCTTTCCCCAGAGCTGCGGGCCCATGCCAACGGAAAACTCGTTGATCTTGAAGCCGAGAAGCTTTCCTACAGAAAAATGTCCGAATTCGTGGCCAAGAACCAGCAGAAGAAAGCTGATGAAGGCCAGGACTATCCCAATGATCCTCATAACAATATTATGTTTACTCCTTTGATCTTAAACACCTTTTGAATCCAAATATTGACGCACAGCCATGCGGCTCGCTTTTTCGATCCCGAGTATATCATCAACAGATGTAGTTTTTGTGACGATATGCCTGTCAAGAGCGTATTCTACTGTATCTGCTATCTGCGTGAATCTTATCCTGTCGTTAAGAAAAGCAGCAACTGCTTCTTCATTTGCAGCGTTAAGCACGACAGGATAGCTCTGCCCCGCTTCTATCGCCCTGTAAGCCAGGGCAAGGCAGCGGAAAACTGAAAGATCCGGCTTTTCGAAGCTCATTGTTCCGAGTCCGAAAAGGTCCAGCTTTTTGCCGACGTCAGCAAGCCTTTCCGGGTATGAAAGCGCGTACGCTATAGGAAGTTTCATGTCGGGAGCGCCAAGCTGCGCTATCACGGAACCGTCTTCGAATTCTACAGCTGAGTGCACTGCGCTCTGCGGATGAACAACTACTTCTATCCTGGATGGATCAGTATTGAAAAGCCACGAAGCTTCTATTACCTCAAGGCCCTTGTTCATCATTGTAGCGGAGTCTATAGTGATCTTAGCTCCCATGCTCCAGTTGGGATGTTTCAGCGCCTGCGCTTTTGTAACATTTTCGAGCTGTTTTCTGCTGTATCCCCGGAACGGACCGCCAGAGGCTGTGAGGATTATCTTTCTCAGGGGATTTCCAGCAGCTCCCTGAAGAGCCTGGAATATGGCTGAATGCTCGCTGTCTACGGGAAGAAAACTTACACCCTTGCGCCTTACGGCGTCCATTATGAGCGCACCGCCGGCCACAAGAGTCTCCTTATTGGCAAATGCTATGTCTTTGCCCGCTTCTATAGCAGCAAGCGTAGGCCTTATTCCCATCATGCCAAGAAGAGCACCGACTACCATGTCCGCGTCAGTCTGCGCGGCCGCGGCAACAAGCCCTTCCTCTCCGGATACAAATTCAGTTCCCGGGAATTCAAAAGCAAGCGTCTTTGCGTCTTCTTCCGAAGCAGTGCACACGAGAGCAGGCCTGAACTCCTCTATCTGTTTCCTGAGCAATGAAACATTGTGACCGCATGCAAGAGCGGTCACTTCGAATATGCTGCGGTATTGTCTTATAACATCCAGGGTCTGGGTCCCTATCGAGCCTGTTGACCCGAGCACAGCTATCTTTTTCATGGTCTTACGAATAAAAGTATGTAATAGTAAACGAAAGGCGCAACAAGAAGCACGCTGTCGAAGCGGTCCAGAATGCCTCCGTGCCCCGGGATAAGGTTTCCGTAGTCCTTTATACCCATCTTACGCTTGAAAGCTGAAGCGATCAGGTCCCCGGCCATCCCGAAGAAAGCTCCGAAAAAGCCCATGATGAGGCAGTGTATGAAATCGTCATCCCTGAAGAAAATGATCCCGAAAACACCGCAGAGAACTGTCGCGCCAATAACCCCTCCTATCGCGCCTTCGATAGTCTTCTTTGGGCTGATATTAGGAGCCATCTTGTGCTTTCCGAAGAAATAACCTGTAAAATACGCAAAAGTATCCTGTCCGAAAGCGGCGATGAACACTATCCACACCATAAGATGGTAATTATGGTCTATACCGCTAATAAATACGATATGTGCAAAGAAATAGCCAATATACAGAAGTCCTATGGTAGTAACTGATCCGTCGAGAATGTTGTGATCCTTGCGGATCAGCGTCATGACCAGACCCAAAAAAACAGCTCCGAACAACCACATCTGTATGAGATGTGTATAGGTTGAAGGTGCAAGATCATCAGAAAACTCGCCTATACCTATCAAGAAATACAGCGCAGCAAGAAGTGCGAAAGCCCAGGCTTTACCTGCCTTTACACCTTCCGCGGCGTAGCCTTTGTAGAACTCCCACATCCCTATAGCGGAAAGTGCAAGGCAGAACAAAAGCAGAGGTATGCCGCCCAGAAAGACGAATACCAGCATAGGACCGATTATAACTATCGATGAAATGATCCTGGTCTTCATTTGTGGCCTCCGAAGCGCCTGTCGCGGCCCTGGTATTCTACGATGCACTGCTCGTACACATCAGGAGTAAAATCCGGCCAGTATGTATCAGTAAGTACTATTTCAGAATATGCAGCCTGCCAGATGAGGAAATTGGACAGTCTGTTTTCGCCGCTCGTTCGTATTATCACGTCAGGATCCGGCATGCCGGCAGTGTAAAGATGTGAAGAGATGTCAGATTCGGAGACGTTTTGAACGCCGCTTTTTATGATCTCGTTTACTGCTTTTACTATCTCTGCCCTGCCGCCGTAGTTCAAGGCTATGCTGAACACGAGGCCGTCATTCTTTTCCGTTGTCTTAAGGACAAGGTTAATGCTTTCTTTTGAATCTTCAGGGATAGCAGCGTTGTCCCAGTCGCCCAGTATCTGCACGTGGACATTGTTTTCGTTGAGCTCTTTGAGCTCGCTTTTAACATAGCGCACTAGCAGCTTGAATATACCTGCCACTTCGTCCGCCGGGCGCTTCCAGTTTTCAGTGGAGAACGCATAAACAGTCAGGTACTTCACACCTAGTCGCTGTGAGTGCCTGACTATCTCCCTCAGAGCTTCCATTCCGGCCAGGTGCCCCTGCACCCTTATCTGGCCGCGCTGTTTAGCCCAGCGGCCGTTGCCATCCATGATGATGGCAACGTGCTGCGGTATTCTTTTAAGATCAAGGTCTTGTCTCAAAGCTACAGCTCCATGATCTCCTTGTCCTTGCTTGCGATGATGGCTTCGATGTCCTTCATGCACTTATCCGTCATCTTCTGGATCTCATCGAGGTCCTTCTTGACATCGTCTTCCGTGAGTTCTCCGGCCTTTTCTGCCTTCTTTACGGATTCGTTTGCGTCGCGGCGGAGATTGCGAACTGCTACCTTGGATTCCTCACCCATCTTCTTGATGAGCTTGGTGAGGTCCTTTCTGCGCTCCTCGGTAAGAGGCGGAATGACAAGGCGGATGTTCTTTCCGTCGTTTGTCGGGTTGATCCCAAGGTTGGAGACCTGGATGGCCTTTTCTATGCTCTTTAATGTGCTCGGATCGAACGGAATGATCATAAGTGTTCTTGGATCAGGAACCTGAATATTGGCCAGGTTCTTGAGCGGAGTCTGCGTTCCGTAGTAATCCAGGCTGATCTGGTCCAGAAGAGCCGCGTTGGCTCTGCCGGCCCTTACGGTATTGAGGTCTTCCTTGAGCACGCTCAAGGTCTTGCTCATTTTTTCTTTATAAATTTCCTGTGCACTGCTCATAATATACCTCCTCAGTAAACTATTGTTCCTATCTCTTCACCGGCGCATGCTCTTATGATGGCGTTCGGTTCCGCAAGGCCGAAAACATGTATCATCATGCCGTTGTCCCTGCAAAGCGAAGCTGCCGTGGAATCCATGACTTTAAGGTCCTTTTCGAGCACTTCGGTGTGGCTTATCCTCGTGTATTTCTTTGCATTGGGGTTCTTTGCAGGGTCGGAATCGTAGACAGCGTCTACATTCTTTGCAAGAAGTATTACGTCTGCCTGGATCTCTATCGCCCTGAGCGCAGCTCCGGTGTCCGTGCTGAAGAACGGATGCCCTGTTCCTCCTGTGAAGATCACTACCGAGCCTTCTTCCAGAAGCTTTCTTGCTTCCAGGACATTGAACTCCCTGCACATCTGTGAGACGTTGAACGCCGCCATGAGCTCTGCTTTAAGCCCGGCGTTTATGAAAGCATCTTTAAGCGCAAGGCCGTTCATACATGTAGCGAGCATCCCTATCTGGTCGGCAGTAGCCCTGTCCATCTTTTCCGAGCTGCGGCCGCGCCAGAAGTTGCCTCCACCGCACACTATACCCACCTGTACACCCATGCTGCAGAGCTGTTTTACTTCCTCAGCTACAGATGCAAGTTTTTCCGGGTCGAGGCCGGTCCCGTTTCCGGAAAGTGCCTCTCCGCTTACTTTAAGCAATACTCTTCTGTATTTGGTCTTCATATGCACCTCATTAAACACCCGCCAAAAGTTCTGCGCATGCAAAAACCGGGTATTCTTTCAAATAGTTATTTTAGCATAGAAGACCCGGCTTGCGCAATTGTTTTATTTGCTCTCGTAAAGGCGCTTAAACGGCTTGTTGAGGAAAGCTATCACAAGGCAGCAGATGATTATATTCGGTATCATGTATACTCCGTTGTACAGTGCTGAATACACAAATGCATTGCTCATGTGCATACCCAGGAATTCCTCAGGCATCCATTCTGCATACACGGTAAAACCGCTTATGAAGTGAATGATGAACCTCACGAAGCCTCCGAAGAACGCGCCGAACACTCTGGTACTCTCTTTCTTTCCGAAAAGGCCTGCAAGGCCTACTGCAGCGTAAGCTACAGAATAGTCGAATATAAACGATACAAGGTTGAACGCGCTTCCGCCCAGGAAGAGCTTTATAGTACCGAATACCAGTCCTGCAAGGCAGCCCCAGCCGGCGCCCCACTTAAGAGCAAACACGCACAGCGGTATCATGACCAGGTCTATAGACCCGCCGTGCGCTACTGGTTTGATCTTAAGAAAACTGAGCGCCACCGCAAGCGCGATGCTTATGCCTGCTTCCGCAAGCATTCTTGCTTTTTTATTCATTTTTCTCCTTTCCGCGGGGAAAAGAAATGACACCCCGCAATGCAAAGGTGCCAGACACACTCCCTTCGCCGGCATTATCCGGATCAGGTTAGAGGGTATGATCTCAGCCTTTTGGGCACCCCTGTGCAAATATTATATTGTGATTATACTCTTTGGCAGGTGAATGTCAAGATGAACAATGATGCTTGTACAAATAAACGACCAGATATATAATATTTTCATACAAAGCACAGCACGGAGGAAAAAGCGATGATAACTGACAAATCCAATATTCTCTGCATTCTGAATATACTCAGGGACTATTCTGACGAATCTCATATACTTAACGCCCGCGAGATCAATGAAAAACTGAAGGCTCTGTACGGCAAAGATGCTGACAGGCGAACGATATACGGCTGCATAGAAGCGCTGATATCGCTTGGCTACGACATAAGCACCTTCGAAGAGAACAGGAGCGGGTTTTTCCTCAGAGAAAGGGATTTCGACCCTGCTGATGTAAGACTTCTTATCGACGCTGTAAGCGGTTTTGAATATATCTCCAGGAAACAGACCGATGAACTTGTCAAAAAACTTCAGAACATGCTTCCTGTCCACGAAAGAAAGCGCTACGGCCCTTCAAACATCCTCAGGACAGATAAAAAATCGCCTAACAGCGAAGTATTTCTGAATATAGAGCTTCTTGACCAGGCCATCAACGAGAAGAAAAAAGTATCCTTCATGTATATGGACTACGATTATGAAAAGAAGCTCGTTCCAAGGCGCAGCGAGCCCTATATTGCAAGCCCTTATGCAATGATAGCCGAATCGGAGCATTATTATCTCGTCATGATAAAGGACGGACATACAGATCCGAGTTTTTACCGCATAGATATGATGAAGGATATCACTATACTCGACGAGGACATCAGTATCTCCAAAAAGGACGCGGATCTGGATTCGGTAAAAAAAGTAGTCTACGCACACGCGGGAAGACCGGAACAGATCAGACTGCGCTGCGACAGAAGCGCACTGCGATATTGCCTGGAACGCTTTGGTTTTGACATAATAATTATTCCGTCAAAAGACAAAAATACCTTCGAAGCGGTGTTCAACGCACCGCCTGAAGGTATAGTTTACTGGGCTCTTCAGCAGCTGGAACATGTTGAGGTACTTGCACCTCTTTCCCTGCGCCAGCGCGTGATAGATGCTGTGAAAAACAACAAATACAATTAGAATGTTACTGTGTGGGGCGGCTCGGTAAAGCTTGAGAATGTCGCTGTGCAGTTCTCGAAGCGAAGTCCGAGGCAGTTGCCGTCCTTCTCGTCGTACATGCGGCGCAGACCCGGGTTCTGCTCAAGAAGAGCGTGCAGGGTCTCGTAGCTGTCATCCCAGATAAGATCGCACTCTATGCGCACCCACTTGCCGTCTCCGAAGCAGCATATCTCTGCTTTGGGGTTAGCTTTAAGCTGCTGAGCAACTTTTTTGACCTTGCCCGTCTGGGTGTAAAGCTTTCCATCAATTACTGCAAGAGCTCCGAACGGCCTTACGTGCGGCTGGTCGCCGTCAGCTGTTGCCAGATAAAAAACGTGATACTTCTGCAGGAATTCCAATACTTCGTTCATGTTTATGCCTCCTTATCGATAATATAATACTTGATCTTTACTGTGCTCGGCATCCTTTCCGCAAGGCAGACGAACACATGGTTCTCCATCCATCTTAATGATTCATCGTACACCTCAAGCTTTGGTGTTGTGACGAAATAGTACAGCGACGGATCCACAAACTCCCCGTTGAACACCCTTTCGGCATATTCGGGAGGGACCGTGCGCATGCCGTCGTTCTGGATATAGAACGACCTTCCGTCATCCAGCCTTACAGCGTAGCGCGCCGAAAGATCGCACCTTCCGTTGGGCCTTATGATCTGAGAATCTATGGCACCGCCCAGCATCCTGCCGCTGAATTCGTTTCCGTAAGGGTCGTGACCGGTAACGGTGCCTGTCGGGCAAACTATAAGCTGCCTTCTTCCGTTTACTCTGTCCTGCCCTACGACGATTGGCTTTTCTGCAGTACATTCTACGGTGAACATGTGTCTCATGATGTACCTCCTTTATTTAATTCATTATATCACAAATATTGTAGTGAATACACCGAATATCCTTCTGCAGATCAGATACCTGGGTGCCTTGCTGTATCCGTCCCGGATCTTAAAGAACAGTATCTTTCTGCCTCTGCCTGAAGGCCTGTATATCTCCCACCCATATGCTATGACTGTGTGGTCGTAATACTGCCTGCTTACGGCTATGTTGATAAACACTGGTCTTCCTGCGTTTATCTCGCGGATCGCGGTACTTTTTGCGAAAAGACTGCTCTTTGCCCTGCCGCAAGACCCAAGTTCTTTTGCGCAGCACCCCAGGAACTGCGATGTGCGCCCCAAAGGCACGTAATAGCCGTTTTTACGCGTTTTTATATTCAGACGTTCAGCTATACCTCTGCACGTATTAAGCGCTTCAGAGCGGCTGATATGAGGCTTAAGACTGTACTGAAGCATGCTTGCCGCCGCATTTACAACGCAGCCGTTGCGCTCCATAATGATATAAGGCGGGACCTTATCGTCAGGTATGGAGCGTTCGTCTGTTTTTATGTATTCTTTTCCCGGAAAGCGCTTTTTCAGATACTCTTCCGGATCTTCTATATATTCTTTTCTGCAAAAAGCCCTGAAAGCTTTCATCTCGCGAGTTCTGCTCCCATCTCGAAGGCTTTTCTGCATTCTTCAGGGAATACAGTCTCGCGGCGCTGCTTCTTTTCCTCAGGATCGAACATGGTCCATGGCCAGTCAGTCTTGCTGTAATCCTTGAGCTGTAGCGTGTTTCCGCTCACAAGCACTTCTGTTGGTCCTACGAAACTGCTTAAAGCTTTCTGGTACCTGTTAAGGAGCTTAACATACGCCGTGTCAGGTGCATTGCTCGTCATTATAAGACGGACGGGAACTTCCTTCTGCCTGCAGCATGGAGTTTCAAGATTATAAGTAAGGTTCTGGAATATCAGCCTTTCGTAAAGCGCCCTGAAAGAAGCCGTAAGCTCTGACAGATAATTCGGAGAACCTATGATGAGTCCGTCGGATCCTCTTATAGCATCAAGCACAGGAGTAAGTCCGTCCCTGCAGACGCAGTGACCCTTGAACTTCTCGCTCTTGCATCCGAAGCATGATATGCAGCCCGTATATTTTTCCAGCCTGAACAGATCGAATCTTTCGACTTGAGCGCCTTCCGATTCAGCACCTTTCTGGGCTTCACACAAAAGCATATCGGTGTTCCATCCCTTTCTGGGTCCGGCGTTTACAACAACTATTTTTTTGCTCATGCTGTCATCCCCTTTCCACAGTTTTGATTATATATCAATAAAGTTCTTATTTCAAATGAAACAGGACGGCCTTTCAGCCATCCTGTTTTCTGGTTTTGATCGAGTTTTGAGTTTAGCCCTGCATCTGCTTGGCAACTTCTTCTGCGAAGTTTTCCTGCCTCTTTTCGATGCCTTCGCCTACTTCGAATCTGATGACCTTGGTTATAGCAAGACCATTATCAACAGACTTCAGATACTGAGCGACAGTCTGCTTGCCGTCGTCTGCCTTTACGTAGGTCTGGTCGAGCAGGCAGATCTCCTTGAGCTGCTTGTTGATACGGCCGTCTACAAGACCCTTGAACACCTTGTTGTCAACGATTTCTGCCTTTGCTGCGATAGCAAGACCTGCAAGCTTTGTCTTAGCTTCCTCAGAAAGGAAGTTGGGAAGATAGTTGAAGTTGAATCCTTTGTCTGCTCTCTTTTCGGCAAGGATGTCTACGTCTTCTTTGTTCCAGACGCCGTCGACCTTGTCGAGCAGTCCGTTAAGGATGGGCCTGGGAAGAGTGAACGGGTCGTTCAGCGCGCTTTCCAGAGTGATCCTTCTGAGGCTTACAAGTTCCTCGTCAGAGATATCGTTTCTGCTTACATACTGCGGATTCATAGCCGCTACCTGCATTGCGACGTTCTTAAGAGCTTCCCTGTTTGCTTCGTTATCGGCACCGTCAGCGGCAACTATTACACCTATGCTTCCGCCGCTGTGGATGTATGTAGC
Organism: Bacillota bacterium; assembly: GCA_017443515.1. Lineage (GTDB taxonomy): Bacteria > Bacillota > Clostridia > Peptostreptococcales > Anaerovoracaceae > RUG13409. Next base: position 16,770 of record JAFRXM010000051.1, on the reverse strand, counting down.
AAGGACGTTTCCGCTTGCCTTCCCGATCCTTCTGATAGACATGTTCTCGCCTATCTTGGCGATCTTTGCGGTCAGGACTTCCTGAGCTGTGGAATCTTCATAAGGCATAGCCTTGAAAGCTTCGATATCATTGCTTTCCGCCTTGAGCGTAAGCTTTGCCATTCCTTCAACGAATGTGATGAACTCTTCGTTCTTAGCAACAAAGTCTGTTTCGGAATTTACCTCAACGATAGCTGCTGTTTTGCTGTCCTCGGAGAGCGCGATCCTTATAAGACCCATTGCTGCGATCCTTCCGGCCTTTTTAGCGGCCTTTGACAGTCCCTTTTCCCTGAGGATCTCAACTGCCTTGTTCAGATCGCCGTCGGCTTCAACTAAAGCCTTCTTGCAGTCCATCATGCCGGCGCTGGTCATTTCACGAAGCTCTTTTACGAGTGATGCTGTGATTGCTGCCATGGTATTTCTCCTTATTCTTCTGTCTTTTCTTCCTCTGCGGGTGCTTCTGCTTCTGCCTCTGCTTCTGCTTCAGGAGCTTCTGCGAAGGATTCGCCCTGCTTGCCTTCGATGACAGCGTCTGCCATCTTGGAAGCTATGAGCTTGACGGCTCTGATAGCGTCGTCGTTTGCGGGGATGATGTAGTCTACGTCATCAGGATCGCAGTTGGTATCGCACATACCAACGATGGGAATTCCAAGTGTCCTTGCTTCGGAAACAGCGATCTTTTCCTTCTTGGGGTCTACAACGAACAGTGCGCCGGGCATTCCGTGCATGGTCTTGATGCCGCCAAGGTACTTTTCGAGCTTGTCTGCTTCCTTGTTGAGCTTGATGACTTCCTTCTTTGTGAGAGCATCGAAAGTGCCGTCCTCTTCCATCTTGTTGATCTCGGCGAGCCTCTTGATCCTGGAAGAGATGGTCTTGTAGTTTGTGAGCATTCCGCCGAGCCAGCGCTCGTTGACGAAATACATTCCGCAGCGCTCAGCCTCGTCCTTTACAGCGGCCTGTGCCTGCTTCTTTGTGCCTACGAAGAGCACGGGCTTGCCTTCTGCGGCAACGCTCTTTACGAATTCGTAAGCTTCGTCTACCTTGTAGACTGTCTTGGAGAGATCGATGATGTAGATACCGTTTCTCTCGGTGAAGATGTACGGAGCCATCTTGGGGTTCCATCTTCTTGTCTGGTGGCCGAAATGTACGCCGGCCTCCAGCAGCTGTTTCATGGAAATAACTGCCATTTAAATTTACCTCCCGGTTGAACTACCACCCCAGGCCTTGGCATTTAAACCCTTTTTGGGCACCGCATGCCGCACAGCCCTGGGTGTGCATAATAAAATCCGCAGCGCATTATTGCGCAACGGATGCATTTTACACGAAAAGATGAGCTATTGCAAGCACTTTTTATCAATTATAGTACTTAATATAGTTATTCTTCGTCTCTCTTGTAGCTTATAAGATCGTCTGCTATTTCGCAGGTGGCTACGCTTATGGGCTTGTCCACTTCTTCAAGTGTGAGTCTGGGCTTGCCGTCTATAAGATCCCTGGCTCTTTTGGCTGCCATAACTGCGAGTGTGTATTTGCTGTCTACCTTGGTCTTTAAAAGGTCTACTGATGGATAAAGAAGCATTTATTTTCCCTCACTTTCGTATTTGTGGATTATGTCCTCTGCCTGGTCTTCCACGCGCAGGTGCTCGGCTCTGATTATGGTCTTTGCATCTTCCAGCGCTGTTTTCAGATCGTCGTTAACAATGAAATAGCTGTAGTCTTTTATGGTCTTGATCTCTTCGATCGTTGTACGGGTTCGCAGTTCTATCTGTTCTTCAGTTTCCGTGCCGCGCGCCACGAGGCGTTTTTTGAGTTCCGGTATAGACGGCGGAAGGATGAATATCAGAACGCTTTTAGGGTAGCTCTTTTTTACCTGAAGTGCTCCTTTCATCTCGATCTCGAGGATCACGTCCCTGCCCTGCCTGAGTTTTTCAAGCACTGGGGCTTTCGGCGTTCCGTACCTGTTGTTGTAGATCTCGGCCCATTCCAGAAGCCCGCCTTCGTCTATGGTCTTCTGGAACTCTTCGTGAGATACAAAGTAGTAGCTGATCCCTTCGACTTCTTTTCCGCGCGGCTTTCTGGTCGTCATGGATACGGAAAGGTCCAGATCTTCTGTCTTGAGAAGCTCTTTGCAGATAGTTCCTTTTCCTGCACCGGAAGGACCGGAGATTACGAACAAACGACCTGTTTTCATAAAGACCTCTTCTGTCTCAAAAATTCAATATAGTATATATCAACAGGACTGCTGTTATCAAGCCTTTTTTACAAAAAAGACAGCGGACGGGCCCTGTCTGCTGTCTTTTGTGACGGATATGTATTATTTTGCGCGCAGGTATAGATTACCACAAATTGCCATTTAATGTCAATGCCTGAATGATCATTTTATATTTTCTTCCGGGTCTTTAGGATCGACCCATACCGTTCCATTGTTCGTAAAGATGACCATGCCGGGCTTTGCGCCGTTGGGTTTTTTGACATATCTCACAGGAGCATAATCAACTGGAACGTTCTGAGAATCCTTTCCTTTTGAATACCATGCTGCGATGGAAGCTGCTAAGTACATATCCTCAGGAGAAGGATCCGCCCCATTGCACACCAAAAGCACGTGCGAACCGTGTATATCCTTTGTGTGGAACCACCAGTCGGTCTTCTGCCCCAGCCTGAATGTGATATAGTCGTTTTCCGTATTGTTGCGCCCGACAAGCACCTCAAGCCCTGAAGCAAGCGTATAACGCCTTGGCGACGGCTTGTTTTTCTTCTTCCTGCTCGTTTTGCTTATGGCGCGAAGATAACCCTGCTCGTGCAGTTCTTCCCTCAGCGAATCTATGACCTCTGCGCTTTCCGCAGACTGAGCCAGAGCCTGTACGGAATTCAGGTAATCGATATCCTTTTCACACTCGGCCAGCTGTATCTCTTTTTCTTTTCTGGAGGATTTCAGCTTAGCGTATTTTTTGTAGTAGTTCTGGGCATTTTTTGCTGCGGATATCTTTTCGTCCAGCTCTATAGTAAGCTGTGATCCGTCGTAATAGCTTATTACTTTTACGGATCTGTCACCAGGCTTAGCAAGGTGCAGATTTGCGTTCAGCAACTCGCCTTTCAGTCTGTATATATCTGCATCGTCCGCTTTTTTTATCTCTTCAAGAAGCCTCTGTTTTTTTAGAAGATATTTATCTATAAGGCTTCCGGTATGCTTCGCAAGATCAGCAGATCTCTGAGCGATCCTGTTTGTTGCGGATCTGTGGCTGTAGAACCAGTCCATCGCACTGCACGCAGAGGAGAACTCCGTTTCCTGGTATACGTCTTCGTATTGCATCATCCGGAAAATGTGGAAGTCCTTAGGCGCATTATCCTGCGTAACATAAACGAAGCTTTTCAGTGGACCTTTTTCTCTGAACAGGCCTGTACTTTCGTCAAATACAGCAGAAATGTCCGAACCTGCTTCTATAGCAGCCTGAGTAGACGGGCCGAATCCCATGCTGTTTGCCAGATTTCCTGTTGGCGGATACTGGTAAGGCATGCCTGGCAGAATCTGCCTTACTCTGTTGACATCTATGGAGATACGTTTGATGCTGTCTATGATCTTTCCGCTTTCTGCGTCAAGAAGTATCAGGTTGCTGTGCTTTCCCATGGTCTCGGCTATGAGGCGCTTGTTTACGGAGTAACCCATCTCGTTTACTGTTTCGATATCGAGTTCGGTTATCCTTTCCATACCGTGCTGCCTTGCGTCCGTGATCCTTCCGCCCTGGATATGTTTTCTAAGCAGCATGCAGAATACCGGAGGCACAGCGGGGTTTTCCTGTTCAAGCTCCGTATACTGCACTCTTGCTCCGGGCGAGGATACGTCAAGTAGAAGCTTTTTTCTGCCCTCAGATGTCCTGATCTGCATGACGATGCGGTCCGGTTCGGGTTGTGTAATCTTCTCTATTTTTGCTCCGCAGAGGCTGTCTTTTATCTCGTGCAGCACTGCAGCGGCCATAAATCCGTCGTAAGCCATTATTTATCGTTCAAATCACTGCAAATTGTGTTAAAATATATTGATATGATATCACTAAAGAAAGGAAAACTCCATGATAAAATCAATGACAGGCTTCGGCCGCGGAGAATATACTGACGAAAAGCGCAGCATCAGCTGCGAGATAAAATCCGTAAACCACAGGTTCTGCGAGATCAGTGTCAAGCTGCCAAGGCGTTATCAGTTTGCCGAAGAGAAGATAAAATCGATGGTCAAGGCTGCTGCGCCGCGCGGCAAGATAGATGTTGGTATAACTGTAGAAGATCTCGGAATGAACTCCACCCAGATACGCCTTAACATAGAAGCCGCAAAAGCATACTACGAAAGCCTTAAGGAACTTAAGAACAGCATCCCGGAACTTGCAGGCGAGATAGATCTGAGACTCATATCCCAGATGCCCGAAGTTCTCAAAAACGTTCCTGCTGAAGAAGACGAAAACGAGATCCAGAACGCAATACTCACAGCCGTAGACCGCGCAATAGGCAAATACGATGAAATGAAGATAACCGAAGGCGCAAAGCTCGTTGAGGATATCGTTCAGCGCGGAGCATATATACTTCAGACCGTAGAAGCCATAGAAGAATACGCGCCTTCCGTTGCTCAGAGCTATACTCAGAAGATGAAGGAGCGCATAGAAGAGCTCATCGGCAGCGGAGCTGCAGTTTCCGAAGACCGTATACTCCTTGAAGCTGCTGTATTTGCAGATAGATCCAATATAACGGAAGAAATAGTCAGGCTCAAGAGCCACTGCGCCCAGCTTCAGAATATATGCAGCGGCAGCGAAGCAGCAGGTAAAAAGCTGGATTTCCTGGTCCAGGAGATGAACCGCGAGTCCAATACGATCGGTTCAAAGGCAAACGATATAAGCATTACGGACAAAGTGCTGATACTCAAGGCTGAGATCGAAAAGATCCGCGAACAGGTACAGAATCTCGAATAAGGAGGATAATTATATGACAGCTGAAAAACTTCAGAAAGCAATGATAGATGCCATGAAGGCACACGACGCACAGCGCAAGGAAGCAATATCACTTCTTGTCGCAGCAGTAAAGAAAACTGCAATAGATGCAGGCACGAGGGACAATATCCCTGAAGAAATGGTAGATCAGGTCATACTCAAAGAGCTTAAGGCTACCAAAGAGCAGATCGAGACCTGCCCCGCTTCCCGTCAGGATCTTCTGGAGCAGTACAGGTTCAAGCTCTCCGTCGTCGAAGAGTTTGCTCCAAAGCAGCTCGGAGCTGATGAGATAGAAAAGATCATCACCGAAAAGTTCGCCGACGTGATAGCAACAAAGAACAGAGGCCTGATAATGAAAAACGTTATGGCTGAGCTCAAAGGCAAGGCAGACGGCAAACTCATAAGCGAAGTCGTAGCAAAGCTCTGCAAGTGATCAGGAGTATTTATGGAAGACAAGATACCAGATACTATACCTAAGGACCCTGTCCCCGAAGCGGCTTCCGCTGCGGAAGAAAAACCAAAAAAGAAGCGCAGAAAATGGCCTCTTGTGCTTTTGATCATTATCATAATACTTGGTGCCGGCGGGTACTATGTGTACCAGAACCTGCCTTCCACCCAAGCTCAGAAGCATGTTAAAGCCTCGCAGGAATACTATCAGGCAAACGATCTTGACAAGGCTGCAGCAGAGCTGCTCGAAGCAAAAAGGCTCATGCCCGAAAAAAGCGCTGATTACGACAGTATGATCTCAAGCTACTACAACACGACGCTTGAAACTCTGCTGTCTGAAGAAAAGTTCGAAGATGCTCTGAAGCTCATTGAAAAAGAAAAGACTCTGCTTCCGGATAGAAAAGATCAGTTCGACGCAGCAGCCGCGTCTTATTATACCCTTTGGGCTGATAAAGTCCTCAGATCAGGCGATCAGCAGCAGATCGCTGCCATGAGCGAACTGATCGACAGCCTTCCGGGCGAACTCAAATCAGCTGCTCTGCTTGAGAAAAAAGCCCAGATCGATACTGCTATCAGCGAATACATGCTGAATACGTCCTACAAAGAGTTCTCCGACAAGATCATAAAACTGATTAACGAAGAAAACTGGGACAAGGTTTACAGCGATATACGTTCAGACCTTTTCACAGCCTTCGGAGCATACAGGAACATAGTCACCACTGTTGCTGTTAGCGGAAGCAATTACCTGCCGCTCATATCCGAAGCCGACAGCAGCGGAAACAGCCTGGGACTCTACTATGTCGACAACCTGTATTTCCTCTATTACGGGGAGTATAAGGACGGAAAACGCAACGGCAAAGGAACATGGATCACGGTCGTCAACAAGCTTAACGATGAGACTTACCGCAACTACCGCTGTGAGTGCGAATGGGCTGACGACATGCCCAACGGTGATTTTGCCGAGTTCGATGCTATAAAGCTTGCGGACGCCGAAAAGGCAAGAAACAGGTTCACATCCGGAACTACGGATCTTGGCCTTTACAGTGGAAAGATAACCTATAAATATGACGGATCTTCGGAGATGTACGGCACTTTCCAGAACGGACATCCTGCCGTCATCATGAACCAGGACCCCAACGGGGAGCATGCGTTCGTGATAGCCATTTCCGAAGATCAGAGATACTGGGTAACAAACCGCGAGGGAGCCAACGGCATCCACGGGATACTCGGTTTTAAATAATCACTTTCTTATGTAGGCCAGCATGCGCTTTGTGGTGCCGTCCCTTCTGTAGGAATAACAATTCATATCTTCAACAGTACATACCGGGCTTATGCGGATGTCGGAAACACCGAACATCTTAAGAAGCTCGGTATTTATTCCCTTAAGATCGATCATGTACTTGCCGGGGACCTTGCCTTCGTCGATATAGTCTTCGCACCATGGCATCTTTGCTATAAATTCGGCGACAACGTCTTCGGATACTTCAAAGCAGCAGCGCCCTATGGCAGGACCTACGCACACCTTTATGTTCCTGGGCTCGCAGCCGTAGATCTGTATCATCGTAAGCGCGAGGACAGCGGCGATCCCGTCGGATGTGCCGCGCCATCCCGCATGCGCAAGACCTATTACGCCTTTTACAGGGTCGCAGGCAAACAAAGGAACGCAGTCCGCGTGCTTGCTCGTAAGCGTAACGCCAGGGATATCTGTCACCGTTCCGTCGCAGTCGGGAAGCTGCACGAGAGTTCCCTGCTCTTCCAGAACGCTGCGGTTCACAGGTATGACTCTTACGCCGTGGACCTGCACGGGAGCAACGACGTACTCTCCCCACGCAGCTTCTTTTACGAATTCTGCGCGCCTTTCATCAGCATCATCCGGAACCTGGGTGATACCGGCTGTAATACCCAGATCTTCAAAAAACCTGAGATCCATTGTTTTTTCCTTTCTAAAGCGATGCCTTGGCACCTTCGGAAAGCTCTTCTCCTATCGGGCAGTCGAGCTCTTCCGGATGTTCAAGAAGATATTTTATGAGCTTTAATGATCTTGCGAAGTAGAAACCGTCTGCTATCCTCTCATCCAGGCAGACGTGCATCTCAACGACGTCTTTCAGCTCAGGTGTCCCATCGTCAGAGTAGAGCACAGCTTTGTGCATGGTCCCTATAGTAACGACAATGGAGTTGGTGCCGTAGTTGTTGAGGTGATGATATGCAGCGCCGCACTTTATGCTTCCGAGGTTAGAAAGAATTACAGTCGAATAGTCCGTATCGCCGTCTGTAAGAGCCTTGGGCATGATGCCGTGGTACTCGAGGCGTTTGAATACCCAGAACGCAAAGGTAAGTATAGGCCTTGGGATCTTTGCGAAGATATTTATCATATCGCCTATATCGTTCTTTCCGGACTCTTTTCTGAGTTTGGATACGTCACCTATGATCTCTTTGGAGATGGACGTGAAAGTCATGTCCGGTTTTACGGTAAGGAACATCAGAGATTCTTCTGATGTGTCTTCAAAGGTGCGTTTGACTATGAATGACAGCGTGATATCCTTGCGCTGCCAGAACTTTCTGCCGCGGATAAAGATGTTGAGTTTCGGCCTCCAGTAGATAGTCCTTGCAACTGCTGTGCATATGCCGTGGAACAGCTTCAGGTTGATGCCTTCCGCTTCGTTGCGCGCAGCCATGTACTTGTTGAGTTCTGTGACGTCAAATGTCTCCTGCATGGCTACTTCAGCATCTGTCCTTTTTGGCATGACATAAGGCAGGATGGTGTGCAGACCGTCCACCTTGTCGATCATGACGGCATCTCTTCTTTCTTTGCTCATAATGATTCCTCCGTTTTTATTCCCCTGCATATTTTGTGAAAGGCAACCCTCTGGGTGCCGTCGGCAAGGTATATTATCCCGCATCTCGCAAAGCCGTTCTTTAAAAGAGCTTTTTTCATGACAGTGTTGATCTCATGTGTGTCAGCTCTTAAGTTCGGCGTACGCAGAGAGCAATAATCGCTGATTTCTGTTATTATACCGTGTTCGCTGCCGTCGCTTGCGGCGCGGTGTATGGTTGCATATGGCTCGTCGTTGAGCCAGGATCCGTCTTCAATGTATCCATAGGTGCTGTCTTCTCCGAATATCAGAGCAAAGACTGCTGCGATACGGCCGCTGCGTTCCACAACGTAAGCGTTGCCGTTTTTTATATCAGAAAGCCACAAGTCTTTATCCGGGTATCCGCCAGCCCACTGAATGCTGTTTCCTCTGGCTCGCATGGTCTCCTTGGCGGCTTTTGTGACCCTCATTATTTCGTCTATATCTTTTTCTTCAGCTTTTCGAATGCTCATATATCAATTGCAAAGCTTTGCATATCCGAATCTTATGACTTTAGCAAGATCGGAAGGCGCAAGCTCTACCTGCCGTCCTATTTTTCCCGCGCTGAAAAGAATGGTGCTGCAAAGCTTTGCGCTCTCATCAAGGAAAGTCGTAAAGAACTTCTTCATGCCTATAGGAGAGCATCCTCCGTGTACATAACCGGTAAGAGGCAGAAGATCCTTGGACTTTATCATCTCTATATTTTTCTCTCCTGAGGCCTGTGCAGCAAGCTTAAGGTCGAGTTCTTTTTCTACAGGGATGACGAAAACATAATGCTGGCCGCTTTTTCCTACAGTGACAAGAGTCTTGAATACGCAGGCTGGATCTTTTCCCAGGGTCGCTGCTACTTCTGTGCCGCTCATCGCTGTTCCGTCACCGTAGCTGTAGTGTTTATATTCTATGCGCTTCTGGTCCAGAACACGCATGACATTTGTCTTATCTTCCTTTTTCATGTGTATGGTCTATGTCAGCGCGCCTTTGCTTTTATCTTTTCTATAGTTTCTTTATATATTGCAGGAGGATCGGCGCAAAACTCCATGTACTGTCCGCTGATTGGATGCGTAAATCCCAGTATCTGCGCATGCAGCATCTGTCCTTCCGTTTTATAGGGCTGCTTTGCGGGGCCGTAGAGTTCATCGCCTAGAAGAGGTCTGTTCTTATATGCCATATGCACTCTTATCTGGTGAGTGCGCCCTGTCTCGAGGCGGGCTTCAAATTCTGTGAAGCCGTTGAATCTGTTTACGGTCTTTATATGAGTCACAGCTCTTTTCCCACCAGGGACTACTGCGTTGCGGAGGCGGTTCTTAGGATCTCTTCCGACAGGAGCGTCCACTGTAAAACTGTCTTCAGCAAGTGTAAAGAAGCAGACTCCTCTGTAGAGCCTTGTGATAGAGTGCTCAGCAAACTGCTGCGAAAGCCCTCTGTGCGCAGCATCAGTTTTTGCAACGACAAGAAGTCCGGATGTGTCTTTATCTATGCGGTGTACTATACCCGGCCGTTCCACTCCGTTAATAACAGAGAGGCTGCCGCAGTGCGCAAGAAGGCCGTTGACAAGAGTCCCCGATAAGTTTCCGGCTGCGGGATGAACGACCATTACTTTGGGCTTGTTGACGACTATGATATCACTGTCTTCGTATGCGATATCCAGTGGTATGTCTTCGGGGACGGCGCCGCAAGGCTGCGCCTTGGGCAGAGCCAGGCCTATGGTCTGGCCTGCTGCAAGCACCTTCTTTTTGGAGGTGCTTACGGCGCCGTCAACCGTCATGTTCCCGCTTTCAATAAGCTTTTGTATGTAGTTTCTTGACACATCTTCACAAAGCAGCGAAAGCACGCGGTCTGCCCTCAGGCCTGCGTGCTCCTCATCGATAATGAATGTGTACAGCTCACTTCCGTCCATCATTCTCCTTCTTTCCTGATAAAAAGACTGAGATGATAAGCAGAACGCATCCTGTCGTTATCCCGATATCCGCCACATTGAATACTGGAATGATATGGATGTTGAAAAAATCCACAACATATCCTGACACCGCACGGCTGAGGAAGTTTCCCAGGCCGCCTCCTACAATAAGCGCCAGAGAGATCATTTCCAGCCTGGATAAAGATTTTCTTTTTATGACAGCATATACTATAACAGCCGCCATAAGAACAGCTGTCAGTATCTGCAGGAGCAGCTGCTTTCCGGCAAGTATGCCCCATGCCGCACCGGTGTTATGTATATACGTAATTTCAAAAACGCCCGGCAGGATAGCTATGGAAGTTCCAAGTTCCATGCCGGACGATACTATGTGCTTTGTGATCATATCCAACGCCAGCACTGCTGCGGCTGCGATACCAAAAAGCGTCATTCCTCTTTCTTGATCACCTTGGTCTCGGCAAGATCATCAGCTGTGTTTTTATCGAAGATTGGCTTAAGATCGACCTTGGTGAGGCTGTCGAATTCAGCCTGTGCCGACTGCTGCTGGGCAGGAGTTACTACTGTGGCTTTGCTGTCCTGCAGCATGGTTCCGAAGATGTCGAGATCTACTTTTTCGAAGCGGTCGAGCTCCGTCTGGAGTATGTTCCTGAATCTGTTCTTGAGTGAAGACACCCTGAACGTGAGCTCTTTTTCCTCATCTTTGAGCTTTTCTACGCTGTCGCGGGCAGTGCGCAGGATCTGATCGGCATCGAGCTCAGCATTCTTCATGATGATGTCTGCGCGCTTTTCAGCACTTGCAGAGATGTCCTTCATGAGAGCGCGTGCGGACTCGAGTGTCTTGATCACCGCACCTTCCTGGCTTTTGTACTCTTCCATCTTGGCCATGGCTTTGTCGAGCTGTGCCTGCATCTCCGCTTTTTCAGCAAGGAGCGCTTCCAGATCTGTCGTTATCTCATCGAGGAATACGTCGACCTGCTCTGCGTTGTAGCCTCTTACGGCTTTGTCAAATTCTTTTTCCTGTATTTCCTGAGGTGTGATCATACTGACCTCCTAAAAATATATTATATAAACGAAATAATGATCCTGAAAATGAATCCTATGAGGATCATCGTCAGCCATGGCGACAGATCCACAGGCAAATTGAGCCTGGATCTGCTCAGCAACTTTCTTACAGGCAGGAACAGCGGTTCCAGGAAGTATGCCATCTTTACGTAGATATCATACAGTCTGGTACCCGGCCTTACGAACCATGACAACACACAGTAAAGCAGTATCGCCAGGTTCAGGAGCCTGTAAAAGTAATACAGAATCAAACGGATCATATTAAGGAACTATCTCCACATGCTCCTGGAGCTTTCGGGAGCAGCGACCTGCTTTGTGCTGTCCTTATATGTAACGTCTACGTTTTCGGGAGCAAATACGAAGATGTTGTTCGTGACTTTCTGCACGTTGCCGTTAAGCGCATATGTTGCACCTGAAAGGAAGTCGAAGATCTTTCTGGCGACATCTGTCTCGAGGTTCTCGAGGTTGATTATTACAGGCTTTTTGGCCTTGAGGCTGTCTACGAGTTTGGGGCATTCTTCGAACCCGTTGGGCTCAATAACGACCATCTTGAACTGGCTGGTGTATTTATTGCCGCCCATGGTCTGCCTGGTGACTTCAGTGCGTGCTACAGTCTCCATTCTGGGAGTTGACTGCCTCTTTTCAGCGGCTGCCGCAGCGCTGCGCCTTTCTTCTCTGACATCTCTGACATCCCTGGCCTCTCTGGATTCCCTTACTTCCCTTACAGGCCTTGCTTTTTCGACTTTCTTTTCTTCTTCTACGACTTCTTCTTCGTCTTCATCTTCGATCTCGATCCCGACGACTTCTTTGATCTTGTCCATTAAACCCATTTTAGCACCTCTTTTATATTTTATTTTTTATTATAATCTCTTTCTCCGAAGATGGCTGTGCCCACTCTTATATGCGTGGAGCCTTCTTCTATAGCTGTTTCAAAATCGCCGCTCATGCCCATTGAAAGCGTGTCCATAGATGTGATCCCGGCGCTTTTTAGCTCTTCGTAAAGTTTTGCGACCTGCCTGAAGTATATGCGCACTTCTTCAGGGTCTTCGGCGTAAGGGGCTATCTCCATAAGCCCTCTTATGCGTATGTTTTTGAATTCTTCTGCTGCCTGCAGGGCCAGAGCTTCAGCTTCATTCAGCCCAACTCCGAACTTGCTTTCTTCCTGCGCTGCGTTTACCTGGATTAGTATATCCGATACGATTCCCGCAGCTGCTGATCTTTTATCTATCTCTTCCGCAAGATGCATGCTGTCCACCGAGTGTATCAGCACGACTTTTCCTACAGCCTGGCGGACTTTGTTTGTCTGCAGGTGTCCTATAAGATGCCAGCGCACCGGTATTTCAACAAGCGGCTGTTTTGAGAGCAGTTCCTGGACTTTGTTCTCTCCGAAATCCAGTACTCCGCACTTTGCTGCAGCTTCCACATCTTCTGCAGGATGCATCTTGCTGACAGCGATAAGAGTGATATCCTTAGGATCTCTTCCTGCACGCTGCGCTGCTTTTGCGGCCCTTTCGAGCACGCGGTCTATATTATTCCTTATAGTTTCTTGCATCCTTAAGGACCTCATCGTAGAGTTTTACGGAGCCTCCGGAAGCTATGAGAGTCTCCTTGCTGCCTTCTATAAGCACATCCACGGTCCTGAACGAATACTTTCCGTCCAGACCCATCACATATACTCCGTAATTCTCTCCGTTAGTGGTGATGGCGCTCGTAGGTATGAGCAGACCTTCTGTTTCAGAGCTTATGATCTTTGCTTTTACTGTGCGTATCTGCAGCTCTTTATCGTACCAGCGGGATATGTCCGCTACAACGAGCTGATATTTCTGCCCGTCTTTTATGTAGCTGACGCGGCCCGGTACGGATGCTCCGTCGGGAAACTCGACTGTAAGCCTCTGGCCGGACGAATACTGGCCCTTCATATCGGACGGGACAAGTATCAGCACGTGCCAAGTATCGCCCTGGATGAGCTTGAAGATCGGCTTATCGCTGTCCACCTGTGAAGGCTTGTCCGATCTTGGAACGATATCGCCCAGTTCGGAAAGTTCGTCAGGATCGAGTTCCTGAAATCTGTTCGGGTGCAGCTGCTCTTCGTAGCCATCCAGATAGTAAGTTACATAACCTGTATGCTGCGCATAGAAAGATTGCCTGCTGCCGGAGTAAACATCTGCTATCCTGGTCGTCTTTCTGGTCTTTGTACCTTCCTCGATGTAGTAGCTGACGCTTCCTGCGCCACCGGATGTATATACTGTCTCGTTTCTTGCCAATATGCACTTGAGATCTGCCGACTCGCGTATCTTAGCATAGCTGACTATGTAGTTCTCCGTTCTGGATCCGCTGATCTGCGGCAGCAGATACAGGTAAACATAGAGCGCAGCCAGTATCAGTACGAATACGATAACCAGTATGAGAGGCAGACGGCTCTTCTTATTCTCTTCCATATGGTATATTCTATCAAAAAAATACTAGATGTTCAACACCTAGTATTCTAAAAGCACAGCATCTAGTATTTTTTTTTCGTCTTTTGTGAGCCCTTCAGCCGTTTCTGTAAACTTTTCGAAAAGATCGGGGCGCCTTTTTTTAGTAAGGCGCAGAGAATTTTCGAACTGCCACAGGTGGATGAGCCGGTGATTTCCGTTGAAGAGCACTTCAGGAACTTCCAGCCCTTCGTACTCCCGGGGCTTAGTGTACTGGTCGTACTCGAGAAGGCCGCTGTATACAGATTCCTGAAGCGGCGCTTCCGGATCTGAAAGACAACCTGGTATGAGCCTTACCGCAGCATCAGCCAGAACCATTGCCGCAAGCTCACCTCCTGTAAGCACGTAATCTCCTATCGAGACCTCTTCCATGTTCCATGCATCGATTATGCGCTGGTCCACGCCTTCGTAGTGTCCGCACAGGATGAAGAACTCTTCTTCCCGCGAAAGCTCCGTTGCAAGCTGTTTGTCAAGAAGCTTTCCTCTTGGGGACATGTAGATGATTCGTTTTCCTTCAGCTCCGATAGCTTTAAGCGCATCGAAAGCGGGCTGAGGCGTCATTACCATGCCAAAGCCTCCGCCGAACGGAGTATCATCAGTTTTTCTGTGTTTATCTACAGAATAATCTCTTATGTTAATTACCTTGAACTCAACGAGCCCTTTATCGGCAGCGCGTCCGAGAATGCTCTCTGACAGCACCGGGCCGAACATATCCGGAAACTGAGTGAGAATGGTTATCTTCATAAGTCTGTTAATCCTTCCGGAAGCCTGACTTCTATCTCTTTTGCTGCAGTATCGACTGAAATTATGAATTCGTGCACAGCGGGTACAGAAAACGACTTGCCGTCCTCTTTTTCGACTACATAAATATCCTGGAAAGGCCTCGAGATCACCTCAGACACAATGCCCAGCACAGTTCCGTTCTCAATGACTTTGCAGCCCTTAAGTTCATCTATGAGATATGTGTCATCGCCCAGGTCCGGTCTTACACCTTCCGGCAGGTAAAGATACTTGCCTCTCAGCGCTTCTGCGTCATTCCTGCTGTCTGTGCCGGAAAGTTTCATGACTAGCATGTTTTTGTCGCTGCGGAACTTTTCAACATCTACCGGTGCGCCGTTTCCTATACACACTTTGTGTATATCAGAAAAACGCGTTTGTTCCAGGTACGGATAAACGCGTATTTCTCCTTTGATGCCGACTGGGGCAGTTATCTGTCCGAGCCTTATCCTCTTTTCCATCAGGATATGATCTCCACTGTGACTTTGAGGTTCTGCTTCTGCGATGCGGCCTTTACGACAGTTCTGAGAGCTTTGGCTATCCTGCCCTGCCTGCCTATGACCTTGCCCATGTCCTCCGGGGCCACTTTGAGTTCGATTATGATTGCGCCGTCTTTTTCACCGGCCTGGCGAACTACGACCTCATCGGGCTTTTCTACCAGAGACTTGGCGATGGTTTCTACCAAACTGACCATTTCTGCCTCCAGTATTTATTCGATGACGCCGGCCTTCTTAAGCAGAGCTCTTGCAGTATCGGTAGGCTGAGCGCCATTGGCGAGCCACTTCTTTGCAGCTTCCGCGTCGATCTGGATGGTAGCGGGATCTGTAAGAGGATCGTAGATACCGATCTCTTCGATGCACTGTCCGTCGCGGGTCACTCTTGCGTCTGCAACTACTACTCTGTAGAAGGGCTTCTTGTGAGCTCCCATTCTCTTAAGTCTGATCTTAACCATTTTTACCTCCTATGGTCTTTAAATATATTTACAAACTTTTATAAAACTATATCATCTGAAGCCGAACATTCCGGGGCGACCGCCGCGGCGTTTGCCCATCTTACCGCTGTTGAACTGCTTCATCAGCTTTTTGGTGTCTTCGTACTTCTTTATGAGCTGATTTACCTGGGTGACAGTTGTGCCAGAACCTGCCGCTATGCGCTTTCTGCGGCTGGCGTTGAGGAGTGAAGGATCCTGCCTTTCGGCTTTTGTCATGGACTGGATTATCGCTTCCATGCGCTTGAATTCGCGCTCGCCTGCGTCAAGCTGGTCGTCTGTTACCTTGTTTCCGCCGGGTATCATGTCAAGGAGCTTTCCAAGGCCTCCCATACCGCGTATCTGGCTCATCTGGTCCAGGAAGTCCTCAAGCGTGAATTTGTTCTTGGCAAGGCGCTTTTCTAGCTCGGCGGCCTTTTCAAGATCTGCGGATTCCTGAGCCTTTTCGATGAGCGTCATAACATCGCCCATGCCAAGGATCCTTGAAGCCATGCGGTCGGGATGGAAGACCTCCAGAGCTTCCAGCTTTTCTCCGGTACCCATGAACTTGATGGGCCTTCCGGTGACGGCCTTTACGGACAGCGCAGCCCCGCCCCTCGTATCGCCGTCGAGCTTGGTCATGACTATGCCGTCTATGCCAAGCTGCTGGTGGAAGGTATCCGCTACGTTTACAGCGTCCTGGCCTGTCATTGCGTCTACGACGAGCAGGATCTCGTGAGGCTTTACAGCCTTTCTGATGTTCTTGAGCTCGTCCATCAGGGCTTCGTCTATGTGCAGACGGCCGGCGGTATCGACTATGAGTATGTTGAGGCCTTTTCGTTCAGCCTCGCGCTTTGCGGCAACTGCTATGGCTGCTGCGTCGCGGTTGTTCCTGTCTGTGTAGACCGGTACGTTGACCTGAGAACCTACGACTTCCAGCTGGTCTATGGCAGCGGGACGGTATATATCGCAGGCCGCGAGCATAGGCTTTTTGCCTTCCTTTGTGAGGTAGGCCGCAAGTTTTGCCGCAGTCGTCGTCTTACCTGTTCCCTGAAGACCTACGAGCATGATGGTGGTAAAACCGCTGCTGCTGTAGGTGAGCTTTGAGCTGCTGCCGCCAAGAAGTTCGGTAAGCTCGTCGTTTACGACTTTTACGACCTGCTGGCCGGGGGTGAGGCTTTTGAGTATCTCTTCGCCCAGGGCTTTTTCCTTGACTTTTGCTACGAAATCCTTTACGACCTTGTAGTTTACGTCCGCTTCCAGAAGTGCGAAG
>JAFRXM010000050.1 GCA_017443515.1 Bacillota bacterium | reverse complement strand
GAAATATATCGACTATTACAACAATCATCGTATCAAAGGCAAACTAAAGGGACTGAGCCCTGTTCAATACAGGGTCCAGTCCGCTAAAGTCGCTTAATTGCGTGACCAGTCTTTTGTCTAACCTTTTGGGGTCAGTTCAATCTTCCGGGTCTTTTCATTTATCGTGTTTTATCTCACAAAACCGAAAACTGAACAAAAAAAGAATTTTGCGATCGATTCATGAATCAAAAAATAAACATCTCAAAAAATGCGATGATTACAGACATGCAATTATAAAGCATATATCAATTGTATTTATCTGTTGATAATTCGTTTTTAATTTTGTAATACTATCCGTTATGGTATAATCCAAGACATAAGCAAAATACATCTGCGCAGCCTGAATAAGCACGAGGAATGACATGACCACCGAAGAGCTGGCACTCATATGCGAACTCCCCAGTTACGCAAGTTTTCTGGACGCATCATACTATCTTCCATATTCTCCATCCATCATTACTAAATATGTTAACAACGTAGAGCAGGAACTGGGTATAAAGCTGTTTATCAGAAGCAACAAGTCCAGGAACCTTCAGCTCACGAATGAGGGCGAATCGCTCATCGGTTCTATTAAAAGGCTCAACGATGATTGGATCTACATAAAGCGGCAGATCGATGGTCTTAAGAATACCAATACCAGCATGATAAAGATAGGTTCACAGCCGCGATTCGGGAATTACCACGAACAGAAGATCATCAGTGATTACATGTTCCGGAACCCGGGGGCTCAGGTGATAGTCTCAAAAGGACAGGCAGACGAACTTATAAGGCACCTCATCTCGGGAAAGCTTGACGCCGCATTCATAACCTTCAACCAGTCGATGGATCTGGACACATATTTCTCCGGACATGGAGATATGATCACCGCAAGACACATCATAAACGAGAAGGATCTTTACGCCGGCGTTTCAGACAAGTATTTCAAAAACCACTCCGATGTTCTGCTCAGTGAACTGGAGGATTTCACTTTCGCGTTTCCTTTTCCCGATGAAAACGATACGCAAAGCGCCCGCGCATTGCAATCCTGGAAAGAAGAAGGTGAAAAAAAGGGCTTGCACCTCAGGTACACCAACCTGCATGGATGCGACAGCAGTGCGTTTGAAATAGTAAGGCAAAAAAAGATAGCCATAACCGCCACTCATATACCTGCAGCAGAGCACGAAGGCATCAGATTCGTCAGGATATCAGACTGGGCGGGCAGTACCAACCTGTACTTCCTGAAGTGCCCGGCAAACAGATCCCTGGTGCTCAGGCAGCTTGAAGCCTGCGTGGAAGACTATACAAAGAGCCTCTGATCCGGCTGGATTTATAGCTTCTATACAATGACTTGCAGATTTTATACCGTAATAGCTATATATAATAAAACATATCAAAATGAAGATTGATTATCCAAAAAGCTAATGGTAAAATATTAACATAAAATGCTGCGGGAGACCGCAGAGTGTTTGTCACAACACAGGAAACAGTAGTTATTGCACATTTCGTTAAAACTAAGGAGGTTTTTTCAAATGTCAGCAGGATTATGCTTGATCCTCGTCCTTGTAGGTCTGGCGCTGTCAATTCTCATCAACGCCAAACTGGGACACAACATCGGTCTTTGGGCGCTGCTCTTTGCATGGCTCATCGGCTGCTTCGGCCTCGGACTTAAGACCAGCCAGCTGGTCAACATGTGGCCGGTATCATTTACATTCATCATCGTAAGCCTTTCCATCTTCTACGGCTACACCGGAAAGACCGGCTTACTCGAACTCGTCGCAAAGAAGATCATTTATGCAAACCGCAATCGTGCATGGATACTTCCTCTCATGATCTTCCTGCTTTCCTTCGCAATGTGCCTGCTCGGCTGCTCCACCTACGCTGTAACAGCCCTGCTCGCTCCTATCGGATTCCAGATCTGCATTTCCGCAGGTATCAACCCGATACTCATCGTATTCTCCGTAATGTGCCCCGCAGCAAGCTCCTCGTTCGCACCCTGGGCTCTCGGTGCTTCCCAGCCTCTGGGATACTTCGCAAAGACCCAGTGGGCTGAGTACGCACAGGACTTCGAGTGGTACATCTGGCTCAACGGCCTCATCGGCGTAGTTATCATGTTCATCGTTCTGTTCGTGATCTGCCGCGGCTGGAGAGCAAAGAACATAGATGTAGGCACCATCGAAAAACCGGGCGAATTCACCGAAGAACACAAGAAGGTCATCTGGGTAATCGCTATTGTTGCACTCCTTGCTATCGTACCGGCTGTCATCAAGCTGATCACAGGCTACAACCCCAAGTGGTTCGGTTATCTGGACATTCAGTTTGTTGCCATCGCAGGCTCTATAGCCCTGAAGTTCATGAACATCGGCGGCAAGGGCGCAGAGATGGATATCATCAAGAACAGAGTACCCTGGCCCATCGTGGTCATGGTTGCAGGCGTTACCACTCTTATGGGTGTTGCTAAGGCAGGCGGTGCAGTTGATCTTATCGCTAACGCTATCAGCGAGCACTTCCCGACCAACCTCATCCCGGCAGGTATTGCAATGCTGGCTGGTTTCATGACACTGTTCTCCGGCGGTATGTCCGTTGTTACCCCGACCCTGCTCCCGCTCGTCGAGCCTCTGTACACCTCTACTGCAGGCGCACTCAGCCCGACATGGCTTGCAACATCTGTCTGCATAGGTGCTAACCTGCCGGCAGTTTCCCCGGTATCCACCGGAGGTTCTATCTGCTTAGGTATGGTACCCAACGAAGAGTGGAGACAGAAGATGTTCACACGTCAGTTCGTACTTGCAGCATATCTGTGGGTAATGGATGCTCTTTGCGCAGGACTTGGAATCTTCAACCTTCTCAAGCCCGCAATGTTCAAGTAACACGTGCTGATTCGATCTGTTTTCTGAAAAGTGACACAATAAAGAGGAGGGTCAACCCCTCCTCTTTTGTTATTGTATTTCTGAGTGAGAACTAAGGACCGTCCCCCGGCTTTACTTCGTCATGGCCTGGCGGACGGCGTGATGCCAGCCGTCGAGCTTGGCTTTTCTCTCCGCCTTGGTCGCCGAGGAAACGAATACTCTGTCTATGGACCAGTTGTGTTTTATCTCATCAAGGCTGTTCCAGAAACCTGTGGCAAGGCCCGCGAGGTAAGCGGCACCCAGAGCCGTTGTCTCTATGCAGGAAGGCCTAAAGACCTCTTCCCCTATCATATCAGCCTGGAACTGCAGCAGCATGTCGTTAGCAGAAGCTCCACCGTCCACCTTAAGACCGGCCAGGTCTATTCCGCTGTCCTGTTCCATGGCTGAAAGCACATCGCAGGTCTGAAGAGCAAGGGATTCCAGCACGGCCCTTGCTATGTGGCTGCGGTTGGTGCCGCGCGTTATGCCTGTTATTATCCCTCTGGCGTAGGAGTCCCAGTACGGGGCGCCGAGCCCCACGAACGCCGGGACAACGTAAACTCCTCCTGTGTCAGGCACCTTGGAAGCAAGCTCGCTGATCTCCGCGGAGTGTTCTATGAAGTCCATCTCGTCGCGTATCCACTGGACTGCGGCGCCTGCAACAAATATAGAACCTTCCAGCGCATAGGTGACTTTGTCGCCAAAGCCCCAGGCTATGGTGGTAACAAGGCCGTGTTTGGACATAACCGGCTCCGCACCTGTGTTCATAAGCAGGAAGCAGCCCGTGCCGTAGGTGTTCTTAGCCTCGCCGGCCGCAAAGCAGGTCTGTCCGAACAGAGCGCACTGCTGGTCGCCCGCGGCGCCGGATACCGGTATAGAGCCGCCGAATATCGTAGGATCCGTGTACCCGTAGATGCAGGAGCTGGGAACCGGTTCTGGGAGCATGTTTTTAGGGATGTTCAGGATGCTCAGGATCTCATCGTCCCACTTAAGGGTGTGTATGTTGAACATCATGGTGCGGCTGGCGTTGGAGAAATCCGTGACGTGCACCTTTCCGCCCGTGAGCTTCCATATGAGCCATGTGTCTATGGTTCCGAAAAGCAGCTCGCCCTTTTCGGCCCTTTCGCGCATTCCGGGGACATTCTCGAGTATCCAGCGCAGCTTGGTGCCGGAAAAATACGCGTCTATAAGGAGCCCTGTCTTTTCTTTTATCATGTCTGAATATCCGGCTTCGACAAGAGAATCGCAGTACTCCGCGGTGCGCCTGCACTGCCAGACTATGGCGTTGCACACCGGAAGCCCTGTCTCCTTGTCCCAGACCACCGTCGTCTCGCGCTGGTCGGTGATGCCTATGCCGGCGATATCTTCAGCTTTGGCTCCGATCTTTTCCATGGCTTCTCTGGCAACGCCTATCTGCTTTGCCCATATCTCCATGGCGTCGTGCTCCACCCAGCCGGGATTGGGGTAGATCTGCTTGAACGACCTCTGAGCCACGCTCTTCATATTGCCTTCCTTGTCGAAAAGTATGCATCTGCAGCTCGAAGTGCCCTCGTCCAGAGCCATTACGTATTTCTTTTCCATTGCAGTTCCTCCAGAAGCGTCTGCATGACCGGATTTATGTTGTCCAGTCCCTTTTCCGTGAGGCGTACGCCTCTTTCCGTATCTATAATATAACCCTTTGCGGCAAGTTCTTCAAGCGCCTTGCCGAAGTCCGCCGAAAACTCTTCGCCAAACAGCTGCCTGTAGAACGATGCATTCAGGCCTTCCGTAAGGCGAAGCTGCGTAAAGATGAAATCTCCCTTAAGATCCGCAAGGCTCTGGGGCTCTCCCGTACAGCTCCACGCCGCCTCGCCGCGGTAGCCAGCCGTAAGCCTGCCGTTTTCACCGTACACGGGCATAAAACTGTGCGCGGAGATACCGAATCCCAGGTAAGGCTGCATAGTCCAGTATTTAAGGTTGTGGCGGCACTCAAAGCCGGGCAGAGCCGCGTTGCTCACCTCGTAGTGATGGTAGCCGTGCTCCTTTATCTGCCTTATCGCCGAATGGTACATCTCCCGGTTCTCTTCCCACGAAGGGATCTGGATTTTTTCCGCTGCAAAGTCCTTATACAGCGGAGTGCCTTCTTCTATCTGAAGGCTGTAGAAAGAAATGTGCTCAGGCCGCATGGCGAGCACCTCATCCAGAGTGTGGCGCCAGACCTCAAGGCGCTGCACCGGGGCGGATTCGTCTGCAGAATCCCGCGGAGTGCCGAAGATAAGATCCAGGTTGATATTTTCAAAGCCCGTGTCCCGAAGAGTATGAAAAGCCTGTCTCGCCCTGTCTGCGCTGTGGACCCTTCCGAGGGCCGACAGCACGCCGTCATCCAGGCTCTGCACGCCCATGCTGACCCGGTTGAAGCCGAGTTCCTTAAGCTCTGCCGCCTTCTGCGGTGTTACAGTCTCGGGGTTCACCTCTATGGTGATCTCTGGTTCTCTTAAAACAAAGTTTTCCCTGACGGCGTCCAGCACTTTCTTAAGCTGCGCCGCGCTGGCCAGCGAAGGCGTTCCGCCGCCGAAAAACAATGTATCAACATAATACTCAGTTCCGTTACCAAACGCATTTCCCGCCAATTCTATATCTTCCGCCAGCTTATCGAAATACGCGTCTTCCGGAGCCTTTTCAAAGCTCACGAAATCGCAGTAGCGGCACTTCCTGATGCAGTAAGGCACATGCACATAGATGCCCAGGGCTTTTTCCGGCCTGTTTTTATTATCGTTTTCAGACTGCATACTTCTTCTGGTACTCTCTGAAGTAGTTCACGAATACCTGATCCTTGTGGTAATCCACCCTCTTGTGGTACTCGTGCGAATACATGTCCTCGCCCTTGTTGCCGGACTCGATGACATCCACCGCCACATTGTTGCAGTGGTCCGCTATTCTCTCGTAATCCGTCAGAAGATCGTTGAACACGAAGCCCGTCTCCAGCGTGCACTCCTGCCTGCTCACCCTGTCTATGTGGTGCTTTTTCAGCTCGTC
Source organism: Bacillota bacterium (assembly GCA_017443515.1). Lineage (GTDB taxonomy): Bacteria > Bacillota > Clostridia > Peptostreptococcales > Anaerovoracaceae > RUG13409. The sequence goes on along the minus strand of JAFRXM010000050.1, from coordinate 32,295 downwards.
GCAAAGGAAATCTATGACCTCCTCCAAAGGATCCACCTTGAGGGCCTCCTGCTCGTCTCCGTTTATAAACGACTTAATGGTTATATTCGTTATCTCGCAGACCGCTTCTTCAAGCGTGTGCAGTTCCTTTTCCGCGGCGCTGGAGAATGTGATCTTCTTTTCGCTTATCTCATTCACGGCTTCTGCTATGTTCCTTGCGTGGTCGGAGATCCTCTCGAAGTCTGAAAGCGCCCTGAGGTACTTGCTTACTTCCTTGGACTGTTCGCTGTTGAGGTCGTGCGTCGTCACCTTGGAAAGATACGCGCCCAGCTTATCCTCGTACCTGTCCAGCACGGACTCCAGGTCTACGACCTTCTTCAGCACTGCGCTGTCAGGGGTCCGCCTGGCGCCGACCGCCATTTTAACGCTCTCCAGGGCCTTCTCCGCCATGGAGTCTATTACCAGCCTGCTCTGCTCTATGGAAAGCGCCGGGTGGCTGAGGAAGCGGGTCTCCAGCCTGTCCATGTCCGCCCTCTCGGCAGCCGCTTCCGCGCCTTCGGGGAACATCCTGCACACCAGCTTTTCAAGGGCCGCTGTGAACGGCGAAAGCACTACCACCGTTACAAGCCTGAACAGGGAGTTTGTAAGAGCTATGGTGACCATGGTCATGGTGGCGTTCATGAAACTGAAGCCGATAACAGCGTTCAGCCCGTAGAAAACGATGCCGCAGATAACGGCTCCAAGCACGTCTATGATCAGGTACACGAAAGCAGTCCTCTTTCCGTTGGTATCCGCGCCAAGAGCGCTTAAAACTACCGGAAGAGAGGCGCCTATGCCTATACCCATTATTATCGGGAACGCCACGTCGAACTGTATGGCTCCGGTGGCCGCAAGGGCCTGCAGGATACCTATCGCCGCGCTCGCGCTCTGCAGCACAGCAGTCACAACAAGACCTACAAGTATGCCGAGTATGGGATTTGAGAAGCTCGTAAGGAACCTCAGGAAGTTTTCGTCGGATCTGAGCGGAGAAATGGCTCCGGACATCATGCTCATGCCGTACATCAGTACCGCAAAGCCCAGCATTATACCGCCCAGGTTCTTAAGTGCCGTCTTCTTCGCGAACATCCACATTATTATTCCGGCCAGAGCAACGATTCCGGTAAGCACCGCCGTGCTGAGAAGCGAAGCCACGCTCGAACCGCTGCCGCCAAGGCTGTTGAGGCAGAGGACCCAGCCGGTAACGCTTGTTCCAAGTATTGCCCCGAGTATGATACCTATGGCCTGGCGGACCTTCATCATGCCCGAGTTTACGAAACCTACTACCATTACTGAGGTCGCGGAAGAAGACTGGATCACTGCCGTGACGACCGTTCCCAGAAGTATTGCCCTGGGGGTGTTTCCGGAGAGCTTGTAGAGTATCATCTCCATCTTGCTTCCGGCGACCTTTTTAAGCGAGTCTCCCATCACGGACATTCCGAAGAGGAACATCGCGACCCCGCCCAGCAGGGTTATAATGTTTTCTATATCCATATGCTACTTCTTTCCGTCGTCGTATTTGAGGACCGCTGTGAAGGCCTCCTGTGGCACTTCCACGCTTCCGAACTGGCGCATGCGCTTCTTGCCTTCCTTCTGCTTTTCCAGGAGCTTCTTCTTGCGCGAGATATCGCCGCCGTAGCACTTGGCAAGAACGTCCTTGCGGTAGGCGCGTATGGTCTCGCGGGCTATTATCTTCTGGCCTATAGCGGCCTGGATGGGCACCTCGAACTGGTGCATGGGTATTACTTCCTTCAGCTTTTCGCACACGAACTTGCCGCGGCTGTAGGCCTCGGATTCGTGCACTATCATGGAGAAGGCGTCCACCATCTCGCGGTTTAAGAGTATGTCCAGTTTCACCAGGTTGCTGCGCTCATAGTGGTCGAAATCGTAGTTCAAAGACCCATAACCGCGTGTCTTGGACTTAAGAGCGTCGAAGAAGTCGTAGATGACCTCGTTGAGCGGCAGCATGTAGTAGAGCTCCACCCTCTCCGGGGTTATGTACTCCATGTGCTCCATCACCCCGCGCCTGCTCTGGCAGAGCTCCATGATGCTGCCCACGTATTCCTTGGGAACCACGAGCGTCGCCTTTACCATGGGCTCTTCCAGGTGGTCGTACTGCGTGGGATCCGGCAGGTTGCTGGGGTTTTCTATGAAACGCTCCGTGCCGTCGTGCTCCACGATCTTGTAGATGACGGACGGAGAGGTGGTTATTATCTCGAGGTCGAACTCCCTTTCGAGGCGTTCGACTATTATCTCCATGTGAAGAAGCCCTAAAAAGCCGCACCTGAAGCCATAGCCCAGAGCCTGCGAAGTTTCCGGCTCGAACACGAAGGCTGCGTCGTTTACCTGCAGCTTTTCCAGGCAGTCCTTGACGTTCTCGTACTTTTCGTCCGGGGTCGGGTATATACCGCAGTATACCATGGGCTGGACCTTCTTGTAGCCCTTAAGCGGCTCCTTTGTGGGGCTTTCTGCCAGGGTTATGGTATCGCCCACGCGCGCGTCACGGACCTGCTTTATGGAAGCGCAGATGTAGCCTACGCTGCCGGCGGACAGCTCCTTTACCGGAGTCTGGTAAGGCGCGTTGACTCCTACCTCCGTGACCTCATACTTCTTGCCGGTGTTCATCAGCAGTATGGTGTCCCCTGCTTTTACCGACCCGTCGAAGATGCGGGTGTATATGACCACGCCCTTGTAGTTGTCGTAGTATGAATCGAATATAAGGGCCTTAAGAGGCGCGTCGTAGTCCCCTTCCGGAGCCGGAACGTTGGCCACTATGTCCTCAAGCACTGCCTCGATGTTTATGCCTTCCTTGGCGGAGATGCACGGCGCTTCAGAAGCGTCCAGGCCTATAACATCCTCTATCTCCTTGCGCACTTCCTCCGGGTGAGCCGAAGCGAGGTCTATCTTGTTGAGCACCGGAAGTATCTCCAAGTCCTCGTCCAGCGCCAGGTAGACGTTGGCGAGGGTCTGGGCCTCTACGCCCTGGGTCGCGTCCACGACAAGCACGGCGCCCTCGCATGCGGCAAGGCTTCTTGATACCTCGTAGTTGAAGTCCACGTGGCCCGGGGTGTCGATAAGGTTGAGTATGTATTCGTTTCCGTCCTTGGCTTTGTATACGAGACGGGTGGTCTGAAGCTTTATGGTTATGCCGCGCTCGCGCTCAAGGTCCATGTTGTCCAGGAACTGCTCTTTCATGTCCCTGTGAGCCACCGTGCCGGTGCTTTCGATGAGCCTGTCGGCCAGGGTGCTCTTGCCGTGGTCTATATGCGCTATTATGCTGAAGTTTCTTATGAATCTCTGATAATCGTTCATGATATCCTCTGTGATCTGCAAAATATCGTCCGTACTATTATAAAAAAAAACTTGAACTTTATCAACTGCCGTAGTATACTCATCAAGTGATATTTTGCGAAAGTGGGGTGAATTATTAATGGCGAATATCAAATCTGCAAAGAAAAGAATCAGTGTCATCAACAAGAAGACCGCAATCAACAGGCGCGTAAAGAACAGTCTTAAGGCTATCATCAAGAACTTCTACAAGGCTCTTGCAGCAAAGGACTTCGATACCGCAAAGGAAAAGCTCGCTCTTGCCGAAAAGAAGCTTATGCAGGCAGCTGCAAAGAATACTATTCACAAGAACGCCGCTTCACGCAAGGTCTCCAGAATGACTCTGGCCTACAACAAGGCAAAGGCAGAAGAGTAAATCTCACCCGTCCCCACAAGTGCATAAGTTAAATGCATAAAAAACCCGGAGTGTCTCCCGGGTTTTTACTTTACTGTATTCTGTTATATTCCGCTTTTTTTCTGTTCCGCTTTTTTGAGTATGTAGTGCACCAGGACCAGGCCGACTATGGCGCCGAAGCACTCTCCCACGGGAAGAGCCGCGGCAAGCCCGTTCTGGCCCATCACCCTGTCGAGGAGGAACAGGCACGGGATGTAGAATATGACTTCCCTCGCAAAGGCGTGCAGAAGCGTTGCTCCGCCGTGGCCTGTGGCCTGCATTATGTAGGAATTGCTGTAGCTTAGGAACATGAAAGGCGAAGCTGTGCAGCGCATGCGCAGGAACACCGACGCAACAGTTACCGTTGCTATGGCAAGCGAGGGATCCCCTCCCCTGGTGCTGAGGAAGAAGTTCGTGATCGGCTTTGCGAAGATCTCCAGCAGGCATATGCATATGGCGCAGGTGATAAGACCTATGATGCGGGTCACCTTTATGGCCTCGCGCATCCTCTTGTGGTTGCCGGAAGCGTAGTTGTACGCTACTATAGGAAGCATGCCCTGGCCAATGCCAACGTTTACGCCGTTGGGTATGCGCTCTATCTTCATGACTATTCCAAGCGCTGCCAGAGTAACGTCGCTGTGGGCAGCTGCAAGCTGGTTGGCGCAGATGTTGGCCACGTCAAAGAACGCCGAAAGCAGCGCCGACGGAACGCCTACCGCGAACAGCTTTTTTACATTGTCTTTTTTGACTTTCCGCGCATCCGACAGCCTGAAGCTGAGCGGGGCTGTGCGGGAAGCCTTAACCACCTGTATGAACAGGTAGATGAACGAGCAGATATTGGAAAGCAGCGTAGCGATGGCAGCGCCTACCACCTCCTGCCCTTTGGGAAGGATCACGAACATGAACAGCGGATCCAGGAACATGTTTAGTATGCCGCCGCCTGAAAGGCCTATACTCGCCTTGCTGGCGTTGCCCGTGTTCCGAAGAAGGTGCGCCATGGTGATGGACAGCGTGGTGAAGACCGTGCCTATTACCACGACGTACACCGTGTACTGCCTTGTGAAACCGATCGTATCCGGAGAAGCGCCGAGGAATACCAGGACAGGATCCATGAATATGGCTATAAGAGCCGAATAGACTATCGATATAGCGATGGCTCCGTAGATGCTGAACGCGCTTACGGACTTTGCCTCATCGGGCCTCTGTGCGCCTAAAAGCCTTGCCACGAGGCTTCCTCCGCCAAGGCCGAACAGGTTGGAGAACGCCACGCACAGGAAAGTCATGGTCATGGTGAGGGTCGTTGCCGCCAGCATGTAGGAATTGCCTGTGCGCCCTATGAAGAACGTGTCCACCATGTTGTAGATGACGTTTATCATCTGGCTTATGATGGTGGGTATCGCAAGAGTGGCAAGCGCCTTTGGGATAGGCATGCTCTCGAATAATTCTTTTTTATCGTAAGTTTCTTTTGCCATCTTATTTCTTTCTGAGCCCCGCGGCCTTCTTTATAGTCCTGTGCACAAGGTAGAGCGCGAAAGCGGCGCTGCAGATCTCGCTGGCGGGCAGGGCTACGCCAAGCCCGTCACTGCCCATCATAGAATTGAACAGGAACATGAACGGTATGTAGAATACCAGCTCGCGCGCTACGGCATGAAGCATGGTGCCCCAGCCGTTGCCCATGCCCTGCATGCACACAGATGAGCTGAAGTTCAGGAACTGGAACGGAGCGGCAAGACATCTTATACGCAGAAGCCTTGCGGCTATGCCAACCGTAAGGGCTGCCTGAGCCGCCGCTGACGATGAAGTGCTTATAAAGACCCTGGTTATAGGCTCTGCAAGGATCAGGAGCGCTACTATCGCCACAGCTGAGACGCACAGGCCCAGTATCCTTACGTATTTTATGACTTTATTCATGCGGTCGTGGTCGCCCGAAGAGAAATTGTACGCCACGATGGGCAGCATGCCCTGGGTAAGGCCGCCGTTGACTGCGTTGGGTATGCGCTCTATCTTCATGACTATGCCTATGGCCGCCAGTGTAAAATCGTCGTGCGCGGCAGAAAGCCTGTGGAGGAAGACGTTTGCCAGATCGAACAGCGCCGTCAGGATGGCCGCGGGCACGCCCACGGCAAAGATCTTGCTTATGCTTGCCCTGTCTATTCCGAACACATCCCTTACCGAAAGCGACAGCGGAGAATTCTTTGATGCTTTATACGTTACGGTGAGAAGGAAAACACAGGAGCATACATTTGAGATCAGCGTGGCTATGGCCGCCCCTTTAACCTCCTGCCCCGGCGGAAGTATCACAAACATGAACAGCGGGTCCAGTAACATGTTCAGGATGCCGCCTCCGGAAAGGCCCATGCTCGCCTGTTTCGAATAGCCCACGTTGCGCAGCAGGTGGCCCATGGTAAGAGAGAGCACCGCCGGAAGGCTGCCGAGAACTATGACATATAAAACATATTGTTCAGCGTAGTGAAGGGTGTTTTCCGAAGCGCCCAGGAAATCCAGTATCGGATCCATAAAGATCCATATGAGCACCGAATAAAGGACCGCTCCCGCAGCGGCGCCGTAAAAACTGAAGGCCGCGACATTTTTAGCCTTTTCCAGCTGTCTGCTACCCATGAGCCTTGCTATAAGGCTTCCTCCGCCTATCCCGAAGAGCGCGGCAAACGCCAGGTGCAGCAGCATGAGAGTCAGCGCCAGCGTGGTGGAGGCTATCATATACGAATTGCCTGTGCGCCCTATAAAGAACGCGTCCACCATGTTGTAGAGCAGGTTTACGAGCATGCTGATTATCGTAGGTATGGCAAGAGTAGCCACTGCCTTCGGTATCGGCATGGTCTCGAACAATTCTCTTTTTTCTTCGCTGAGTTCGTGTGCCATAATAAAAAAACTCCCATTCCGTGTAACAATATATTTTACCACGAAAAGAGAGGTTTTAGTAGTTTATAAAAGCGTTCTTATCGTTAATGTTATATCAAAGATCCGCCGGTTCTATTATCATCGCCCTGACTACGCCAGACGTGGGGTAGTCGCGCTTTCCTGCGCCCAGACCGACCCTGAGTATCCTGTAGTTTTCAGGAAGAGGCTCCTGCTTTGCTGCAGCGGCCATTATAGCAGCCCCCGTAGGAGTGACCAGCTCTCCTTCGACATTTATACTGCGCAGGATGAGCCCGTGCTCCGCGGCGATATTTGCGACCGCCGGGACCGGTACAGGAATGATCCCGTGCTGGCACCTTACTGTGCCGTAACCCTCCGCAAGGGGTGAGGCTATGACGTCTGAAATGCCAAGATCGTCCAGGCAGACCGCCGCGGCGACGACGTCTACTATGGAATCCACTGCGCCCACCTCGTGGAAGTGCACCTCGGACAAAGGAACGCCGTGAGCTTTCGCTTCAGCGCCTGCAATGACTTCAAACACGCGCTTTGCGATAGTCTTGGCGCCATTGCCTATGGAGCTTTTATCTATGATCTCATAGACCTCCTGCGGCCCGCGGTGGTGATGTTCGTGGTGCCCGCCATGGTCGTGGTGCTCATGGTGATGGCTACTGGCATGCTCTTCTCCGCTGCCATGCAGGTACTGCATGTCGTGGTCGTGATTCTCGTGGACCTCGTCCAGGATGACGTTAAAATCGCAGGCATCCAGGCCTGACTTCTTCACCCTGCTTATGCAGATGCTGTAGCCGTCCAGGGGAAGGCTCTTAAGCGCTTCCAGGAGTTTTTCTTCATCAGCCCCAAGGTCCAGAAGGGCTGCCACCGTCATGTCGCCGGAGACCCCGGCGCTGCATTCGAAGTAGAGTTTCTTCATAAGTCCGTCATCCTTTGCGGCCTGCCAGAGGAGAAAGCCCTGCCCTTTCAACGGCAAGGACTACAGCGGGTACAAGCACTATGTGTATCACCGCGCCTGCCGCGGTGGATACGAAATAGCTGGTGAGGAAAGCTGAGAACGTGTAGGGGTCCTTGGTGCTTATGACTCCCAGAGCCAAAAACGCAGCTTTGGCCGCGCCTCCGGCGATGCGCCCCAGCACCATGGAGGATATCAGCGCCGCCAGTATGGCAGGCAGGTGGTTCTTCGACTTGAACGCCTTAAGCATCAGCGGATAAAGAAGACCCGTAAACAGGCCGTACGCCCCGAGCTCCACCGCCATCGGAAGAGCCGAAGTCGGAAAGACCGGTATGCCGAAGATGAGGCCTCTTAAGATCGGCATCACTATGCCAAGCCCAAGGCCCCACTTCCAGCCGCAGCAAAGCCCGCAGATCAGAGCGGGTATGTGCAGCGGCGATATGATCCTTGCTATTGCCTGTATCTGCCCCGTAATAAATGGCAGCACCATGCCCACGGCAAGAAGCATCGCCGTGATCACCATGGAATATGTGCGCTTTCTGGTTTTATCAGTACTCAAAGTTACCCTCGTATACGGTCTGGGCGCTTCCTGTAAGCAGCACCCTGCCGTCTGTGTAATTAACTGTAAGATCGCCTCCGGGCAGACTTACCTTTACGTCCGCACCCTTGGCAATAAGGCCGTTTTCCGCTGCAGCTATGACGGCCGCGCAGGCTCCTGTTCCGCAGGAAAGAGTCTCTCCTGTGCCGCGCTCCCACACACGCATCGAAAGGCTCCCGCGGTCCGTTATCCTTACGAACTCCGCGTTGACCCTTGCCGGAAAGAGCTCGGAATATTCGAACTGCGGCCCTGTCGTCTTCAGATCCAGCTCGTCTATGTTGTCCAGGAACACCACGCAGTGCGGGTTTCCGACCGAAACGCAGTTTATGCGGTACTGCCTTCCGCCTATCTCTGCCGGGCAGTCCAGTACCGGCACTGCAGCGTCGCAGTCAGCCCCCAGGAGCCTCTTGACATCCACTGGCACCAGGGCCGGTTTAAGCATGGCTTTACCCATGTCCACAGTCACGGAACTTACCTTGCCGTCCCTTATGTAGAGTTTAAGGTGCTTGATGCCGCTTCCTGTCTCGACGCTCATCTGGGTGCTGCGCACGTAGCCCTTGTCGTACATGTACTTGCCCACGCAGCGCAGGTTGTTGCCGGCGACCGGGCTTTCGGAACCGTCGCGGTTGAAGCTGCGCATTCGCACGTCGGCCTCCGCCGACCTTTCGATAAGCACTATTCCGTCCCCGCCTATTCCGTAATGCGGCCTGCAGAGGCTCACGCACAGGGATTCCGGGCAGGTTATGCTGCCGTCGAAGTTCTCGATGAATATGTAGTCGTTGCCGCAGTCCTGCATCTTGGTGAAGGATATCTTCTGCCTCCACACGCGCATGCCGTTGATATCCACGAGCTCCGTATTGGAAAGGCTGAAGCGGCTTGCTATTATATCCGCCAGCGCGTTTGCGGTATCCAGCGAGGTAAGGCACGGGATGCCGAGCATCATGGCGCGCCTGTGCAGAGCTATAAAATCGCCCATTGTAGCGTCTTTTACGGCTCCTGTATAGATTATATATCTTATGGCCTTTTCTTCCATCAGAAGGCCTATCTGGCCGCTTTCCGTGGCATTTTGGACCGGGGTCACCGGTATGCCGGCAGCCTTGATGGCTGCCGCTGTTCCGGTCGTGGCGTAAAGCCCCAGGCCGAGCCCGTTAAAGCGCCTGGCAAGAGGTATTATCTCCTGGTAGTCGCTGGTCTCGACGCTTATCAGGACGCCGCATTTTCCGTCTCTTGCGGAAGGAACCGTAAAGCCCGCCGCAGTGAGCCCCTTGAACATAGCCTCCGGAAGAGTGCGGCCAAGGCCCAGCACTTCTCCTGTGGACTTCATCTCGGGCCCCAGTATTGAATTGGCGTCGTTGAGCTTTTCGAACGAGAACACCGGCACCTTCACCGCGTAGTAAGGCGGCGTGCGGTAGAGCCCCGTTCCGTAGCCGAGGTCTCTTAGCTTTGCTCCGAGCATGACCTTTGCCGCAAGGTCCACCATGGGAACGTTAGTGACTTTGCTTATATACGGCACCGTGCGGGACGCCCTGGGGTTGACCTCTATGACGTAGAGCTCACCGGCGAAGATCAGGTACTGTATATTCACAAGGCCTTTTGTGCCAAGGGCCAGCGCCAGCTTTTCCGAAACGGTGCATATGCGCTGGAGCATCTGGTCCGCGAGGTTGTAAGGCGGGTAGACCGCTATGGAATCCCCGCTGTGCACACCGGCGCGCTCTATGTGCTCCATTATGCCCGGAATCAGCACATCCTCACCGTCGGAGATGACGTCGACCTCCAGCTCGGTACCCGGCATGTATTTATCCACCAGCACAGGGTTTTCTATGCCGCCGGCAAGGATCCCCTGCATGTAGCGCTCTGTTGTAGCAGAGTCGCGCGAGATGGTCATGTTCTGGCCGCCTATTACATAGGAAGGCCTCAGAAGTACAGGATAACCCAGCTCTTCGGCCGCGTAAAGAGCCTCCTGAAGAGTGTTTACACCCCTGCCCTTCGGACGGCTTATCCCGAAGCTTTCCAGAAGCGCGTCGAAGCGCGCCCTGTCTTCAGCAAGGTCTATGCCGTCGGCTGATGTTCCGAGTATGCGTACGCCTTTTCCGTCGAGGAATTTCGTGAGCTTTATGGCGGTCTGGCCGCCGAACGCCACCACGACGCCTATAGGTTTTTCGACCTGGACTATATTCCAGACGTCCTCTTTGCAGAGCGGCTCAAAGTACAGCCTGTCCGCGGTGTCGTAGTCTGTTGAGACCGTCTCTGGGTTGTTGTTTACTATAACAACGTCGTAGCCCATGCTGCGCAGGGTCCACACGCAGTGTACGGAGCTGTAGTCGAACTCTATGCCCTGGCCTATCCTTATGGGGCCGGAGCCAAGGACCATCACTACCGGTTTTCCGCTGCGCGGATGCTGGCGGCTCTCGCACTCCTGCGCGAAGCACGAGTAGAAATACGGTGTCTCCGCGGCGAACTCGGCGCCGCAGGTGTCCACCATCTTGTAGCTCATCTTAAGCTCGGGGATGTCCTTTTCGCCGCATATCCTGCGTATGGCTTCATCCGTGTAGCCGAAATCCTTGGCAAGTATGAAGTCCTCTTCGGTAAAGCCTTCCGAAAGGCGCTTTTCCAGCTCCGCCATACCCTTAAGCTTTGCAAGGAACCACCTGTCTATCTTTGTGATCGAATGTATATCATCTATGCTTACGCCGCTTTTTATGGCCTCAAATACCGTAAAGAGCCTGCGGTCGTCCTGGTCGAGGAGCCTTTCGGAAAGAGGCTTTTGCGACACAGGCGCAGCGTTTAGGGTATCCAGCGAGATCTCCGCGCCGCGAACGGCCTTCATCAGCGCCATCTCAAAGCAAGGCGCTATAGCCATGACCTCGCCCGTGGCCTTCATCTGGGTCCCGAGCTTTCTGGAAGAGCCCGCGAACTTGTCGAAGGGCCACTTCGGAAGCTTTACGACCACGTAGTCCAGCGCCGGCTCAAAGCACGCGCAGGTCTTGCCGGTGATGTCGTTTTTTATCTCGTCCAGGGTGTAGCCTAAAGCTATCCTGGTGCTTATCTTTGCGATCGGGTAGCCGGTGGCCTTTGAAGCAAGCGCCGAAGACCTGGACACCCTGGGATTCACCTCTATCACGGCGTATTCGAAGCTGTCCGGATTTAGGGCGAACTGGCAGTTGCAGCCGCCGACTATGCCTATCCTGCTTATAATATCCAGGGCTGCCGAGCGCAGCATCTGGTATTCCTTGTCCGAAAGTGTAAGCGCCGGAGCGACTACTATCGAGTCTCCGGTGTGTATGCCCACAGGGTCGAAGTTCTCCATGGAGCAGACCGCTATGACGTTTCCCGCCGCGTCGCGCATGGTCTCGAACTCTATCTCCTTCCAGCCCGAGATGCAGCGCTCCACCAGGACCTGCGTTATCGGGGAGAGGTCCAGGCCGTTCTTCGCGATAGCTGCAAGTTCTTCCGCGTCCTGGGCTATGCCGCCTCCGGTCCCGCCGAGCGTGAAAGCCGGGCGCACTATGACCGGATAACCTATCTTATCCGCGATCTTAAGGGCTTCTTCTACTGTTTCCGCGGTATCCGAAGGAACCACTGGCTGCCCCATCTCGCGCAGGGTGTTTCTGAAGAGCTCGCGGTCTTCCGCCTTATCTATAGCGTCTATGTCTGAGCCCAGGAGCCTTACCCCGTACTTTTCCAGCGTGCCATCGCGCGAAAGCTGCATGGCTATGGTAAGGCCTGTCTGGCCGCCAAGGCCCGCTAAAAGCCCGTCCGGGCGCTCTTTTTCTATTATCCTTGCCACGGTCTTTGCCGTAAGAGGCTCCAGATATATGGAGTCGGCAAGGTTCTTGTCCGTCATTATCGTGGCCGGGTTGGAATTGACGAGGACCGTGGTTATGCCCTCGCTCTTAAGGACGCGGCACGCCTGGGCGCCCGCGTAATCGAATTCCGCCGCCTGACCTATCACTATGGGTCCGGAACCGATGACCAGGACCTTGTGTATGCTCTTGTCCTTAGGCATTATTTCCGCCTCCCATCGCTTTTATGAACCTGTCGAAGAGGAATTCGGTGTCGTGCGGGCCGGCGCTCGCCTCGGGGTGGAACTGCACGGTAAAGCAGTTCTTCCCGGGGTATTCCATGCCCTCGCAGCTTCCGTCGTTGGCGTTTATAAAGCTGACGCTGCCCTTCCCCTCCATGCTTTCGATATCCACGGCGTATCCGTGGTTCTGGCTGCTTATGAAGGTCCTGCCATCTGAAAGGCGCTTTACCGGCTGGTTGGCGCCGCGGTGGCCGTACTTCAGTTTATATGTGCTGCCGCCCATGGCAAGAGCCGTAAGCTGGTGTCCCAGACAGATGCCGAACACTGGCAGCTTCCCTATAAGTTTTCTGATCTGGTTTATCTCCAGGGTATTTTCCGCGGGGTCCCCGGGGCCGTTTGAGAGCATGATCCCGTCGGGCTCCAGCATGAGTATGTCTTCCGCTACCATGTTGTGCGGGACGACCGTGACCCTGCAGCCGCGCTTCGTAAGGCAGCGTATTATGTTGCGCTTCGCGCCGTAATCCACGAGCACCACGCGGAAGAGCTCCATGCCGGATGCCGGGTAGTCCAGTATCTGTCTGCAGCTGACGCGGCCTACCTGTCCGCGAACGCGGTAGTCTTTTACGGGCTGAAGATCCTCCGGCACCGAAGAGCAGATGGCGGCGTTCATTACGCCCTGCTCCCTAATGATCCTGGTGATCTGCCTTGTATCCACGCCGCAGATGCCCGGGATGCCCTTTTCCTTAAGGAAGCTGTCAAGATCTCCTTCGGACCTGAAATTGCTGGGCGCATCGCAAAGCTCGCGGACCACATAGCCCGCGGCAAAGCTCTCGCCTTCGAAATCCTGGGAGATGACCCCGTAATTTCCTATCAGGGGGAAGGTCTGCATGATGATCTGACCGGCGTAGCTGGGGTCTGTGAGGGTCTCAAGGTACCCTTCCATGCCCGTGGTAAAGACCAGCTCGCCTGTGCTGTCCTTGGGGGCACCTATGCGCCTTCCTTCAAAGACCATGCCGTTTTCAAGCACCAGATATGCTTTCATATCGCGCCTCTACAGTGTGGCAGCCATCACTGCCTTTATCGTATGCATGCGGTTCTCGGCCTCGTCGAAGACTATGGACTGAGGGCTTTCGAACACCTCATCCGAGACCTCCATGCAGTCTATGCCGAACTTGTCGAAGATCTCCTGGCCTATGTCGGTCTTAAGGTCGTGGAAGCTGGGAAGGCAGTGCATGAAACGGCACTGCGGGCCTGCAAGATCCATGAGCCATTTGGTGACCCTGTAGGGAGTAAGATCTTTTATGCGCTCCTCCCAGACTTCGTCGGGCTCGCCCATGGACACCCACACGTCGGTGTAGATGACGTCCGCGCCAAGGGCTGCCTTTTCGGGGTCGGTCTCAAACGACAGCTTAGCTCCGCTCTGCGCCGCCAGCTCCTGGCATTCGGCTATAAGAGCCGGATCCGGGAAGTACTTTTCCGGTGCGCAGGCAACGAACTCCATGCCCATCTTTGCGCAGCCCACCATGAGGGAATTCCCCATGTTGTAGCGGGCGTCGCCCATGTATACGAGCTTTATGTCCTTGAGGCTGCCGAAATGTTCTTTTATAGTCATGAGGTCCGCCAGCACCTGGGTGGGATGGAACTCGTTCGTAAGGCCGTTCCACACAGGAACGCCGGCGAACTTTGCGAGCTCTTCGACGCGCTCCTGTCCAAAACCGCGGTACTCTATGCCGTCGAAAATGCGTCCGAGCACCCTTGCGGTATCGGCTATGCTCTCCTTTTTGCCCAGCTGCGAGGACTTGGGATCAAGGTAGACCGGATGTACGCCAAGATCTGCCGCCGCCACTTCGAAGCTGCAGCGCGTGCGGGTACTTGTCTTTTCGAAGATCAGGGCCACGTTTTTGCCCTCGAAAAGCCTGTGCGGGATGTCGTTCTTCTTCTTTTCCTTGAGCTCCGCTGCGAATTCCAGCAGGCCGTTTATCTCGTCTGCCGAAAAGTCCAGAAGCTTTAAAAAGTTCTTGCCCTTAAGATCCATGGGTCCGTCCCCCCTGTGCTACTTGCACACTTCCTTGATTACTCCGATAGCTTTTTCCAGAAGTTCCTGCGGGATGTTGAGCGCCGGAAGCAGGCGCACTTTGTCCTTTGCGGTAAGGCACAGAACGCCTTTATCCATGCAGACCTTTACGACCTCACCTGCCGGCTTCACCGTCTTTATTCCTATCATGAGGCCCATTCCCGCTACCGATTCAATGCCTTCGGCGCCGTTCAGGGAACTGAATATGTACGCGCTCTTTCTGCGCACAAGCTCCAGTAAGCGCTCGTCGATGCGGCTAAGCACGCTTATAGCGCCCGCGCATGCTATGGGGTTTCCGCCGAATGTTGAGCCGTGGTCTCCGGGGCCGAACACGTCCTGGAGTTTTTCGCCAAGCATAACGGCTCCTATCGGAAGCCCTCCGCCAAGGCCCTTTGCCGTGGATACAGCGTCGGGCAGCACGCCGAAGTTCTGGTATGCGTAGCACTTGCCGGTCCGGCCGTTTCCGGTCTGGACCTCGTCCACCATGAAGACTATGTCTTCAGCGGCGCAAAGCTCAGCTATGCCCCTTACGAACTCCGCGGTCAGAGGAAGCACGCCTCCCTCGCCCTGCACGCACTCGATCAGAATGCCTGCCGGCTTTACCTCTGCTGCCAGCTTTTTAAGGCCTTCCAGATCATTGGCGTCGGCGTAGGCAAAGCCCGGCGTAAGCGGCGTAAACAGCTGGTGGAACTTATCCTGGCCCGTTGCTGCAAGCGTCGTGAGAGTCCTTCCGTGGAAGCTGTTCCTAAGCGTTATTATAGTGTAGTATTCCGGGCCTTTCTTTTCGGCCGCGTACTTTCTTGCTGCCTTTATGATGCCCTCGTTGGCCTCCGCGCCGGAATTTCCGAAGAAGACCTTCTTCATGCCGCTCTTTTCGCAGAGCATCTTCGCCAGGACCGCGCAGGGCTCCGTGTAGTACAGGTTCGACATGTGCTGGACCTTGGCCAGCTGCGCTGTTACCGCGGCTATCCACTCGTCGTCAGCCACGCCAAAGGAGTTTACGGCGATGCCCGTGCCGAGGTCTATATATTCTTTTCCGTTCTCATCGTACACCAGGCTGCCCTTGCCGGAGACTATCTCCAGCGGGAACCTCGCGTAGGTATGCGCGATGTACTGAGCGTCCAGTTCTTTGATATTTTCCATGATACTGTCCTTTCCTTACACGAACATGGTCCCGGCGCCTTCATCGGTCAGGATCTCCATCAGGATCGAATGCGGCACGCGCCCGTCCATGATGATGGCCTTGCGCACCCCGCGCTTAAGGGCCGTTATGCAGCACTCCACCTTCGGTATCATACCGCCCGCTATGACCTTCTCCTCGAACAGCTGCTTTGCCTCCTGTATCGAAAGCTGTCTTATCAGCGAAGCCGGGTCGTTCTTGTCCCTCAGCACGCCTGCGATGTCCGTCAGCATTATCAGCCTTTTGGCTTCCAGCGCGCCTGCGATGTATGCCGCAGCTGTGTCGCCGTTGATGTTGTAGGTGTTGCCCTCTTCGTCGCAGCCTATCGTTGAGATGACAGGTATATAGCCCTTCTCCAGAAGGTCCGTCACCGGCTCGATGTTGATCTTGGTGACACTTCCCACGTAGCCAAGCTGCGGATCTTTCATGGCGCACTGTATGAGGCGCCCGTCCAGGCCGGATATACCGATGGCCTTTCCGCCCTTGGACTCCAGAAGGTTAACCAGGGTCTTGTTGATCTTGCCGGCAAGCACCATCTGGACTATATCCACGGTCTCCTTGTCGGTGACTCTAAGGCCGTTTACGAATTCGGCCTTCTTGCCCAGCTTTTCCATAAGATCGCTTATCTCCGGGCCGCCGCCGTGCACCAGCACTACCTTGACGCCTATCAGGTGCAGCAGGACTATGTCTTCCATGACCTGCTGGCGGAGCTGTTCGTTGATCATGGCGTTGCCGCCGTACTTTACGACGACCACTTCGCCCCTGTATTTTTCAATGTAAGGCAGAGCCTCTACGAGTATCTGCGCCCTTTCAGCGTTCGAAAATTCCATGTTCATCAGGTCCTGTACTCTCCGTTGATCTTTACGTATTCATAGGTCAGGTCGCAGCCCCAGGCTGTCGCCGAGAACGGGCCGTCTCCTGCGCTTACTATTATCTCTATCTCGCTCTCGTGGAGCACCTTCGCGGCCAACTCCTCGGAAAAAGGTATGCCGGCGCCGTTTTTGCAGACCGCAACTTCGCCGCCCGCGGACTTAAAGCTTAGGTCTATCTTGTTTACGTCCACGTCCGCTCCGCTGTAGCCTATAGCGCAGAGCACGCGGCCCCAGTTGGCGTCTTCGCCGAACATTGCGGACTTTACGAGGCTGCTGCAGATGACGCTCTTTGCGGCGGTCCTTGCCGCTTCAAGGCTGTCCGCTCCGGAAAGCTTGCATTCCAGAAGCTTTGTGGCGCCCTCGCCGTCCGCGGCTATCCTTCTTGAAAGGTCCATGTTGATGGTGTTGAGAGCCTTCATAAAGACGTCGAAATCCGGACCTTCTTCGGTGATCTCCGGGTTTCCCGCAAGACCGTTGGCCAGCAGCATCACGGTGTCGTTGGTGGAAGTATCTCCGTCAACGCTGAGCATGTTGAAAGTGCTCTGGATGTCTGTCGAAAGCGCCTTCTTTATCATGGCAGGGCTTACCGCCGCGTCTGTTGTTATGAACACCAGCATGGTAGCCATGTTCGGGTGTATCATGCCGCTGCCCTTGGCTATACCGCCTATGTGGCAGGTCTTGCCGCCGAGCTCAAACTCCAGCGCCAGTTCCTTGGGCTTGGTGTCCGTGGTCATTATCGCGTGGCAGGCGTCCTTGCTCCCCACTTCGGAAAGCGAAGCTACCAGCTCTTCCATGCCCGCGGCTACAGGATCAAGGCTCAGGGGCTCGCCTATGACTCCGGTGGACGATACCAGCACGTCGCAGGCGGGAATGCCTGTGTGCTTTTCCACCAGAGCGGCCATGCCTTCGGCTATCTCTATGCCGTTGGCGTTGCAGGTGTTGGCGTTGCCGCTGTTGCAGATGATGGCCTGGGCTATGCCGTTTTCAAGGTGCTTTTTATCTACCAGTATGGGGGCGCCCTTTACCAGGTTGGTGGTGTAGACCGCCGCCGCGCTTGCAGGCACGCTGCTGACTATAAGGGCAAGGTCCTTCTTGCCGGGGTTCTTGCGTATCCCGCAGTGTATGCCCGCGGCTTTAAACCCTTTCGCGGCGCAAACGCCGCCGTGTATCATCTTCATAAGTTTCCTCCGTCTATATCACCAGGCCCGTGTCCTGAGGAAGGCCGAGCACTATGTTCATGTTCTGTATCGCAGCGCCGGACGCGCCTTTTCCGAGGTTGTCGAAGCAGGATATCAGAAGGATCCGCTCCTCGTTTCCGCTGACCGTAACTATCATGTCATCCTTGCCGGACATCAGATTGCCGTAGACGCCTCCGTCCGGGCAAGGTTCAAAATGAAGCAAGTTTCCGGAATACCAGTTTCTGTAGACTTCCTCAATATCCCCTACTTTTCCCTTCAGGTCCTTTTTAAAGACCGGTACCGTCACCACCATGCCGCTGTAGAAGTCCGCAACTATCGGGCAGAATACCGGGGCTATATCCAGGCCGCATATCTTCTGCATCTCCGGCAGGTGCTTGTGGCTCTGTGTAAGGCCGTACTGCTTGGGAGAATCCAGCGGATCTACTGTTCCTGCTTCAGCAAGGTCTATCCTGCCTTCGGCTTCGTAATCGGCTATCATCTTCTTGCCGCCGCCGGAATATCCGGTGACGGAAAAGCATGTCAGCGCGGTATCTTTTGCAATGAGGCCTTCTGCTACCAGCGGAGCTACCAGCGAAACGAATCCGCTCGCATGGCAGCCGGGGTTTGCTATCCTTCGGCTCTTTGCTATCTTTTCAGCCTGGCCTTTAAGTTCGGGGAAACCGTACACCCAGCCGTCCGCCGTCCTGTGCGCCGTGGAGGTGTCGATTATCACCGTATCCCCCGCCAGCTCCGCCGCCTCTATAGCCGCCGCATCGGGAAGGCACAGGAACGCCAGATCCGCAGCCGCGAATGCCTCCTTCTTGGCTGCCGGGTCCTTGCGGAGCTCCTCTGAAAGACTGATAAGCTCCAGGTCCTTTCTTTCAGCCAGCCTCTCGTATATCCGAAGGCCTGTTGTTCCGGCCTTGCCGTCTATGAATACTTTAGTCATTTATCGATGCCCTCACGAACTTTATCTGCTTCTCAACCGAAGCGACGGAAGTGCCGCCCTCGGAGATGCGCTTTTCCATGCAGTTTTTAAGATCTATGTCCTCGTACAGGTCCTCTTCGAAAAGCCCGGAGAACTGTTTATACTCGTCCAGTGCCAGGGTCTCGAGCACCAGGCCGTTTTTCATGCAGTGCGCCACTATCTCGCCCGAGATCTTGTATGCACTCCTGAACGGCATGCCCTTCTTTACCAGGTAGTCCGCCAGGTCAGTGGCATTTATGAAGCCTTCCTGCGCGGCTTTCTTCATGTTGTCCGTAAGGACTGTCATGCTCGCTATCATCGGAGCTGCTACCTTAAGGCACATCTTTACGGTGTCCACCGCGTCGAAGACCGCTTCCTTGTCCTCCTGCATGTCCTTGTTATACGCAAGAGGAAGGCCCTTAAGGGTGGTCAGCAGAGCCATCAGGTCGCCGTAGACCCTTCCGGTCTTTCCGCGTATAAGCTCCGCCATGTCGGGGTTCTTCTTCTGAGGCATTATGGACGAGCCGGTAGTGAACGCGTCCGAAAGCCTTATGAACCTGAACTCCCAGGAGGACCACAGCACCAGTTCCTCGGAGAGCCTCGAAAGGTGCATCATCAAGATGGCCAGAGCCGAAAGAAGCTCCAGGCAGAAATCCCTGTCGGAAACGCCATCCATGCTGTTTAAAGCGATACTCTCAAAGCCCAGAAGCTCCGCTTCCATCTTCCTATCGGTATCGTAGGTGGTGCCCGCCAGAGCGCAGCTTCCTATCGGCGAGACGTTGGTGCGTTTTTTTGTATCCGCAAGCCTTCCAAGGTCCCGTAAAAGCATCATGGAGTAGGCCATCAGGCTGTGCCCGAAGCTTACCGGCTGCGCCCTCTGAAGGTGTGTGTAGCCTGGCATTATGCTTTCCTTGTGCTGCTCTGCCTTATCGGTGATGGCTGCGCAGAGCGCCTTTACAAGCCCTGCGATCTCATCTGTCTCGTCCATGAGGTAGAGCCTCATGTCCAGGGCAACCTGATCGTTCCTGCTGCGGGCGGTATGGAGCTTCTTTCCGGTGTCGCCTATGCGCTCGGTAAGAACCTGCTCCACGAACATGTGTATGTCCTCGCAGGACATATCGAACTGCAGCGCGCCGCTTTTGAGGTCCTCGAGTATTCCCCGGAGCCCTTCTGTTATGGCATCGCACTCTTCCCTGCTGATGATCCCCTGCGACGCAAGCATTGCCGCGTGCGCCATGCTGCCCTTGATATCCTGGGCATAGAGGCACTTGTCGAAGCTTATCGAAGAGTTGAAGTCGTCCGCCAGGCTGTCCGTTTTGCCGTCCGTTACGCCGGCCCACATCTTTGCCATCATGTCCTCCTTTATTCCGCAATATCCTGCACGGAGGACCCGCGCAGGATATCTGATCTTACTTACCGTCTACCATTGCCTGCACCTTTATGGGAAGCCCGTAAAGGTTTATGAAGCCTGCAGAATCGGCCTGGTTGTAGTCGCTTTCGCCGAAGGTGGCTATGTCCTCCGAATACAGGGAGTACGGGCTCCATATGCCGGCGTTTATGACATTGCCCTTGTAGAGCTTGAGCTTTACCTTGCCGGTGACCCTCTCCTGGGTCTTGTCCACGAAGGCCGACAGAGCCTCGCGAAGCGGTGTGAACCACTGTCCATTATACACCAGTTCACCGAAGGTTATCGAGAGTTTTTTCTTCTCGTGCATTGTCATTTTATCCAGAGTTATGGTCTCGAGCACCTCGTGAGCCTTGTAGAGTATGGTGCCTCCCGGTGTCTCGTAGACGCCGCGGGATTTCATGCCCACGAGCCTGTTCTCAACAAGGTCCAGAAGGCCTATGCCGTTGGCTCCGCCCAGCTCGTTGAGCTTGAGGATTATGTCCTTGGCGCTCATGTTGAGGCCGTCAAGCGCCACCGGAACGCCCTGCTCGAAATCGATCTCCACGTACGTAGGTGCGTCCGGGGCTTTCATCGGAGAAACGCTCATCTCCAGGAAGCCCGGCTTGTCGTATTGCGGCTCGTTGCCCGGGTCTTCCATGTCCAGGCCCTCGTGCGAGAGGTGCCAGAGGTTCTTGTCCTTGGAGTAGTTGGTCTCCCTGTTTATCTTAAGAGGCACGTTGTGAGCTTCGGCGTAATCTATCTCCTCGTCCCTGCTCTTGATGTCCCATTCCCTCCAGGGGGCGATGATGGGCATATTAGGAGCGAAGTGCTTTATCGCAAGCTCGAACCTCACCTGGTCGTTGCCCTTGCCCGTGCAGCCGTGGCAGATGGCATCGGCGCCCTCCTTAAGAGCTATCTCCACCAGGCCTTTTGCTATGCAGGGCCTTGCGTGGCTGGTGCCCAGCAGGTAGCCTTCGTACTCGGCGCCTGCCTTAAGGCACGGGATGATGTAATTGTCCACGTAATCGTCTGTAAGATCCAGCACGTAGAGCTTGGATGCGCCGGTCTTTATGGCCTTTTCCTCCAGACCTTCCAGCTCGTCAGCCTGGCCTACGTTGCCGGAGACTGCTATTACTTCGCAGTTGTTGTAGTTTTCCTTGAGCCACGGAATGATGATGGATGTGTCCAGACCGCCGGAATACGCGAGCACTACTTTCTTGATGTTTTCCTTGTTCATTTTGAGCCTCTGTTTTCTGTATTTTTATGCAATAGTTTTGACGAAATTTAATATATGCGCATATTATAGAGATAATACGCGCATATGTCAAGTGTATTTTGAATATTTTCTGTATTTTTTGATTGTTATTTTGAATACTATTGCATAAAACTGCGATTATTCATGATTTGATGCAGCATTCTGCATATTACCTTCTGTGCTTGCTCAGGAAGTACTTAAGATCGTCCATCGCTTTGGAAAGCACAGCGGGCTCCGGTAGCATGACGATACGGAAGCGCAGATCCTCGTTCCAGTCAAAGCCGTTGCCCGGGATGACCAGAACGTGGCTCTCGTGCAGAAACTTGAGCGCGAAATCTTCCGCGTTCTCGAAATCGAACTTGTTCTTGTCCAGCGCCGGGAAGAGGTAAAATGCGGCCTTGTTCTGTATGTATGACGCGCCGTCTATCTTATCCAGGCCTTCGCAGGTGGCTTTGCGCTGCTCGAAGAGCCTGCCTCCGGGCACCAGCATCTCGCGGGTGCTCTCGGAATCCACCAGCGCCGCCGGTATTACCAGCTGCGTAAGCGCGTTGCCGCACAGCCTCATGGAAGCCAGCTTCATTACGCCGTTTCGGACCTCATCCAGCTCCCCTTTCGGCCCCGAGAACACCATCCAGCCGCACCTGAAGCCGCAGATTATGTGGCTCTTGGAAAGGCCGTTGAAGGTGACGCAGGGAACGTCCGGAGCTATGGCGCCAAGCGATTCGTGCCTCAGGCCGTCCATTACCAGCCTGTCGTAGATCTCGTCTGCAAGCAGCACGAGCTTGTTCTTTCTTGCGATGTCCGCGATCTCAACAAGTGTTTCGTGGCTGTAGACCGCGCCTGTGGGGTTGTTGGGGTTTATAACAAGCAGCGCCTTGGTGCGCGGCGTTACCTTGCTCTTTATATCATCTATATCCGGATTCCAGTTGTTGTTCGGATCGCAGCGGTAGAACACCGCCTTGCCGCCGGAAAGATAGGTGTTGTTACTCCAGAGCGAATAGCACGGCGAAGGAAGAAGGACTTCGTCTCCTGTTCCGATAAGAGCGTCCATGATCATGGATGCCGCCTCGGAAACACCGTTGCAGATGAATACGTCGCCCGGCATTATTCCCTGAAGGCCGCGCCCTATGTGGTAGGTGCAGATGACGTTGCGCGCATCGGCCATGCCTCGCACGTCGCAGTACGGGACCGCCTCGTCTATGTGCAGCGCCAGCGCCTGGCGCACCGAGTTGGGGAGCTTGAAACCGAAACGCCCCGGGTTTCCTGTATTGAGCTTAAGGACGTTGGTGCCGCCCGCCTCCATGCGCAGAGCCTCTTCGTAGAGAGGGCCGCGGATATCGGAATGTACGTGTTCGAGCCTGTCTGAAACAGCTATCATATTGTCTATCCTTTCCGGTTATTTATGTATTGTTCGAAATTATACCACACAAAATCGGATTTTACCATAATTTTTTCGGGAAAATCCGTAATTTTTCAAAAAAGAGCGAAAATATTTCGGCGACGCAAGTAGGGATGGTCCTTCACTGCTGTTATCTGTACCCGTCCGGGTTGTTCTTCTGCCAGTTCCAGCTGTCGCGGCACATCTCAAAGATGCCGAATTCAGCCTTCCAGCCCAGCTCCTTTTCGGCCTTGGAAGCGTCCGCGTAGTTCGCGGCTATGTCCCCGGGCCTTCTGGGATCGATGACGTACGGGATCTTGACGCCGCTCGCCTCTTCGAATGCTTTTACGATCTCAAGCACGCTGTAGCCCTTGCCTGTTCCGAGGTTATAGACAGCAACGCCGCAGCCCTGCTCTATCGCCTGAAGCGCCTTGACGTGGCCTTTGGCAAGGTCCACCACGTGGATGTAATCGCGCACTCCGGTGCCGTCCGGGGTGTCGTAATCGTTGCCGAAGACGTGCAGCATATCGCGCTTGCCCACCGCCACCTGCGTTATATATGGCATGAGGTTGTTGGGAATGCCGCTTGGATCTTCCCCTATAAGGCCTGACGGATGCGCCCCTATGGGGTTGAAGTAGCGCAGCAGCACCACGTTCCAGGGTTTTGCGTCCCCGGTCTTTACATCCGCGGCGTTAAGGTCGGAGAGTATGTCCTCCAGCATGGACTTGGTCTTGCCGTAGGGGTTGGTGCATATACCCTTGGGGGTCTGCTCCGTAACAGGTATTACTTCCGGATCTCCGTAGACGGTTGAAGAACTGCTGAAGATGATGTTCTTGCAGCCGTGCTTTCTCATCACGTCGACCAGCACCAGGGTGCCGCCGATGTTGTTTTCGTAGTATTCCCAGGGCTTTACCACGGACTCGCCCACGGCCTTAAGCCCCGCGAAATGTATGCAGCAGTCGAAGCTGTTTTCAGAAAAGACCTTCTCCAGACCCTCGCGGTCGCGGATGTCCACATCGTAGAACGGGACCTTCTTTCCGCTGATCTGCTCCACGCGCTTAAGCGCAGTGCGGCTGGAATTGCAGAGATTGTCCACTACAACAGCTCCGTGCCTTGCGGCAAGGAGCTCGACCAAAGTGTGCGAGCCTATGTAGCCGGCTCCTCCGGTAACGAGTATATTCACATTTCACCTCCGTATTCGTACTGGCTTACGAGAGCCTCGTAGAACTGGGCTCTGGTGGCCTGGTGGTAAGGTGTTACCCAAAGCGTGCCGACTCCCAGTACGAGGGCTCCCACGATATACCATCCTATAAAGCTGAGGTCCAGGACGAACAGCCTCCATTTATTGCCCTGCATGAGCTGGCGGCTGCCGTCAAGGCAGGCTTTCCAGTCGTAATCCGGGTGGTCCGACTTGATGTACATGCACATGGAGTAGGAATAGCTCTTGACTATGCCCGGGATTATGAAAAGCAGGCTCCACAGGAAGATGAAGATCGCCTGCATAAGAGCCAGCAGGAAGCATCCGCCGAAATCCCGTCTGAACGCCACGAAAAGATCCTCAACTTGCATCTCGCGCGCGTAGCGGGTCTGCGCGACAAAGCTGCCGCACAGCGATACCGTAAGAGGTCCGGTGATTATAAGCGCTCCGAGCCCCGGGACTACTATTCCGGCGAGCGTTGTTATTGCCGCAGATATCAGGCAGAGCGCCAGCGCCATCATCCACTGGTTTGCGAATATCTGCCCGCCAAGCTGGGCCTTAGCCCTTGCTTTCAGTTCTGACCTTCTCATTGTTTCTCCTTTTACTGACCGGTTTTTTCCGGAAATTGATCGATGTATAACGTTATTATTTTACACCCGTACGCATGCCGCGTCAAACCCTTGTCTGCCTGCAAAAAGTGGTTGAAGTTTTCCTCCGGATGAGTTAGAATAAGCAATGTGCCGTGGGGCGTTAGCTCAGCTGGGAGAGCGCAAGGTTCGCAATCTTGAGGCCAGGGGTTCGATCCCCCTACGCTCCACCAATAAAAAAACAGGGTCTGATTGAACTGACCCCGTTTTTATTTTGTTATTTCATTCCTTTGTACAGTTCTACAAGCAGGTCGGCGCACT
Organism: Bacillota bacterium; assembly: GCA_017443515.1. Taxonomy (GTDB): domain Bacteria; phylum Bacillota; class Clostridia; order Peptostreptococcales; family Anaerovoracaceae; genus RUG13409. Next base: position 7,699 of record JAFRXM010000050.1, on the reverse strand, counting down.
TTTCTATGCCTATGGACGCACTGTCCAGGCACACGTCGTAGTTGTTGGCTACGCCCCACTCGGTATCCGTGTAGAGCTGGTAGTAGGCCTTGCGGCGCTTGTCCTTGTCTTTAAGGCGCTTTTCTATCGAAACGTCGCTCTCGCCGTATACCCTTACGATGCGCTCCGCGCGCTTTTCCTTGGGGGCGTGGATGAACACGGTAAGAAGCTCGTGGTCGTCGCGCAGTATGTGGTCGGCGCAGCGTCCGACTATAACGCACGGACCCTTCTGCGCAAGATCCATTATGACCTTGCACTGACTGCTCCAGAGCTGGTCCTCGTTGGCAAGGCCGCCTATGCTGCGCGCCGAAAGCGCGTTGGCGATCCAGCTGGATGAAGGCATGTATTCTCCCCTCTCCTTGATATACTCTTCCGCAAGGCCGCTCTCTTCTGCGATCTTTGCGATTATCTCCTGATCGTAGCAGGGAATGCCGAGTTTTTCAGCTGCCAGCTTACCTATGGTGCGGCCGCCGCTGCCGAACTCTCTGCTTATTGTTATGATCCTGTTTCCCATGGTACACCTCCAGAAAAACGACTTTTGTTCTATGTGATTATATCATTTTTAAAAGGGCGTGACAATGAAAAATGGTGAAAACCAGAACCGTCCCCAATTTTCACCCGGTTTGTGATATAATTGTTGATATCTTGTTACGAAGGAGAACAGTTATGCAGATACTGACTATCAAGGCCGCCCGCGAAAAGCTCATGGAGCTTCAGAAGAAGATGGCGGCGTACAACCACGCTATGGGCCTGATCTACTACGACGGAGCAACCACGGCACCAAAAGACACCGCAGCCAACAGAGGCGTCACCCTTTCCGTCCTTTCGGAGGAAGTCTACAGACTCGGTACTTCCAAAGACACCGTGGACCTTCTGGAGTTTCTCGACAGCTTCAAGGACAAGCTGCCTCCAAAGGAACAGCGCATGGTCTTCCTGCTCCTTAAGAACATACGCGACATGCAGAAGATCCCCATGGACGAGTACGTGGCCTACCAGGAGCTTCTGGTAAAGGCCGATGACGTCTGGCACAGGGCAAAGGAAGCTTCGGACTTCGAGATGTTCCGTCCCCTGCTTGAGCAGATCTTCGAGACCAATATACGCTTTGCCGGCTACCTGGCGCCGGACAAAAAACCCTACGACTACTGGCTGAACGAATATGAAGACGGCCTGAACATGCAGATCTGCGACGAGTTTTTCGCAAAACTGCGCAGCCGCATAGTCCCGCTTCTTAAGAAAATATCTGAAAAACCGCAGGTAGACGATAACATACGTTACGGAAACTTCCCGGCAGATAAACAACAGGAGCTGTCGTTCTACCTGATGAAGACCATGGGACTGGATCTGGGCCACGTAGGCCTTTCCACAACAGAGCACCCGTTCACCACCAGCCTGGGGTCGCATTTCGACGAGAGGATCACCACCCACTACCAGGAGGACGACTTCGTAAGCTCCATGTACAGCGTCATCCACGAAGGCGGGCACGCCCTCTACGATACCGGTTCGGCCGACGACCTGGCCTACACAGTCCTGGACGGCGGCGTCTCCATGGGCATACACGAGAGCCAGAGCCGCTTCTACGAAAACCTCATCGGCCGCAGCAGAAAGTTCTGCGAATTCATCTTCCCCAAACTCGCGGAGCTATTCCCCGAACAGATGAAAGGCCGCAGCGCGGAGGAACTCTACAGGGCCGTCAACAAGGCCGAGCCTTCACTGATCCGCACCGAAGCCGACGAGGTCACCTACAGCCTGCACGTCATGGTGCGCTACGAGATCGAAAAGCGCGTAATGGCCAAAGAACTGCAAGTAAAAGACCTGCCCCACGAGTGGAACAGGCTTTATAAAGAGTATCTGGGTGTTGATGTTCCGGACGATAAGCGCGGCGTCCTGCAGGATTCGCACTGGTCCGGAGGCGCGATAGGCTACTTCCCATCCTACGCCCTTGGGAGCGCGTATGGCGCACAATTCCTCGCGAAGATGAAAGAGTCCGTCGACGTGGATAAATGCCTTGAAACAGGCGATTTCGGGCCTTTAAACGCATGGAACAGGCTGCACATATGGCAGCACGGCTGTCTGTACAAGCCGGGCGAGCTTTTGGAGCAGGTCCTCGGCGCGCCCTTCGATCCCGAGTACTACATCAAGTACCTCGAGGACAAGTGCAAAGACATCTACGGCCTTACCTGACGAAGTACTTCCTTATCATCACAAACGACAGCACAGTAGCCAGTATCGTGCAAAGCTGCCTTATGACAGACATCGCGTCCACCACCCCGCTTATCAACGAGATACTGCCGACAATACCTAATACGGAAACTATCGCCGACACCAGCAGCCATACACTGCTGGTGTTTGCCTTTACGACCTGGTACTGGTCGCTGGCAAGACTGGTGCACAGGGATTTGGTGAACTTGTGAAGGTTGCGGATGTAGAAAATATTGATGAGTATCACCACAACGGCAGCGATCATCATGATCACGCCGATGGCCCGTACAGAGATGCTTGTGATGTAAGGGATCCTGTCAAGACCATCCAGGCCGTCAAGACCTTCGATCCATTCGAAGCCTTCGGGAAGAGGTATGCTTCCGGAACTGCCCGGACCGGGGCTGATAAGGCTCGCCTGCACAACAGCCGTGCTTCTTGTGAAATCCCAGTCTATATTGTCTATTGCAAGAGGCCCGAAAACCAGCACCAGGACGCCTGCCACCAGAACTATTCCGGCCACGATCCAGGTTATGATATAAGTCGCCTTGACTACGCCACTTGCCATCGCAAGGCCTGTGCCGCTGAAGCGGTTCTGGTTCCTTGCCGCCGCGAAGATCAGCCACAGGGCGATGACGTACAGTATCTCCAGCACTCCGACGCTGATCGTTATGTTTCCGGAACCGCTTTCTTTCGACACGAAGGAAAGCGCGGCTGCGACCGTCATGAGTATGCATATGATCAGGAACAACGGATCCCTGAACACGTCCCTGTAAAGGTCGGCGATCCCGTCGCCGCGGAACATGTAAGTGCTGCCGCCATCCTGCGAGTATCCGCAGAACGGACAGTACTTCGAGTCCCCTATATCTCTACCGCAATTGGTGCAAAACATATTATCTCCTCCTTTATCAGATCAGCGCTGTGCTGAAATATCTCTCCGCACGGTCCGGCAACACGGTGGCGACCACCTTGTCTTTACCGTACTTTTCAGCCATCTGCCCGGCTGCCCACACATTAGCTCCTGAAGAGGTGCCGACTAAAAGCCCCTGCACCCTTGCAAGCTCGCGTGCGGTGTTTATGGCGTCGTCGTCCGAGACCTCCACTATATCCGTGATGATGGAAGTGTCGAGGATGTCGGGGATGAAGCCGTCCCCTATCCCCTGGATCTGGTGAAGACCTGGCTCGTCTCCCAGAAGGGCAGAAACGTTCTTCGGCTCAACGGCTACTATCCTGCAGTCCGGGTTCTGCTCCAGAAGGTACTGCGCAACTCCCTGCAGAGTTCCGCCGCTTCCGACGCCGGATACGTAGATATCTATCTTCTTGCCCAGCTGCTGCACAAGCTCCACGGCGGTCGTCCGGTAATGCATGCGCGGGTTTGCCGGGTTCTGGAACTGCTGTGGCACAAAGTACTCCGCAGAGCCTGCCGCTATCTCCATGGCTTTATCCACGGAGCCTGCTATACTTAGCGCAGGATCGGTAAGCACCAGCTCGGCGCCAAGGGCGCGGATGATCTTTTTGCGTTCCTCGCTCATGTTTTCCGGCATGACAATGATCACGCGGTAGCCTTTGCGCACTCCGCACAGTGCCAGACCTATGCCGGTGTTTCCGGAAGTCGGCTCGATTATAGTCATACCGGGCTTTAAGCGGCCGTCTTTTTCAGCTTCTTCTATCATTGCCAGAGCTATGCGGTCCTTGATGCTTCCGCCGGGGTTCAAAAACTCCGCCTTTGCGTAGATCTGCATGCCGGTCGTCTTTTCCAGACTGAGCAGCGGAGTGTTCCCAATAAGATCCAGCACGTTCGTATAATACATGTTTTATTCCTTTTCTATCAGTTCGTAGCTGCGGCTTCCTATACCGAGCTCTGCGGCAGCTTCTATCGTGTGTACGCCGTGGCGGGATTCCACGCGCTCCAGGAAGCGCGCCTGGCCAGGGTCATCCTTGGCCGCGTAGATAAGGTCTATACAGGCCTGATCTATAGCTACAGGGTCCAGGGACGCCAGCATTCCTATGTCCTTCATGCAGGGGTCTTCGGCGACAGCCACGCAGTCGCAGTCCACGGACAGGTTCTTCATCACGTTGATATATGCGATCTTTCCGGAGAAATGCCTTACTACGGAAGACGCGGCGTCAGCCATGGCCTCGCAGAAATTGTCCTGTGCAGCGTGCTTCTTCCATGCCAGGATGTTGCTGGAAGACGCTCCGCCGGAATGGATCAGAGCCTTGCCCGCAGCCGATGCGCATCCTATGGAAAGCTGCTTTAGCGCCCCGCCGTATCCGCCCATGGGGTGCCCTTTGAAGTGCGCAAGCACCAGCATAGAATCGTAATTGACTATGTTCTTTCCGAGGTGGTTTTCCTTGATGACTTTGCCGTCCGGGATCTCCCAGACTACATCCGGGCCTTCGGCATCCATAAGATCTACGTTAAAGTACCTGCTCCATCCGTGGTCCGCAAGGAGCTTGAGGTGCGGACCGGTATGATCGCGCACGCCCCCGTAAGCGTCGCCGTAGGCGGTGTTGCACTCTACGACGGTGCCTTTTACCTCTTCGATCACAGGCTTCCAGAACGAAGGCCCAAGGAAGTTCTGGTTGCCCTTCTCCCCGGAATGAAGCTTGACAGCTACCCTGCCCGGCAGTTCTATTCCCAGCGCCCTATATAACTCTACGACTTTTTCAGGGCTCAGGTCCTTGGTGAAGTATACTTTTGAACTCATGGTCATTTTTCCTTTCTGGCCATAGACCGGGAAGCTACGAATGTATTGCCCCCGGTAGCTTTTCAAGACTCTTTCCGGAGTGATGGTGGCCGTGATTACCATCTGTGATGTAATGATTATGCTCGTGCGAGTGCGTTACCGTATGCGTGTGCGTCGACCCATCGTGGGTATGAATGAAGCTGTGCTGGTGCATGTGCGCGTGATATCTGATCAGAGTGTCAGCAACTACGAGCACCGAACCTGCAATCATCACCGCCAGAGCAGCTGCATACATCCAGGAAAGCTCTTCCTTAAGAAATACGAATGAAAGGAAGGCCCCTACAAAGGGCGCTGCCGCGTAATACGCGCTGGTCTTGGCTGCCCCCAGGATATTCTGCGCGCGGACATAGAGGAAAATGCTCAGCCCGTATGAAACAAAACCGAGGATCAGCGCCGCCGCGATGTATATGAGCCCTGGTATCGCTTCTCTTCTGATCAGCGCTATGACAAGCGAACCCAGCCCGGAGAATATTCCTTTGAGCACGACTATCTCATATGTGCTTTTGGATGAGATCTTTCTCGTACAGTTGTTCTCAAATCCCCAGCAGACGGCAGCCGCCAGTACGAACAGCGAGCCGTACGAAAAGCTGAAACTGTCCCTGCCCTCAAAGCTAAGCATTATGCTTGAAAGCGTTATCAGCGCTATAGCGGTCCAAAGCCTTGCGGACACCGCCTCTTTGAAAACGAAGAGCGCGATCACTGTAGTCGCGACAATCTCGAAATTGCCAAGAAGCGAAGCGCTTGCCGAAGAACTGTAACTGATGCCGAGCATCAGAAATACAGGAGCCGCAATATCCAGGACTATCATTCCTATGACGAATGGAAAGTCCTTCTTTGAAAGGCGTTCCGAGCCTGCTCTGCCTTTCCTGCTCACAAGCGAAAGAATACCTATACCTATGCCCGCACCAAGATACAGCAGCGCAGCCATCGTAGTCGGGCCGACGTTCCTGAGCAGTATCTTTGACGCCGGCACATTGACCGCGTAAAACACCGCCGCCAGGAACGCGTATATTATCGCTTTTGCTTTACCCTGTTCCATAACACGCATATCTCTTCCTATTTTAAAAATAACACAAAAAGCAGGCAAAATCAACTTTTACAAAAAACGACAAAAGACGGGACTGACCCGTCTTCTGCGTTTTGGTCGGAGTGTCGGGACTTGAACCCGAGGCCTCTTGACCCCCAGTCGCATAAGGGGAGTTTTATCTAACGTTAGCCAGGTCCGTGTCGTATTACTGAACACCTTGAAATTTCAACGTTTGCGTGCGCGCCAAGAGTGCGGGAGCCGATCAGCGTTGAAAAATAAAAGGATCTCTAATTCGAAAAATCTGTTAGAGATCCGTTAGAAAAAAGCATTTTGACAGTTAGTCAAGCGGTCTGCTTGTTATTGTTTCCGACCTGAAATCAATAGTATCTCATATAGACAAACTTGAATTCTTAATATATAAGTGAGGGTTTAATTAGCCTTCGCTTTTCTTTATGATGAAGGTGATTGGCCTGACGTAATCTTGAATTGGGACACCACGCCCGGCGACAAATATGTCAGCCAGCCTTCATTGTTTCTTATTCGATTAAGCAAGTTGGGCAGCCATAGTGTTCTCCCGTTTAACTAAAGAATATGTCTGAACTTTGAAGAGCTGAACCCAATCAAATCTATTTTCCAAGGAGGTTTTATGATTGCTGTAGGCATCGACATTTCCAAAGGCAAAAGCACTGTTGCCATCTTAAATAGCGATGGAAGCATACGCATTAAGCCCTATGAGATGCACCACACAAAACCTGATCTGGATGCTCTAATCAAGTATATCACTCAGACAGACATTTCTCCAGTGATCTTGATGGAAGCTACAGGTCACTATCACTATCCTGTTCTTCAGGCATTGCTTGCTGCAGGGCTGTCACCATGTTTGATCAACCCATACCTTATGAAGAAGTTTGGCGATACGGAGCTTCGTAAGGCAAAGACTGACAGAAAAGATGCTCTGCGGATAGCCCGCTATGCATTAGAAAAGTCATATCTTCTAACGCCATACTCTCCGGTAGAGCAGAAATACGACGACCTTAAATTCCTGTCAGCGCAGTATCGGCAACGAATTTCAATGGTCACGAAATCCAAGAATCAGCTCATCAATCTCCTCGATGAGACCATGCCCGGGATTACGCATATTCTTGCGCTGAAGAGCAGAAACCCTGAAAAATGCATGCTTTTACAGTTCATTAAGCGTTTTCACTCATTTGATTACATCAATGAAATCGGAAAGACTCGTTTTATGAACAGCTATGCAATACTAGTCAAGAAGACTAATGACAAGTTTGCGGCTGACAAGGCACTGTTGATCTATGAGCTTTCCAAAAGCAGCATTACTACTCGTGGAAACAGCGAGTACATGTCTTCTGCCCTGGATCAATGCGTGGATCTGCTTTCAGAAGCCCAGAATGCGGCAGATGCAACCATACTGCAAATGCAAAACATTGCATCGACCATCCCTGAATACAAAGTGCTTCTCAGCATGGCCGGAGTTGGTGAACGTCTGGGACCCATCATACTGGCTGAAATAGGCGATATACGACGATTTCATAGCGCAAAGGCACTAAATGCCTATGCCGGTAATGATGCCCCGCCGTATCAATCCGGACAGTTCGAGAGCCAGAATCGCCACATATCTAAACGTGGGAATCCGGCTCTGCGAAAAGCTTGTTTTGAGGTTATGCAG
>JAFRXM010000049.1 GCA_017443515.1 Bacillota bacterium | reverse complement strand
AGCAGCGCCATGCATCCTTCCAGCACATCGTCCCAGGTTGCGGTGAAATCTCCTGTGTACCAGGGGTCCGCTACTTCCTCGCCTTCGCGGCCGGCAAAGTCCAGAAGAGCGCAGACTTTACCCTCCGGATCTGCACCTATGATGCGCAAAGTGTTCTTTATATTCTGGCGGTCCATGCAGACCAGCATATCGTAATGGCTGTAGTCCTCTGCCTTGAGCTGCCTTGCGGTCTTGCCTTCGCAGCTGATGCCGTGCCTTGCGAGCTCCTGGCGCGCCGGCGGATATACGGGGCTTCCTATGTCTTTTCCTGTCCTGTTGTCGCGGTATATCTCCTCGCGGCTCGTGGCGGCAGAGGCTATCTCAAATCGGTCCGAAAGCCCTGCCTTTTCGACCAGATCCTTCATTACGAATTCCGCCATCGGGCTGCGGCAGATGTTGCCGTGGCAGATGAAAAGTATTCTTGTTTTGCCTGCAGTATCGTTCATCCGAGAGTTACTCCCCGAAGAGCTGCGCAGTCTTTTCCATGCGCTCCGCTATCTTTACGCCAAACGGGCAGCGGGCTTCGCAGCTTTTGCAGCCTATACAGTCGGAGGCCTTGTTTTCAAGAAGGCTGTAGTGCGATCTTACGCTTTCGGGCACCTGCGGCTGCTGCACTGCGAGGTCGTAGAACTTGTTCACCATAGCGATGTCGATGTTTTTGGGGCAAGGTCTGCAGTGTCCGCAGTAGGTGCACTGCCCTGTGTAGGAGTGCAGCGTAGCGGAAGCTATCACCGAGGCGTAGTCCTTTTCGTCGTCTGTCGCTGTCTCGTAGGCCAGAGCCTGGTCCACCTGCGCGGTCGTATCGTAACCACACAGGACCGAACTTACAGCCGGCCTGGTGAGACAGTAGTGTATGCACTGCGGCGCCGTGAACGCCGTGCCGAAAGGCGAAGTCTTCGCGTCGAAGAGCCTTCCTCCGAAGAAGCCCTTCATGACAGTTATGCCTATGTCGTTCTGCTCGCAGAGGCTGTAGAGCTCCGCCCTTTCCGGATCTATGCCGCTAAGCGAGCTGTCGTATTCGCCGAACAGGACCTCTATGTCCTCGCAGGCAGGGCGCATGTCGAAGGCCGGGTTGATGCTGAACATTATCATTTCGATAAAACCGCTTTCCGCAGCCATCTTCGCTATGCGCGGGTTGTGGGTGGAGATGCCTATGTGTCGTATGATACCGTCCCTGTGAAGAGTTTTTACATAGGCTGTGAACTCTGTGTTCATGCAGGTGTTCCAGTCGTCCGGAGCATCCACATAGTGTATCATGCCGAGGTCTATGTATCCTCCGCCTATCCTTTCAAGAAGGTCCTCGAAAGCCGGCACGACCTTAGACATATCGCGGGTGCGCACGTACTGGCCGTTCTGCCAGGTGGAGCCTATGTGGCCCTGCACTATCCACTTCTCGCGGCAGTCCGCTATGGCTTTTCCTATGATGCTGCGCGATTTCGGGTCGGCCATCCAGCAGTCTATTATATTGATGCCTTTGCTTCCGGCGTAGCGAACAAGCTCTACGGATTCCGCCTCATCGTGGCGCTCAAGCCATTCGCCGCCGAAGCCTATCTCGCTGACCATAAGGCCTGTTTTGCCCAGTTTTCTGTAGTTCATTTCTTTTCTCCGATGATTATCTCGCCCCTGGCCTTCTTGTCGTCCATTATGATCTCCCCAACTTCCGGGACCGTGATGGTGCCGCGCAGCGGGTTCTTGATGCTTATCACAGGCGTGAGGATATTCGCCTCTACCTCGGACTTTTCGAAAGCCAGATCCGCGTCAAACATGCGGCAGTCGACCAGCTTAAGGTTTTTGCAGTAGCAGAAAGGCTGGGTGCCGCTTATGGTGCAGTTTATGAAGGTGACGTTCTCGCAGTACCAGGCGAGGTACTCGCCTTTTATGGTGCTGTTTCTTATCACAACGTCCTTAGCGTGCCAGAAAGCGTCCTTGGTGTCGAAATTGCAGTTTTCGAAGACCGAATCCGTTATGTACTGGAAGGAATACTTGCCCTTAAGTGACACGTTCTCAAAGCGAAGGCTCTCCGAACGCATCATAAAATACTCGCTTTCGGCGCTGCTGTCCTTCATCACGATGTCCTTTACGGACCAGCCGAATTCCGGAGAGATGATATCGCAGTTTTCTATCGTTATCCCGCTGCATTCGCGCAGGGCTTTTATGCCGTGCAGGCGCGAATCCCTGATGGACGCGCCGTGTGTATACCACAGTGCCGCGCGGCAGTTTTCCGTCATCTCGCAGTTTTCCACTACAAGGCCTTCCACGTGCCAGAACGGGTAGCGGAGGTTGAAATAGCAGTTTTTCGCCTCTATATCGCGGCTTTCCTTAAAAGCGCTCTCGCCGTCGGCCGGGCCGTCGAAGCGGCAGTCTTCTGCGATCACTCCTCGGCTCGCGTAGAGCGCCCTCTCTTCATCGAATGTCTTTCCTTTGATAATTTTGCTCATAATACTCCTCAATTTATATTAAAATTTAGCTTTAAGACGGTGAAATATGCATTATGTTTACATAATTAAGTATTTTGTACGACAGCATGAGATAGATGCGCACATCCTCGCTGTCAAGGTTGAGGCGCGTCAGCTGTTCTATCTTTTCGAGCCTGTACTGAAGCGTCGTGCGGTGGATTATGAGGGCCTCCGAAGTGCGCGGTATGCTCCGCTCGTTCTCAAGATACACCCTTAGAGTGTGATAATAATCGGTATTCTTCTCGCGGTCTATCACGTTCAGTTTCAGCAGCTCCGGGGCAACCAGGTTGTATGCCGGCATCTGCTGTATCACCGAATCTATCATGTAGTCCAGCGCGCACTCGTTGAATATCATGAGCCAGCGGTTGCGAGTTATCTCTATGTTCTTGAGTGTTATGTCCGCCTGGCTGAAGCCCACCCTTATCTTCCTGATCCCTTTTATCGGACAGGAGATGCCGCAGTACATGTAGCTGTCCCTGATAAGTGTCGCTATCGAAGCTTTTATCTCTTCCGCGTCCCTTTTGCCCTTCGTGAAGTTTATTATAACGCAAAGGCGGCCCTCGTAGAAGAAATCGAAGCTGTGCGGGTAGTCGAAAGTCAGCTGGCTTCTAAGCGCCGAATCCGACATTATCTGTATGTCGGGGTTCTGGCTCTGTATCTTTATGCATATGTAGCTGTCGCCGTCGTCCCAGCCGAGAATGTCCAGAAGGGCGTTAACATCCATTGGATCCGCCGGTTCGCCCTTTATAAGCATGCGTATGGTGTCTTCGTAGTCCCTGAAGTGGTGGCCCGGAACTTTCATATCCCTGTGGAGGATTATCTTGACGTACTCCGCAAAGATCTCCGCCAGGCGGAACTGGCCTGGCTTTAAGGCGGTATCCAGCTCGTTTATCAGAAGCCTTCCATTGTAATAATCGCCGTCCCAGAGGTTTACGTAGAGGCTGCGCATGTTCCTTGGGAACTGGTCCTTGCCCCAGATGCTTGCTTCCCTCTTGGTGAGCGTGTCGTGGTAGGCTTCGTCGAATTTGAAGTCGTTGATGAGCCACAGGGGCACGTGTATGTTGTTTCCGTCCTCGGAGCGCTCGAACTGCAGCATGCCTTCCTTGTATTCCGGGAGGGCTATGATAGTGAACATCCTGTCGTGAATGTATATGGGGTTGTGGAAGAATCTGATGCCCACGGCGCACAGGTCGTTGAGACTGCCGTTGCTCAGAAGAACATCGTTGATGTCTGACTCGAACTGGTGATAGCGCTCGAAGATGCTTATCATAGCGTTTATGATCTCGGTATCCGACTTTTTAACTCCGCGTATGTGCGGAGCCGCCCCAAAGACGTTTTCCGAGGTGATGTACGGACAGCGGTCCACAGGAAAACCCTTCGTCCTGCCCTTTGCCAGTATATAGATAACATCCTCGTCGAATTCCGTCTGGCTGCTGTACAGCTCGAATCCGCGCAGCACCGGCGTTCTATCCTTTGAATTGAGGAAAAACTGCCAATTCATATCGGTCAGATCATCGGCTATCATCTGCGTATTGAGCAAAATTCGGCCAGTTCTGCGCTTATCAGCATTTTTAATGGTACTCATGATGCTTCCTCCCGTAAATATTATATCCGCAAAAATGAGGAAATGCAAGCTGCTTATACATCAAAATAAGGAAAAAGCGCGCTATAGAATTAATGCTATTGACCAGCTGAAATAATGTTATTACAATGGTATTGCGATAAATTTTTAACATCGCGTCCAGCAATCATTTTCTTTTTAAGGAGGAAAAAATGGCAGAATTCAAACGCAAGGAAGGATTAACACAAGCAGTTAAGACCTTCTACGGCGTTGGCGACGGCGGTTTCGTACTCATGTCCAACGTCGAAACATTCTACTTCATGAATTGTATGACTAACAGCCTCGGATTCACCCCGACTCAGGCCGGTGTCATCAACTCCGTATTCTCCATCGTGGATGCAGTCCTGTCCTGGGTATACGGCATGATCATGAATGGAACCAGACCCAAGAAGTATGGACGTTATCGTTCCTGGCTGGTACTCGTACCCTGGATCGTACCGTTCATCTTCGCATTCCAGTTCCTGCGTCTCTCGGAGAATCCGACAGTGGCAGGCGCTATCATCGCCATCGCGGCAATAGTATCCCACTTCATCTGGAACCTGGGCTACGTAGCTAACAACACGATGGTATCCGTAATAGGAAGAACCCCGGAAGAAAGAGGCGTCGTAGCATCCGGTAAGGCCCTCTGGAACAACGTAGGTTCCCTCCTGTTCTCCTATGTAGGACTCCCGTTCGCAGGTATCCTCGCAGGTATCGTTGGCGAAAAGAACAAGTTCGCCGCTCTCGCGTTCGTTCTCGGTATCGTAATGGTACTCACCTACTTCGTACACTTCAAGATCTCCGATGGTTATGAAGAGCCCGAAGACGAAGCTACCATCCAGGCCAAGAAGCTGGCTGAGCAGAACAAGATGAAGGTCGGCCAGATGTTCGCAATGCTGATCAAGCACCCGATCGTGATCCTCATCATGATAGCAGACCTTGCTAAGTGGTGCGTAAACTTCACCACCAAGGGCGCAGCTATCTACTACTGGAGAGACGCAGCTCACAATCCTGCTCTCCAGACCACCTACACCCTGCTCACATCCATCGCCGGTATCGTCGGTGCTTACTGCGCAAGGTTCATCGTAAAGAAAGTCTCCACACGTCTGGCAGTACTCACCTCCCTCGGCGGAATGGCAATATTCCTCTGCGCAGAGTACTTCCTCTATGCTTCCCCGGCAGCAGTAATGGTCTGCATCACCGCAGCATTCTTCTTCTATGGAATGGCTCTTGGTTCCTTCCCGGGACTCTATGCTGATACCGTAGTTATGATCACTGCCAAAGAAGGACACAATCCGTCCGGCTGGGTAATGGGTCTTCAGAACGTACCTCTTAAGGTCGGTGTCTTCCTCCGCGGTGTCATCATCGCTGCATGCCTCAACGCTGCAAACTGGAAGGAAGGAGTCGTTCTCGAGGGCGCTGCTCGTCAGGGCATGACCATCGCATTCGGTCTCGTACCGGCTATCTTCTGCGCAGTCGGCTTCATCCTCATCATCGTAGGATACAAGTACAGCAGAGCAGACGTTGCCAAGGCACAGGCTGAGATCGACGCAAGGATCGAAGGACAATAAGTTATTAAAAAAGGAGCAGCTTAAATGCTTACAATCAGAGAAAACTTTCTTGAGACTATCCACGGCGGACACCCCGACAGATTCGTAAACTGCTACGAGTACCTCGGGCTCGTCATGGGATCTCCTTTCGGCAAGCGCAACCCGAACCCCAAGTACGGCGAGCACAACGTCGTCAACGCGTGGGGCGTCACAAAGTCCTGGCCCGAAGGAACTCCTGGCCCGTTCCCTGTTCATACAGAGGACAAGATAGTCGTAAAGGATATCGAGAACTGGAGAGACTATGTAAAGGTCCCCAAGGTCGTCTACAACGCCGAGGAATGGGAACCGTTCATAGAGGCAGCTGAAAAGATCGACAGGAAGCAGCAGTTCGTAACAGGCTACTTCGCTCCCGGCGTCTTCGAGCAGTGCCACTATCTCTGCGAGATCCAGAACACCATGATGTACTTCTACACCAATCCGGACGAGATGCACGAGCTCATCGACTGCATCACCCAGTTCGAGCTGGACTACGCTGCAGAGTTCTGCAAGTACGTAAAGCCGGAAGCCATGTTCCATCATGACGACTGGGGCTCCCAGATCTCCACATTCATCTCCCCGGAGATGTTCAGAGAGTTCTATAAGCCGGCTTACGAGAAGATCTACGGATACTACAAGAGCCACGGCGTACAGCTGATAGTTCACCACTCCGACTCCTACGCAGCGACGCTCGTTCCCGACATGATCGACATGGGCATCGACGTATGGCAGGGTGTTATGAATACCAATAACATTCCGGAGCTTATCAAGAAGTACGGCGGAAAGATCTCCTTCATGGGCGGTATCGACAGCGCAACTGTCGACTTCCCGGGCTGGACCAGAGAGATCATCAGGGAAAAGGTAAGAGAAGCCTGCGACGCTTGCGGCAAGCTCTACTTCATCCCCTGCGCATCCCAGGGACTGCCGATGAGCACCTATCCCGGAGTTCAGGATGTGATCGCAGAAGAGATCGACCTTTACTCCAAGGAAGTGTTCAAGTAAACCATTTCTTAAAACCATCGAGGGCCGGGGAATCTCTCCGGCCCTCATTGCTTGCCTGCAGGCACCGACAAAATCAAGGAGACTGTATGTTCGACAGGATAGTAGCATTACTGACAATAATGATCGCGGTAGCGGTGTATATCCTTACCAAGTTCAACATCTGGATAGCCCTTATAGCGATCGTCATCTGCGCTCTGCTCTCAAGAAGCATCAAATCCATATTCCAGGCAAAGATCGACAAGAACTTTCCTCCCCTCACAGTGTTCTTCCTTTCAAAAGACGACCTGGGCCAGCTTTCCGCCAAGGGCATGAGGGTAATAGTCATAACTGAAAGGATCTTCTTTCACACTGAAACAGAAATCGACCGGAAGTACATTCTTGATCTAATAGATGAGTACGCTGAAAAGTTCTCGGAAAGCAGCAAGATATTCAAATACAGGTACAATTACGTGTATAAGCACAACCTGCCCCACCTGCCCGCATACGCCGCGTGCAGAAACGCTAAGGCAGGCCTTAAGGCCATCTACAGGAGATGGTACGAAGAATCCGGAGCCAGCAAGTTCGGAAATCTGACAGACGACGTGGACAGCTTCATGGCAGACGAGGTGATCATAGACCCGCGCGACGGAAGCGAACACCGCGCCATGATACAGTTCGTGTTCGACCCGAATCTGCCCATTCCGGACGAGAAATATCAATAAAAAAGGACCTGGTTCAATACCAGATCCAGCCAAACAGAATGATCTTTATCAGCCACTGCCCGAAGGTATAACCCACCTTCACTTCGCAGTGGTTTTTTGCATAGCCGTCGGAGGACGATGCGGTGATCGTTGCGGTGCCGCGCCCTGTTGCGCGCACTATACCGTCCTGACCTACCGAGGCTACTTTTTCATCTGAAGAAGTCCAGACTATCGTCTGATCGGCGGCGTCCTTTGGAACGACAGAAGCGGAAAGCATGGTTTCGTCTTTGTAGTTCAGATCCAGAGCCTTGCGTTCTATCTCTACATCCATTACCGGTATCAGGGTCTCCTCCTCCGTCACCTTTCCGCATACGGTGCAGCTCTTCTGGCGCAGACCGGAAGCTCCGTTTCTGGCTTCCTTCACCGTCACCCACTCTCCTGGGGTGTGAGCCGGAACAGTAAAGGCAGTCTTGAAACTGTAGCCGCAGACCTTGCAGGTATACTGCGTATAGCCGCAGGAACCCGTGCCGCAGACCGGAGCTGTTATTTCTTCGGTATAGTAGGGCTCCCCGCATTTTTCCGGTGAAAGATGAGCCTTGTAATTCTTGGTCTCGTTGCGGGTGAACTTCTGGCTGCAGCCGCTCATTTTAGGCCAGTTCATCCTCTCGCCTATGTAAGCCTCGCAGTATGCGCGGCGGTCCCTGTTATCCTCAAAGAAAGTTATCATGCCGGAAACGCTGCAGTCCGTTATGGTGCCGACCTCTTCGGACTTGTCGTACTGGTAGTACATGCCCACAAGGCCGCCGTTGTGGCAGTAGCCGCGGCACTCGCAGTAACCGTCGATGCTTATACTGCAGTTCTTAAGGGTCGGGTTGCCGTCGGATACAGCGCCCCCCATGAACTCCTCCACCTTGAGTTTGGAAGAACACTCGTCCCTGAAGATCAGAATGGCGTCCACCGTGCAGTTCTCTATAGTACCGCTGCCGAAGCCTGCTATTCCGCCGACGCCTGAATTGCAGCTCTTCCTGGGATTATCGGCTTCCGGCTGGCACCTGGGAGTGATGCTTATTCTGGCGTCTGTTATGGAGCAGCCGCTGATGACAGTATCCTTCATGTATCCCGCAAATCCGCCGGCAAAGCAGTGTATCTCGCTGGATACGTCTATATCCACTCCGCGGAGATTAAGATCCTGTATCTTTGCGCCTTTCAGCACGGAAAACAGCCCCGCAAAGACGCTGTCGTAGACCTTGGCGTTGCCGTCAAGAGTGTCCGCGCGGTCTTTTCCGAAGCTGGTGACTTTGAGGTTATAGATGGTGTGGCCGTTACCGATGAGCGTTCCGGAAAAAGCTATGGGCTCCCAGTCGTTCCCGGACATGTCTATGTCACAGTCCAGCTCGTAATGGGCGCCCGGGATATCTGCGATCTTTTTAAGATCTTCGGCATTTCCTATATGGTAATACTCAGGATCATCAGCAAACGCATGCGCCCCGAATACACCGGATATCATTATCATGCAGAGCAGCAGCGCCGCTATATGGTTTTTTTTCATGCTTTTAGTCCTTGGGCCTGAGATAGAAATTGCCCCTGAGTTCCGTGGTGCGGATTGAGTTTACGAAAGCGTCCGGATCGATCTCCTTGATGACGCTGATGGCCTTCTTTGAGTCCGCGCCGGAGATGACCGAGTATACCATCTTGTAATCGCTGTGCATGTGCGAACCTTCGGCGTCCATGATGGTTGCACCATGGTGGCACTCCCTGTAGATGGCGTCGCAGATCTCCTGCGCCTTGACTGTTACGACAAACAGAGTCTGCTGCTGGTAGTTGCGGTACAGTATGTGCAGCACCTGGGTGGATATGTACTGATAGATGATGGAGTACATTGCCTTTTCCCAGCCGAAGAACAGGCCTGCTACGGTAAGCATGACCGCGTTGAAGATAAGTATTATATTCCAGGTCTCTACGCCCTTCTTTTCCGAAAGGAAGATAGCTATGAAATCCGTGCCGCCGCTGGTGGCATCCGCAAGCAGCGAAAGGCTGATGGCAGCTCCGTGTATGATGCCGCCGAAGACCGCTATAAGAAGCGGGTCGGATGTTATGACGTGCGACGGCAGAAGATCCGTAAAGATACTGCTTGCCACTATCATCAGCAGCGACAGCAGCGTGAATTTTTTACCTATAAAGCGGAAGCCCACGTACACAGGCACCGCGTTGAGAACGATGTTGATGACGGTATATGGGATCTGCAGGTGCAGATAGTCCTCCGCCAGCCTCTGAAGAAGCACCGCGAGGCCCGAGATGCCGCCGGGGATGAAGCCTCCGGCCT
This sequence comes from Bacillota bacterium, assembly GCA_017443515.1. Taxonomy (GTDB): domain Bacteria; phylum Bacillota; class Clostridia; order Peptostreptococcales; family Anaerovoracaceae; genus RUG13409. The sequence continues at coordinate 6,135 of JAFRXM010000049.1, read as the reverse complement.
GTGCGAAGATCTTTATGCTTACAGCAAGCAGCAAGGAGCCGGCAAGCACCAGCAGCACGCGCTTCATATCTCTTTTGAAATCAAATGTCATAGCCAGAAACCTCTTATTATCCGTACCCAGCCATTATACATTTGAACCATATCAACATGCAAGAAAAAAATCGGTGGAGAGGGACGGTTCCTCTCCACCTGCTCTAGTCTATGCAGTCGGCGTCGTTGAGGACAAGGTAGCCGGCTTTTGTGAGGGCTTTTTCGGCGGCCTTGTTGTCGGCCACGCGCAGCACCACGTAGGCGCCCTGCCCTTTGCTGGCGAGGAACGCGTAGAGGTATTCCACGTTTATCCCCGCGTCTGCAAGCACGGTAAGAGTCTTGGAAAGCGCGCCCGGCCTGTGCGGGATCTCCACCGCCACGACCTCGGTGATCTTTACCATGACGCCGTTTTCGCCAAGCTCAACAAGAGCTCTGTCGGTATCATCCACGATAAGGCGCAGTATGCCGAAATCCTTGGTATCGGCGATCGACAGCGCCCTCATGTTTATGTCGTTTTCGGCAAGGAGCCTGGTTATCTCCACCAGCTTGCCCTGTTTGTTCTCAACAAATATAGTAAGTTGCCTGATAGCCATGCTGCACCTCCTAGTCTAAAAGCTTTCTTCTGTCTACTACTCGGACAGCCTTGCCTTCGCTCCTGGCGATGGACTTAGGCGCCACGAGATGGATGTTAGGATGTATGCCTAGGACCGCCTGGATAGCAGCCGACAGCTTCCTCTCCATGTCGGTGATGGCTCCGACGGTATCGGTGAACTGATCAGGCGAGAGCTCCACGTACACGTCCAGAGTGTCGGTGTTGTTCACGCGGTCTATCTCTATGCGGTAGTTAGGAGCGTACCCTTCCTGCAGAAGAACGGATTCGATCTGCGACGGGAACACATTTACTCCGCGGATTATGAGCATGTCGTCGCTGCGGCCTCTGGGCTTCTTCATGCGTATGAAGGTGCGGCCGCAGGAGCACTTTTCGCGGGTCAGCACGCAAAGATCCCTGGTGCGGTAGCGCAGCAGCGGGAAAGCCTCTTTGTCCAGTGATGTGAACACAAGCTCGCCTTCCTGGCCTTCGGGGAGCACTTCTCCGGTCTCGGGGTCAATTATCTCCGCGTAGAAGTGGTCCTCGTTGATGTGCATGCCCTTTTGCTCTTCGCACTCGAAAGCCACGCCCGGTCCGGATGTTTCCGTAAGGCCGTAGATGTCGTAGGCCTTGATACCAAGGGACTTTTCTATGTCGCGCCTCATCTCCTCGGTCCAGGGTTCGGCTCCGAATATACCGGCTCTGAGAGTGTTGTCCTTAGGCTTGATGCCCCTCTCCTTCATGGATTCGCCTATGTAGGCGGCGTACGAAGGAGTGCAGCAGAGTATGGTAGCCTTAAGGTCCTGGATGAACTGGATCTGGCGGTCCGTGTTGCCCGAAGACATGGGAAGAGTCAGCGATCCTACCTTGTGCGAGCCGCCGTTGAGGCCAAAGCCTCCGGTAAAGAGCCCGTACCCGTAGGCGACCTGGACTATGTCCTCATCGCTTCCGCCAGCGGCTACTATCGCTCTTGCACAGCAGTCTTCCCACAGGTCTATGTCGTGCTGGGTGTAATACGCTATGACGCGCTTTCCGGTGGTGCCGGATGTAGACTGGATGCGCACGCAGTCCTTAAGAGGCACTGCCAGCATTCCGTACGGATAAGTCTCGCGAAGATCGTACTTGGATATGAACGGGAGCTTGCTGATATCGTCAAGAGTTTTGATATCCTCAGGTTTTACGCCCTTCTTATCCATAAGATCCCTGTAGTACGGGACGTGCTCGTATACGTGCTTTACCTGCTTTTTGAGCTTTTCCTCCTGGAGCGCACGTATCTGCTCCACAGGCATCGTTTCGATGTCTTTCTGATAATACCTTTTCATGGGTCCTTCCTTTCGACTTAACTGTGACTACGCATTGTATCCCAGTTCGAAAGCCTTTCTGTTCAGTTCTGCGAACTTCGGGGCGACGGTATTTGCGATCGCGGTCTCCCAGCTTTCGACTGGGATGCTAAAGTACTTCGCAAACCGCGCCAGAAGGACTATGTTCACAGCCTTGGCGCTTCCCGCCTCCCGTGCGATCGATAGTGCGTCTACAGCGTCGATCAAAACACCCTTGTTCTTAAGCTCTTCCAATATGCCCGAGGGATATTCCGCTGCGCCTGTTATTACAGGCATAGGATCTATCTCCTGAGTATTTACTATTATGCGTCCACCTTTCTTAAGGCACGGAGCCCAGCGGGCCGCCTCAAGTTTTTCGAAGGACAGTATGAAATCGGCCTCGCCCTCTTCTATGAGGGGCGAATAGACCCTGTCGCCGAAGCGCACGTAGGTGACGACGCTTCCGCCGCGCTGGCTCATGCCGTGGACCTCGGAGACCTTGACGTCGTAGCCCTCGTCCACCAGAAGCCTTCCAAGAAGCTTTGAAGCGAGCAGGCTTCCCTGACCGCCCACGCCTACTATCATGATATTTACAGTATCCATCTCTACTCCTCCCCGCTTATGGCGCCGAACGCGCATAGCTGCTGGCATACTCCGCAGCCAACGCAAAGCGTAGCGTCTATGTGAGCCTTTCCGTCCTTCATGGCGATGGACGGGCAGCCGAGCTTCATGCACTTTTTGCAGGACCTGCACTTATCGGGATCTACCGATACCGGCGGCTTCGTCTTTACGTATTTCAGAAGCACGCAGGGGCGCCTGGATATGATGACCGAGGGTTCCGGAGCCGCAAGCTCTTCCTTAACTGCCTGCTCGCAGGCGGAAAGATCGTACGGATCTACCACGCGCACGCGGCGTATTCCCACGGAGCGGCACAGAGCCTCAAGATCCACCTTGCCGGCCGGGTCGCCCTTGATGTTGAAGCCTGTGGTGGGGTTCTGCTGGTGGCCAGTCATACCGGTTATGGAATTGTCCAGAATGATGACCGTTGCCGGCGAACCGTTGTACGCTATGTTTATAAGGCCTGTGACGCCTGAATGTATGAAGGTCGAATCGCCTATCACCGCAACTGTCTTTCCGGACATCACCTCTTCGGAACCCAGAAGGAAACCGTGGATCCCGGATACGGAAGCTCCCATGCAGAGCGTGGAGTCCAGGGCATTGAGAGGCGCCGCGGCACCCAGAGTGTAGCAGCCTATGTCGCCCAGGACCGTGATCTTGTTCTTTACAAGAGTGTAGAACATGCCTCTGTGCGGGCAGCCGGAGCACATTACAGGCGGCCTTGCCGGGGCAGCGGTATCCGCGCTTACTGTCTCCTTAGGGCTGATGCCGAAGGCTTTTGCTATGGTCTTCTGCGAGAACTCTCCGAGTATGGAGAACTTCTCCTTGCCGACCGGGTCAAGGCCGAGCTTTCTGCAGTGATCTTCTATTACAGGATCCAGCTCCTCTATTACGCAGAGCTTATCGACCTTTGCGGCAAAATCTGTTATGAGTTTTTTGGGCAGCGGGTTGGGCATGCCTATCTTGAGCACACTCACCGTGTCGCCGAAGACTTCCTTCACGTACTGGTAGGAGGTGCCGGAGGTTATTATTCCTATGTCGGTGCAGCCCCACTCCACGCGGTTGAAGGGGCAGTTCTCGGCGTATCCTGCAAGCCTTGCCATGCGGTCTTCCACCACAGGGTGGCGCAGCTTGGCATAGCCGGGCATCATTATGTATTTTGAAGGTTTCTTTTCGTAAGGGATCCTGGGGATGTCCTCGCGCCCGCCGGTGTTTACTATGGACTGGCTGTGCGAGACCCTCGTGCACATGCGCAGGATCACCGGTGTGTCGTACTCCTCGGAAAGAGCGAACGCGGCCTTGGCAAAGGCCAGGGATTCAGCAGAGTCCGAAGGCTCGAGCATGGGCACCTTTGACGCTATGGCGTGGTGCCTGGAATCCTGCTCGTTCTGCGAGGAATGCATGGCCGGGTCGTCCGCAACACAGATGACGAGCCCCGCGTTCACTCCTGTGTATGACATGGTGTAGAGCGGATCTGCAGCCACGTTGAGGCCTACGTGCTTCATGGCGCATGCCGAACGCACGCCCGCGAGGCTGGCTCCGAAAGCAGCCTCAAGCGCAACCTTCTCGTTGGGCGCCCACTCGCTGTGCAGCTCGTCCCTTTTGGCCAGGAACTCCGTGATCTCCGTTGACGGAGTGCCGGGGTAGCTGGATATGAATCCTATGCCGCCCTCATAGAGGCCCTGAGCCACAGCTTCGTTTCCTATCATCAGTTTTTTCATATGGTATGCCTTTCTGCTGTCCGGATGATGCTACGATCTGTTCTGAGCCGCTACCAGCGCGTCTCCGCCGTACATCTTCCTGAGTTTGGGTTTTTCTATCTTGCCGGTGGGGTTGCGCGGAACGTCCGCGAATATGATCTTCCTTGGCCTTTTGTAGCGCGGAAGCTCGCGGCAGAACTCGTTGATCTCCTCTTCCGTGCAGGTTACGCCGGGGTTCAGCTCTATGATAGCTGCCGCTATCTCGCCCAGGCGGCTGTCCGGAAGGCCTATCACCGCAACGTCCTTGATCTTCTTGAATCCGGAGAGGTAGTCTTCTATCTGCACCGGGTAGAGGTTCTCGCCGCCGCTTATTATGACGTCCTTCTTGCGGTCCACGAGGAATATGAAGCCGTCCTCGTCCTCCATGGCCATGTCCCCTGTGCGCAGCCACTCGCCGCGGAGAGTCTCCGCAGTGGCTTTCGGGTCGTTGTAGTAGCACTTCATGACGCCGGGGCCCTTCAGGCAAAGCTCGCCGACCTCGCCCTGCTTAACGTCGTTGCCGTCATCGTCGCAGATGCGGGTCTCCCAGCCGTAGCCGGCCTTGCCTATGGCGCCGACCTTGTGAATGTTCTCCACTCCCAGGTGCACCGAGCCCGGTCCTATGGATTCGGACAGGCCGTAGTTGGTGTCGTACTGGTGGTTCGGGAAGTACTCGAGCCAGCGCTTTATGAGGCTCTGGGGCACGGGCTGGGCGCCTATGTGCATGAGCCTCCACTGATCCAGGTGGTAATCCGAAAGCTTAAGCTCGCCGCGGTCCAGGGCGCCAAGTATATCCTGAGCCCAGGGCACAAGCAGCCAGACTATGGTGCAGTGTTCGTCGGAAGCCGCGCGGAGTATGGTCTCGGCGCCGGTCCCCTTGAGGATGACTCCCCTGGAACCGGAGATCAGGCTTCCGAACCAGTGCATCTTTGCGCCTGTGTGGTACAGAGGCGGGATGCAGAGGAATATATCGTCGTGGGTCTGCCCGTGGTGGGCCTGCTCGCAGCGCGCTGAATGGATCAGCGAACGGTGCGCATGCAGTATGGCCTTGGGGAAACCTGTAGTTCCGGAAGAAAAATAGATGGCGGCGTCATCGTCCTCGGAAAGAGGCACTGTATCGAAGCTGCTGGAGCACTCCGCAGCCATCTCGCCGTAATCGTCCGCAAACGACGGGCAGGCAGGACCTACGTAGATGAGGAGCCTGTTCTTGCTGATGTCGTCGGCTATCTCCTCAACACGCCCGGTGAACTCCGGGCCGAACACCAGGATGTCAGACTCTGAAAGATTCACGCAGTACTTGATCTCATCCGATGTGTAGCGGAAGTTGAGGGGCACTACTATGGCGCCGGTCTTGAGGACGCCGAAGTATATAGGCAGCCATTCTATGCAGTTCATCAGCAGAATGGCTACCTTGTGGCCTCTTCCCACACCGCGGGCCTTAAGGGCGTTGGCGAAGCGGTTCGCCTTCTCGTTGAAGACGTTCCAGCTTATCTCTCGCCTGTAGTAGGACCTGTGCCTTGAAGGCTCTACCAGTTCGAAGTCCCTCCATGTGGTGCGGCGGGTCTCCTTCTGTTCGGGGTTGATCTCCACGAGAGCTATCTCGTCTCCGAATTCCTTTGCGTTTCTTTCAAGCAGATCTACGATAGTCATCGGTTGTTTCTTCTCCTTTGTTAAAAAGCATCCACCGTCTGTTTTTCGGTGGATGCTGCCAGTCTTTATCCAATCAGAAAGCTGAGGCTGAACTGTTAACAGACATCCACCCTGCGGTAAAAGTATCCGTAAAAGCTGAAGCCCTTGGCTTCGTACCTCATGGCAACTGAGCTCCTTTCTTTCTGATTTT
>JAFRXM010000048.1 GCA_017443515.1 Bacillota bacterium | reverse complement strand
GTTTTCCTGCCGCTTCAAATGCCCTTGCCCTCCCCGGCGGCAACGGCATTTTCACGGCAACGCCGGCAGAGCGTATAACACACTACACTTTGCTTCGCAAAGTCGTGTGCCAAATGGGGGCGTTGCCCCCTTTGGAAACCCCCACAAGAAAAGGCGGTACGCTACCCCTCCACGGGGCGCATACCGCCTTTTCGTGTTATCCAGCCCTCCGGCTGTATCGGTTGAGCAAAAGTCCGCGTGGGATTGATGTGGTATCTTTAACTTTGGGAAACTCCGTTTTCCCACTTGGAGACCGCCTGAAAGCTGATGCCGAGCTTTTCCGCCAGTTCGTTCTGGGTCAGCCCTTGCTTTTTGCGCATGTATTGAATAAAGTGTCCTATCTTAAGGTTGTCCATTGTCTTGTCTCCTTTGTCTGTTTTTTTTCAGGATCCGGATCCTGCCTGTATGATAATACAAGCCGCGCAGCAAAACAATAACTCGAATACTGAAAATATTCTATTTTGAGTTGAGTCCGCGTCTAAAAGGCTTGTCGGGGCGCAAAAACGGTGTTATTATATTTATTACGTATGCAATCGGCAGGCGTTTTTAGGCCTGCTTAACAAATAGTTTTTTAAAAGGACAAGAACATGTACAAGAATCTATCAGACAAGCCTATCGCAGAGGTCCAGCTTGCCCAGGCGGACAAGTGGGACGAGATGAACATGCTGGAAAAGTGCGTCACTTCGCGCGAAGGCCAGCCCAGCTTCCTGTTCTATGAAGGGCCTCCTACGGCTAACGGCAAGCCCGGCATCCACCACGTGATCGCCAGGACTCTCAAGGACTCCGTCTGCCGCTACAAGACCATGCAGGGCTACAAAGTGCGCCGCAAGGCCGGCTGGGACACCCACGGTCTTCCCGTTGAGATCGAAGTCGAAAAGCAGCTCGGCTTCAACGGCAAGCAGGACATAGAGCGCTACGGCATTAAGGAGTTCAACGAGAAGTGCAAGGCTTCCGTATTCACCTACGAAAGCATGTGGCGCAGGATGACCCACCGCATGGGCTACCTGATCGATCTTGACAACCCGTATATAACCCTCGACAACAACTACCTCGAGACCGGCTGGTGGATCATCAAGGAGTTCTTCAAGGCGGGGCTCATCTACGAAGGCCACAAGGTAGTGCCTTACTGCCCGCGCTGCGGAACAGGCCTGGCTTCGCACGAAGTCGCCCAGGGCTACAAGATGATAAAGGTCACCTCCCTTTACGTCCCGTTCAAAAAGAAGGGCGAAGAGAACACCTATTTCATGGCCTGGACTACCACGGCCTGGACTCTGGCCGCGAACGAGTTCCTGGCGGTCGGCCCTGAGATCGATTACGTAAAGGCGGAGCAGAACGGCCGCTTCTATTACATGGCCAAGGCCAGGGTCGACGCAGTCCTCGGCTCCCACGGCGAGTATAAGATCGTCGAAGAGATGAAGGGCAAGGACCTGGAAGGCATGGAATACGAGCAGCTGATGCCGTTTGTTGAAGTGCCCGGCAAGGCCTTCTTTGTCGGAACCGCGGAATACGTCACCACCGAAGACGGTACGGGCATCGTTCACTGCGCCCCGGCCTTCGGCGAGGATGACTACAACGCAGGCAGAAAGTATGGCGTGGCCGTGGTCAATCCCGTGGACGAAGCCGGAAAGTACACCGCAACACCCTGGGCAGGCCGCTTCATCATGGAAGACGGTCTGGACGTTGAGATCATAAAGTGGCTCGCAGCAGAGGACAAGATCTTCGACAAGCAGCGTCTGGAGCACAACTATCCGCACTGCTGGCGCTGCGACACCCCGCTGGTATACTACGCTAAACCTTCCTGGTACATCCAGATGACAGCCCTGCGCGACCAGCTCGTGGCGAACAACAACACCGTAAACTGGCACCCGGACTACGTGGGCGAAGGCCGCTTCGGCAACTGGCTCGCGGACGTTAAGGACTGGTCCATCTCCAGAAACAGGTACTGGGGCACCCCGATACCCATCTGGCGCTGCCCGGACTGCGGCAAGATCGTCTGCGTGGGAAGCCGCAAAGAGCTCGCCGAGCTTGCAATAGAAGACATAGACGAAAGCATAGAGCTGCACCGCCCGTACGTGGACGACGTCCACATCAGGTGCGAATGCGGAGCTGCCATGTCCCGCATCCCAGAGGTAATGGACTGCTGGTTCGACAGCGGAGCCATGCCGTTCGCTCAGATGCACTATCCGTTTGAAAACAAGGAGGAGTTCGACAAGGAATACTTCCCCGCCGACTTCATCTGCGAAGGCATAGACCAGACGCGCGGCTGGTTCTATTCCCTCATGGCCATCTCCACCTTCATCAAGGGCAAGGCGCCTTACAAGAACGTTCTTGTAAACGACCTCGTCCTGGACAAGGAAGGCAAGAAGATGTCCAAGCACAAGGGCAACACCGTCGATCCGTTCGCTCTGTTCGACAAGTACGGTGCCGACGCCACCCGCTGGTACCTGCTCTCAGTAAGTCCGGTGTGGCTGCCCACCAAGTTCGACGAGGACGGCCTTAAGGACATCCAGGGCAAGTTCTTCGGAACACTGCGCAACGTATACAATTTCTTCGTGCTGTACGCAAACACGGACAACATAGACGCAAAAGACTGCTTCGTGCCTTACGACAAGCGCCCCGAACTGGACCGCTGGATACTCTCAAGGTACAACCGCGTCCTTAAGGAAGCCACCGCTTACATGGATGGTTACGACCACAACAGCTTCGTGAAGGTGGTCCAGGACTTCGTTCAGGAAGACCTGTCCAACTGGTACATCCGCCGCGCCAGGAGAAGATTCTACGCGGAGGTCATGGACGAGGACAAGAAGGCCGTATACGCCACCACCTACGAGATACTGGTCGGCCTGGCCAAGCTGATAGCTCCGGTCGCTCCGTTCATCTCCGACGAGATGTACATAGACCTCACCGGCGAGGAATCCGTGCACCTGGCTTACTTCCCGAAGGCAGACGAGAGCCTGCTGGACGGCAGCCTCGAAGAGCGCATGGACCTCGTAAGGAAGATCGTCACCATGGGCCGCGGCGTCCGCGAAAAGACCCGCATCAAGGTGCGCCAGCCGCTGTCCGAACTCCTCGTGGACGGCGCCTACGAAGAAAAGATCGGCTACATGGCCGACCTCATAAAAGAAGAACTGAATGTAAAGAAGATCAGGTTCGAGCACGAGATGGACAGCTACATCAACTACACGCTCAAGCCGGACTTCAGAGCGGCAGGCCCCATCCTTGGCAGCAAGATCAAGGCGTTCGGCGCCGCAATAGCTAAGCTCGATCCCAAGAAGGCTCTTGCTGAGCTTGCACAGGGAAGCCTCAAGCTGAATCTCAACGGCGAAGACACCGAGATCACCGAAGGCATGGTGAGTTCCTCCGTCACCGCTAAGGAAGGATTCGACGTGGCGCTCGAGAACGGCGTCTGCGTCATCCTGGACACCCAGGTAACAGAAGAACTCGTGGAGGAAGGCCTTGCAAGGGAGCTCGTCTCCAAGATCCAGCAGATGCGCAAAGCCAAGGACTTCGAGATGATGGACCGCATAAAGATCTACCTCTGCGCGGACGAGTCCGTAAAGGCCGCAGCCGGGAACTTCGCGGATTACATCAAGTCCGAGACCCTCGCCGACGAGATCCTCGAAAAGGACGGCCTGGAGGTCTACGACATCAACGGCCACAAGACCGGCATCGATGTGGAGCGCGTGTGAAAACCAAAGAGACTGTAAAAAGATATTTCCTGTTTTTCATAGGGCTGCTGCTTAACGCTTTCGGTGTTGCATTCACCACAAAAGCGCTGCTCGGCGCATCCCCGATAGCTGCGATACCGTACAGCCTGTCCCTTATAGCGCCCAGGCTCACCATGGGCAACTACGTTATAATCTACAACGTGCTTCTGGTGCTGCTGGAGTGGGCGATACTGAGGAAAAGAGCAAACAAGCTGGAGCTTCTGCTGCAGGCGTTGATGGCGTTCTTCTTCGGCTACTTTACGGATTTTTCGCTGTGGGTGCTGAAAGGAATGTCTCCGGGTAACTACGTGCTGAAGATCGTGTTTCTGGTGATAGGCTGCTGCATCCTGGCTCTTGGCGTATGCTTCGAGCTTATAGGAAACGTGGTTATGCTCCCCGGCAATGCTTTTTCGAAGGCCATCTCCGATGTGAGCGGGAAAAAGTACGGAACTATAAGAGTCATCTGCGACATAAGCATGACTGTGATAGCAGGCGCGCTGTGCCTGGTGTTCCTCGGAAAACTCAGCGGCGTGCGGGAAGGCACGGTCATCGCGGCCTTCCTTGTAGGGAATATCGTAACGATCTGGAACAAGCTGCTCGCAAAGCCTTTCGACGGGCTGCGCAGCTGGGTAAAGAAGTGAGGTGCCCCGGCGGTCTGAGAAGAATAAAAAAGAACGGCTTACAGGCCGTTCTTTTCGCATATGTCGTTTATCGGGCAGTTTTCGCACTGCGGACCGCGCGCGTGGCAGCAGCGGCGTCCGTGCAGTATGAGGCAGTGGTGCATGAGGGTCCACTTCTCGTGCGGAATGGCCTTCTGAAGCCCCAGTTCCGTTTTTAGGACGTCTTTTTCGCGGGTGAGGCCGATCCTGTTGGCCAGGCGGAAAACGTGCGTGTCTACGGCGATCTGCTGCTGTCCGAAGGCTTCGGCCAGGACTACGTTTGCGGTCTTGCGGCCCACTCCGGGAAGTGCTACCAGCCTATCGAAATCCCCGGGGACTTCTCCGCCGTACTGCTCCAGAAGTACGCGAGACATCGCAAGAACGCTTTTTGACTTGTTCTTGTAGAGGCCTATGCTTCGTATGTAGCCTGCGATCTCCTCTTCCGTCAGCTTTACCATGGACGCCGCGTCCGGAGCTTTTTCGAAAAGGGCGGGGGTGACTTTGTTCACCGATACGTCCGTGGTCTGTGCGGAAAGGATGACGCTCACCAGCAGCTGGTACTTCGTGCCGTAGTCCAGCGCGCAGCCCGCGTCCGGATACTGCGCTATAAGCGCGTCTATTACTTTTTCAACGTTTTTCCTGCTCAGCATGCTAAAAGTATACTCAAAGCAGGGGCGGCTTTCAAGCTTTTATTGCCATATTGTTGTTGCAATCCTGTATGCTTTGCAGTATAATGCATATTGGTCAAAAATGAACATTGTTTAATTATGCGCGCATTGCGCCGCGTTTCGGAGATAGACATGGAAAACGTTAAAAAACAGAATCTTCTGGCACCGATCATCGTACTTGTAGCTATTTGCTTCGTGGCTTCGGCTCTTCTGGCCGGGGCGTACCAGCTGACAGCGCCTGTAATAGCTGTCCGCCAGGAGGAAGAGGCAAACGCCGCCAGAGAGGCGGTCCTCCCCGGAGTGGAAAAGTTCACGCTCTACGAGGGCGAGCTGGTGCAGGGCGTTCAGGACGCCTATGTTGCTGAGGGCAAGGACGGCCCCGCCGGCATAGTCTGCCAGACCAGCTTCAACGGATTCAAGGGCGCGGTCAAGCTGATGATCGGCCTCGACGCCGAAGGCAAGGTGACCGGTATCCAGGTAATGGAGCACGAGGAGACTCCGGGCGTAGGTTCCAACGCGCTTACGGATGAATACCTCGGTCAGTTCGCAAGGCAGACCGGAGCGGACGGAATAGACGCGTATTCCGGCGCTACCTTTACTTCCAAGGCAGTAAAGAACGGCGTCAACGCCGCTGCGGCTCAGTACAAGGCGGTCTTCGGCAAGTAGTATTGCAAAGCGGCACGCCTTTCGGGTACCGGGAATGCAAAGAAAAACACTGAAAAAACTATATATCATAATTGCGATCATCGTTGCCGCAGCCTGTATTTCGGGCTGCGGTATTTTGCCGTCAAAGGATCTAAAGGCATACACGGCTGAGTTCTACGACTGCTTCGACACCGTCATCACTATAACCGCGTACTGCAGGGATCAGGCGGAGTTTGACGCCCTTTCCCAGGAGATCCACGAGGAGCTTCAGTACTGCCATAAGCTTTTCGACATTTACAACGAATACGATGGGCTCAACAATGCCTGCACTGTCAACAGAAAGGCAGGCAGCGGGGAATTCGTACAGGTGCCTGTCAAACTCGTGACCCTGATCGAGATGGGGAAGCAGATGTACAGCGAGACAGGCGGCAATGTCAACATAGCCTTCGGAGCTGTCACACGCCTCTGGCACGAAGCCAGGGAGAAGGCCGAAAGCGGGGCCGACGCTTCAGTCATTCCGTCCGAAGACGTACTGCGCGAGGCCGCAAAGCACTGCGACATAGACAAGATCGTGATCGGCCAGGACTGCAGCGTCAGGCTGGATGATCCTAAGATGAGCCTGGACCTCGGCGCCATCGCCAAAGGATTCGCGGTCGAAACGGTCTGCGGAAAGCTGAGCTCAGAGAAAAAGATGGGTATACTCATCAACGCCGGAGGCAACGTGGTGCCGCAGGGCGATAAAGGCATGAACAAAACAGGCGACAGGGGCGTGCCCTGGACCATAGCCATAGAAGAGCCGGACGAAAAAAGCGGCCAGCCCTACGCGGACGTGCTGCAGATAGACGGCAGAAAGTGCGTTGTCACCAGCGGTTCGTACCAGCGCTATTTCGAGGTGGATGGCGTGCGCTACCATCATATCATAGACAAGGACAGCCTTCGCCCGGAGAACCGCTTCCTTTCGGTGTCGGTCATCAACCGGGATTCTGGCATGGCTGACGCGTATTCTACGGCGGTCTTCAACATGGATCTGGAAGAGGGCAGGGCCTTCGTGGAAAAGACCGACGACCTGGAAGCCCTTTGGATACTGCCGGACGGGACCCACGTGGAATCCTCCGGCTGGGCAGCCTACAGGAAAAAGTAAAGGCTGCCTGAACTGCGTAAACAAAAAGACCGGCGATGAAGTGTGAACTGACCCCAAAAGGTTAGACAAAAGACTGGTCACGCAATTAAGCGACTTTAGCGGACTGGACCCTGTATTGAACAGGGCTCAGTCCCTTTAGTTTGCCTTTGATACGATGATTGTTGTAATAGTCGATATATTTC
>JAFRXM010000047.1 GCA_017443515.1 Bacillota bacterium | reverse complement strand
GTCTTGCCGTGGTCGATGTGACCGATGGTACCGATGTTAACATGCGGCTTTGTTCTTTCGAATTTTGCTTTTGCCATTTTAATCCTCCTAAAACGGTCTTGTTAGTACTAACTCTTTTATTATACTTTACTTATTGATTTTTTCAATCAGAGAATCAGGTAATTTTTCAAAATGATCCATCTGCATCACGTAGGCTCCGCGGCCCTGGGTCTTCGAACGAAGATCTGTGGCGTATCCGAACATCTCGGAGAGCGGGACCATTGCATGTACGCTTGAGATACCGTTGAAGATGTCGGTGCCTTCTATGCGTCCGCGTCTGGAGCTGATGTCGCCTATGACATCGCCCATGTAGTTCTCCGGGGAGGTGACCTCCACCTTGAACACGGGCTCCAGAAGTATCGGCTTGGCCTTCTTGGCGGCCTCTCTGAACGCCATGGAAGCGGCGATCTTGAAGGCCATCTCGGAGGAGTCTACCTCGTGGTAGGAACCGTCGTAGAGCTCTACGCCCATGTCCACCACCTGGTAGCCTGCCAGCGGGCCGTTCTGCATAGCCTCGCGTATACCCTCGTCGATCTTGGGGATGAACTCCTTGGGGATGGCGCCGCCCACGATCTTGTTGACGAATTCGTAGCCGGAACCTGCTTCCCTGGGATAGATCCTGATCTTGACGTGGCCGTACTGGCCGTGTCCGCCGGACTGCTTTGCGTACTTGTAATCGCTCGAAGCTTCCTGGGTGATGGTTTCCTTGTAGGAGACCTGCGGCTTGCCCACGTTGGCCTCTACTTTAAACTCCCTGAAGAGCCTGTCTACGATTATTTCCAGATGCAGCTCGCCCATGCCCGCGATTATGGTCTGGCCCGTGTCGGGGTCTGTCCAGGTCCTGAAAGTAGGATCTTCTTCCGCAAGCTTTGCGAGCGCTATTCCCATCTTCTCAAGACCGGCTTTGGTCTTGGGCTCGATGGCTATCTGTATTACCGGATCCGGGAATTCCATGGATTCAAGCACTATAGGGTGCTTTTCGTCGCAGAGCGTGTCGCCTGTCGTGGTCTCCTTGAGGCCTACGGCCGCGGCGATATCGCCTGCGTATACCATTTCTATCTCTTCCCTGTGATTGGCGTGCATCTGGAGTATGCGGCCAATGCGTTCTTTTCTGCCCTTGCGGGGGTTGAAAACGTACGATCCGCTCTCCAGAGTTCCCGAGTAGACGCGGAAGAACGCGAGCTTTCCGACGTAGGGGTCCGTCATGATCTTGAACGCAAGAGCAGCGAACGGTTCTTTGTCGGAGGAATGCCTTTCCTCTTCCTTTTCTGTCTTCGGGACCATCCCTTTGATAGACGGGATGTCTGTAGGAGCCGGCATATAGTCCACGATGGCATCCAGCAGCAGCTGTACGCCCTTGTTCTTATAAGCCGATCCGCAGAGCACAGGCACCATCTCGTTGGCTATCGTGAGCTTTCTGATGGCTCCCTTGATCTCCTGGGAGGTGAGCTCTTCGCCGTCGAGGAACTTCATGAGAAGATCTTCGTCGGATTCTGCTACTGCCTCCAGAAGTATCTGGCGGTACTCCTGCGCTTTTTCGAGCATGTCAGCGGGGATCTCGCTTTCTTCCATGACCTTTCCAAGGTCATCCTTGTAGATCTCGGCCTTCATCTCGATAAGATCGATCTCGCCGACGAAGCTGCCTTCAGAACCTATCGGAAGCTGAACGGCAACTGCGGGAGCCTTGAGCCTGTCCTTTATCATCTGAAGCACGTGGTAAAAGTCTGCTCCGGTGATGTCCATCTTGTTGACGAATATCATCCTCGGTACGCGGTACTTCTCCGCCTGCCTCCAGACTGTTTCAGACTGGGGCTCCACCCCGCCCTTGGCGCAGAGCACTGTTACGGCTCCGTCCAGGACCCTCAGGGAACGCTCTACTTCTACGGTGAAGTCCACGTGTCCCGGGGTGTCGATGATGTTGATCCTTGTGTTCCTCCACTGGCAGGTGGTGGCAGCCGATGTGATCGTTATGCCCCTTTCCTGTTCCTGTACCATCCAGTCCATAGTGGCTGCGCCGTCGTGGGTCTCGCCGATCTTATGGGTCCTTCCGGTGTAGAACAGGATCCTTTCAGTGGTCGTTGTTTTACCGGCATCGATGTGGGCCATGATGCCGATATTTCTTGTGTTTTCAAGTGAAAACGCTCTTGGCATCCTGGCACCTCCTTAGAATCTGTAGTGAGCAAACGCCCTGTTGGCCTCGGCCATCTTGTGGGTGTCTTCTCTCTTCTTTACTGATGCACCTGCTCCGTTGGATGCGTCGAGCAGTTCCTTTGCAAGACGCTCGCTCATGGTGCGCTCGCCGCGGAGCCTTGTGTACTTTGTGAGCCAGCGCAGGCCCAGTGTCTGGCGTCTTTCAGGCCTTACTTCAATAGGAACCTGATAGTTGGCGCCGCCGACACGCCTTGCCTTAACTTCCACCTGCGGCATGATATTTGCCATGGCGGCCTGGAATACTTCCAGAGGCTCTTTTCCTGTTTCCTCCTTGATCTGTTCGAAGGCGTCGTATACGATCTTCTGAGCTACGCCCTTCTTACCGTCCAGCATGATGCTGTTGATAAGCTTGGCTACTACGACGTCGCCGTAAACAGGATCGGGGAGAACTTCCCTCTTGGGGACATTACCTCTTCTAGGCACTTCTTTTCCCTCCTTGCTAGGTAGCAATTCATCGGTACTCAGTAACACTAGTGTTTACTGCGGTGCCCATATCTATATAAATGGGCACGTTTCCCGATATTTCGATTATAACTTTCTTCTTTGCTGCTGAATTACTTCTTCTTTGCAGCGGCCTTCTTGGGCCTCTTTGCACCGTACTTGGAACGGGCCTGGTTGCGGTTTGCAACGCCGGCGGTATCCAGTGTACCTCTGATGATGTGATATCTTACACCAGGCAGATCCTTTACACGGCCGCCCCTGATAAGTACCACACTGTGCTCCTGAAGGTTATGACCGATACCCGGGATGTAAGCAGTAACTTCGATTCCGTTGGTAAGACGTACACGGGCTACTTTGCGAAGTGCGGAGTTCGGCTTTTTCGGGGTGACTGTCTTAACAGATGTGCAGACTCCCCTCTTCTGAGGTGCCTGTGTTTCTGTGGGAACGCGCCTGAGCGAGTTCATACCCTTCAGCAGAGCCGGGCTGTTTGACTTCTTTACGGACTGGGTCCTTCCTTCTCTGACCAGTTGGTTAATTGTAGGCATTCTTTTCTCCTTTCCTTATATATTTGCCGCCGTAATTTACGCGCATTAAAACACTGCGCCGTTTAGACGACAACAGCGGTAGTGTATCACACTGCCGCTGTTTTTGTCAACCGTTATTTTTATTGATTTTTCAATACTTTTAGAGGACTGTCCCCGCAGGCTGCCTACTCGTCTGCAGCGTCGCCCGAAAGCTCCGCTTCGTAGGCTTCGGCTACCATGTTCTCTTCGGCAGCATCGTACTCATCGTCCTCTTCGTCTTCGGACTTGCTGTACTCGTAAGCGGCCTGACGGGCTGCTTCGCGCTCAGCTTCCTTGACGTTGAAGGTCTCCATGAACTCGGTGTTTGCACCGTAGTCGATGTCGATGTTGCGGTAGATCTTCATGCCGGTGCCGGCCGGGATGAGCTTGCCTATGATGACGTTCTCCTTAAGGCCCATGAGCCTGTCGGTCTTGCCCTTGATGGCCGCATCCGTGAGGACCCTTGTGGTCTCCTGGAAGGACGCTGCGGACAGGAACGAACTGGTAGCAAGGGAGGCCTTGGTGATACCGAGCAGTATCCTTGTGACATCTGCAGGCATCTGGCCTTCTTCTATGGCGTCGTTGGCAGCCTTGACTTCGAAGTAGCTGTACTGTCCGCCGGGAAGAAGCGTGGTATCGCCCGGATCCTCGACCCTGTATTTGGAGAGCATCTGGCTTACGATGACCTCTATGTGCTTGTCGTTGATGTCTACACCCTGCTGCTTGTATACCCTCTGAACTTCCTTAAGCAGGTACTGGTATACGCCGGAGACTCCGTTGATGCGCATGATGTCGTGCGGATTGAGCGGGCCCTGGGTGAGGCCTTCGCCGGCCTTTACCTCGGTGCCTTCGTGGACCTTGAGCCTTGCGCCGTAAGGAACCACGTACTTGCGTTCGTCCTCGCCGCGGACGACGATCTCGGTCTTGTTGTCGGCTCTTGTGGAGATGGAGACTACTGTTCCGTCAGCCTCGCAGATCTCGGCAAGTCCCTTAGGCTTTCTGGCCTCGAAAAGCTCCTCTACACGGGGAAGACCCTGAGTGATGTCTCCGGAAGAACCTCCGGCAACGCCGCCCGTATGGAACGTTCTCATGGTGAGCTGAGTACCGGGCTCGCCTATGGACTGGGCCGCTATGATACCGACTGCCTCGCCGATGTGGACGGATTCGCCTGTTGCAAGGTTCCTGCCGTAGCACTTGGCGCATACGCCGTTTTCGCACTTGCAGGTCATGACCGACCTGATCTTTACGGATTCTATTCCGGCAGCTTCTATGGCCTTGGCCTGAGCGTCGCTGATCTCTTCTCCACCGTAGGCCAGTATCTCGCCGGTGGCCGGATCGACCACATCGTCAAGAGCGGTGCGGCCTGCTATCCTCAGGCGCAGAGCCTCTATGACTTCCTTGCCGTCGGTGAACGCCCTTACCTCTACGCCTTCATCGGTGCCGCAGTCCTCGTCACGAACGATGACGTTGTGGGAAACGTCGACGAGCCTTCTTGTGAGGTAACCGGAGTCCGCTGTACGAAGAGCCGTATCAGCAAGACCCTTTCTGGCGCCGTTGGAGGAAAGGAAGTACTCCATTATGGAGAGGCCTTCACGGAAGTTTGCCGTAATAGGAACTTCTATCGTCTTACCTGTAGCGTTGGCCATCAGTCCGCGCATACCGCCGATCTGCTTGATCTGGTTCTTGGAACCACGGGCGCCGGAGTCTGCCATGATGAACAGGTTGTTGTCGTGCGGCAGGTAATCCATCAGGGCGTCTGCCACATCGTCTGTGGCCTTGTGCCAGATCTGCAGGATCTTCTCGTACCTTTCGGCGTCGCTCATAAGACCGCGCCTGTAGGCTGCCTGGTACTTGTCGACCAGAGCCTGGGCCTTGTCTATGATCTCCTGCTTGTTCTCCGGCATCAGCATGTCGCCGATGGAGATAGTTACTGCTGCAACTGTTGAGTATTTGTAGCCGTTGCTCTTGATGTAGTCCATCATCTTGACGGTCTCCACGTTGCCGTGGCGCCTGAAGCAGCGGTCTATTATGTCTGTGAGGTTCTTCTTCTTTACGAGGAAGTCCACTTCGAGTCCGTACGGATCCTTCTCCCTGTCCACATAGCCCAGATCCTGTGGGATATGCTCGTTGAAGATAAATCTTCCGACGGTGGACTCGACGAGCTTTCCGGGATCGTCCGGGCTGAGCTTTCTGAGCACCTTGACCTTCGCGTGGATGCCGATGACTCCGGTCTGGTACGCCATGAGCATCTCTGCGTCGTCGCAGAAGACCTTGCCGTCGCCCTTCTCGAACTTGGTGTTGCGTTCCTCGCTGCCGGGGTTGGTGAGGTAGTAGGAACCGAGTATCATGTCCTGGGTAGGCGTGGTGATAGGCGATCCGTCCTTGGGCGCAAGGATGTTGTTTACAGACAGCATGAGGAACCTGGCTTCAGCCTGGGCCTCTACTGACAGCGGAAGGTGGACAGCCATCTGGTCGCCGTCGAAGTCCGCGTTGTAAGCTGTGCAGACCAGCGGGTGGAGCTTGATGGCCTTGCCTTCTACCAGCACCGGCTCGAAGGCCTGGATACCAAGCCTGTGCAGTGTCGGCGCACGGTTGAGGAGCACGGGGTGATCCTTGATGATCTCGTCCAGTACGTCCCAGACCTCGGGGCGGACCTTCTCGACCATCCTCTTTGCGCTCTTGATGTTGTGGGCGGTGCCGTCCTGAACGAGCTTCTTCATGATGAAGGGCTTGAACAGCTCCAGAGCCATCTTCTTGGGAAGACCGCACTGGTAGAACTTTAGCTCAGGACCTACGACTATTACGGAACGTCCGGAATAGTCCACGCGCTTGCCAAGGAGGTTCTGTCTGAACCTGCCCTGCTTGCCCTTGAGCATGTCCGAAAGGGACTTTAAGGGTCTTCCGCCGGGGCCGGTAACGGACCTTCCGCGCCTGCCGTTGTCGATCAGGGCGTCTACGGATTCCTGAAGCATGCGCTTCTCGTTGCGTACGATTATGTCAGGCGCTCCGAGCTCCAAGAGCCTTTTGAGCCTGTTGTTTCTGTTTATGACCCTTCTGTAGAGGTCGTTGAGGTCGGAAGCCGCGAACCTTCCGCCGTCCAGCTGCACCATGGGGCGCAGATCCGGCGGTATTACGGGAACGACTTCGAGTATCATCCACTCGGGGCGGTTGCCGGAGGAGCGGAGAGCTTCTATTACCTCCAGGCGGCGGACTATGTCCACCTTCTTATGGCCTTGTGTCTCGCGGAGCTTGGTGCGCAGTTCGTCAGCAAGATCTTCCAGGTCTATGGCGCAGAGCAGCTCTCTTACTGACTCGGCGCCCATGCCGGCTTTAAAGCGGCTGCCGAACTCTTCTCTCTTTTCCCTGTATTCCTGCTCGGAGAGCACGTCCATGTACTTAAGATCGGTGTCGCCCGGATCTGTTACGACGTAGGACGCGAAATACAGGACCTTTTCAAGAGCCTTGGGGCTCATGTTGAGGACTCTTCCGATGCGGCTGGGTATGCCTTTGAAGTACCAGATGTGGGATACGGGGGAAGCGAGCTTGATGTGGCCCATTCTTTCCCTTCTTACCTTTGCCTTGGTGACTTCTACGCCGCAGCGGTCGCAGACTATGCCCTTGTAGCGTATTCTCTTGTACTTACCGCAGTGGCACTCCCAGTCCTTGGTCGGTCCGAATATCCTTTCGCAGAACAGACCGTCCCTTTCGGGCTTGAGCGTGCGGTAGTTGATGGTTTCCGGTTTGGTGACTTCGCCGTGCGACCAGCTGAGTATCTTTTCAGTAGATGCAAGGCTTATCTGCAGTGATTCAAAATTGCCTAATTCCATTGCTTAGCCCTCCTCTCCCGGATAATCTATGTCTTCTTCGTCTTCCTGACCGTAGAGCGGGTCTGTGTAGGAGTCTATCTCCTCGCCGTTCTCGTCCAGCTGGGTAAAGCCCATGCCCGGAGCGAAGAACTCGTCCTGATCGCCGCGGCGGTTGTCGAATTCGACTGCGTTGAAGTTGGTGTTGGCCTCAAGATCAGCGTCTTCCTTGAGCTCGATCTCTTCGTCGTTCTCGTTGAGGACCTTTACGTCCAGAGCCAGGGACTGCAGCTCCTTGATGAGGACCTTGAAGGATTCGGGGATGCCCGGTTCGGGTATGTTCTCGTCCTTTACGATGGCCTCGTAGGTCTTGACCCTTCCGACTACGTCGTCGGACTTGACGGTCAGGATCTCCTGCAGGGTGTAGGCGGCGCCGTAAGCTTCCAGCGCCCAGACTTCCATCTCACCGAAACGCTGTCCGCCGAACTGGGCCTTGCCGCCCAGAGGCTGCTGTGTTACGAGCGAGTACGGGCCGGTGCTTCTGGCGTGGATCTTGTCGTCTACCAGGTGGTGCAGCTTGAGCATGTACATGACGCCTACGGTGACGGGGTTGTCGAACTCTTCGCCCGTGCGGCCGTCGCGCAGTATCATCTTGCCTGTCTCGGAATATCCGCACTCTTTAAGGAGCTGGATGATGTCGGACTCCTTGGCGCCGTCGAATACCGGGGTGGATACGTACCAGCCCTTCTTCCTGGCTGCGAGCCCGAGGTGGACCTCAAGTACCTGTCCTATGTTCATACGGGAAGGTACGCCAAGGGGGTTGAGCATTACCTGCAGCGGAGTACCGTCTTCCATGAACGGCATGTCCTCTACCGGCAGAACTCTGGAGATAACGCCCTTGTTTCCGTGGCGGCCCGCCATCTTGTCGCCGACCTGGATCTTTCTCTTGGTGGCGATGTAGCAGCGGACGATCTTGTTGACTCCCGGCGGGAGGTCGTCGCCGTTCTCTCTGGAGAACACGCGGACGTCCACAACGATACCGGTCTCGCCGTGAGGAACGCGCAGGGACGTATCCCTTACTTCTCTGGCCTTCTCGCCGAATATGGCGCGCAGCAGCCTCTCCTCGGGGGTGAGCTCGGTCTCGCCCTTCGGGGTGACCTTGCCTACGAGTATATCGGAGGAATCGACCTCGGCGCCTATGCGCACGATGCCTTCCTCGTCCAGATCTTTTAGCGCCTCTTCGGAGACGTTGGGGATCTCTCTTGTGATCTCTTCGGGTCCGAGCTTGGTGTCCCTTGCTTCGGACTCGTATTCTTCTATGTGGATGGACGTGAGAACGTCGTCCATCAGGAGCCTCTCGTTGAGGATGACAGCGTCCTCGTAGTTGTAGCCTTCCCAGGTCATGAAGCCTATGAGGAGGTTCTTTCCGAGTGCTATCTCGCCCTGGTCGGTGGACGGGCCGTCGGCTATAACTTCGCCGGCCTCCACGCGCTCGCCGTGGCAGACGATGGGCTTCTGGTTGATGCAGGTGCCCTGGTTGGAGCGCTTGTACTTGAGAAGCTTGTATTCGTCGCGCAAGCCCTCGTCGGTACGGATGACGATCTTGACAGCGTCGACGTACTCGACTACGCCGCCGTTTCTGGCTACGACGACTACTCCTGAGTCGTGAGCCGCGTCGTACTCTACGCCGGTAGCTACGATAGGAGCGTCGGTGACCAGAAGAGGCACTGCCTGGCGCTGCATGTTGGAACCCATCAGAGCTCGGTTAGCGTCGTCGTTTTCAAGGAACGGGATCATAGCGGTGGCTATGGAAACTACCTGCTTCGGGGAGACGTCCATGTAGTCTACGACTTCTCTGGGGAAGAGGTCGATCTCGCCGAGGTCGCCTCTTGCCAGGACCTTCTGGTTGATGAAGTGGCCTTCCTCGTCCAGAGGCTCGTTGGCCTGAGCGATGATGACGGGCTCTTCCTCGTCTGCAGCGAGGTATTCAATATCCCTGGTGACTATGCCTGCAGCCTTGTCGACCTTGCGGTACGGGGTCTCGATGAAGCCGTACTCGTTGATGACGCCGTAGGTGGTAAGAGATCCGATAAGTCCGATGTTAGGACCTTCAGGAGTCTCGATCGGGCACATGCGTCCGTAGTGGGAGTGGTGTACGTCGCGGACCTCGAATCCTGCGCGCTCCCTGGAAAGACCGCCGGGGCCCAGAGCCGAGAGCCTTCTCTTGTGGGTGAGCTCTGACAGCGGGTTGGTCTGGTCCATGAACTGGGACAGCTGCGAAGATCCGAAGAACTCCTTGATGGCCGCGGTAACAGGACGGATGTTGATCAGGTTCTGGGGCGTGGTGGCCTCGATGTCCTGAATGGTCATCCTTTCCTTAACGACCCTCTCCATCCTGGCAAGGCCTATGCGGAACTGGTTCTGGAGAAGCTCTCCTACAGTGCGAAGCCTTCTGTTGCCGAGGTGGTCTATGTCGTCTATGTTGCCGATACCGTCTTCCAGACCCAGCAAGTAGCTGATGGAAGCGATGATATCGTCGAATATGATGTGCTTGGGCGAGAGCTCGTTCTTGTGGGCGTACAGGTAAGCAGCGAGGGCCTTTTCGGTCTCTTCCTTAGCCTGCTGGCTCTGCTTTTTTGCTGCAGGATGCTCTGCCTCCCACTGCTCCATAAGAGCGGTGAGCGCGGGATAGAACACCTGTTTGGGCAGCCTGTACTTTTCGGGAACGATGTCCACGTAGTTGGTGAGAGTGACGAAGTTGTTGCCAATGACCTTGACTTCCTTTTCCTCGTCGATCTTGCTCTTTACCCAAATGAATTCAAGACCTGCGTCCTGGATGGCCTGGGCGTGCTCCTTCTTAAGCTTGGTGCCCGCCTCGACGAGTATCTCGCCGGTGGCAGGATCTACGGCATCCTGGGAAAGAACGCAGCCTATGGACCTTTCTACCAGTCCGAGCTTCTTGTTGTATTTGTAACGGCCGACCTTTGCCAGATCGTAGCGCTTGGCATCGAAGAACAGCGCTTCGATAAGATCGTAGGCGCTTTCGAATGTGGGCGGCTCGCCCGGCCTTAACTTCCTGTAAATATCGCGAAGACCCTCGTCGAAGTTGTGGGACGTATCCTTTTCGATGGACAGTCCGAGGCGCTTGTTGCCTCCGAACACGCTCAGGATCTCGTCCGTGGTGCCTTCGTAGAAGGATGCCGCGGTCTTTGTCCTGAACTCGCCGTAGCGGCGGACTCTCTTGCGGATGTCCTCTTCGCTCATGGCGGGGTTCTTGCGCTTTTCTATCTCCACCTTTTCGTTTACCGAACGATAAGACAGAGCACGCAGCAGAGCGGTTATGGGCAGCTTTCTGGTGCGGTCTACTCGCACGGAAAGAGCCTGGTTGGCGTCTGTTTCGTACTCAAGCCACGCCCCGCGGTTGGGGATTATCGTGGTAGCGAAAAGCTTATTATTCGATTTATCTACGGACATGTCGTAGTACGGTCCGGGAGAACGGACCAGCTGTGTTACGACGACACGCTCCGCGCCATTGTATATGAAGGTACCCTTCTCGGTCATTACGGGGAAATCGCCCATAAAGACTTCCTGTTCCTTGACCTCTCCCGTCTCCTGGTTGATGAGCCTGACCTTGACGCGCAGAGCGGACGCATACGTGGCATCCCTTTCCTTGCATTCTTCCTGGTCGTACTTGGTCTCGCTGGACATGGAGTGGTCTACGAACTCCAGAGCAAGGTTGTCAGCGTAATCCCTGATGGGGCTGATGTCCTCGAACACCTCGGAAAGACCCTCTTTTATAAACCAGTCATAGGAGTCCTTCTGTATGGCGATCAGATTGGGCATCGGCTGAACAGCCTCTATTTTAGAGAAGCTCTGACGCTCCTTTTTGCCAATTTTAACGGCATGGGGCATTTTGTTCCCTCCTTTGATCTATGGTAAATGACTGTGTCAGAAAAGGCGGCAAAAGGGTTGCCCTCAGGGACAACCCTAATGCCTTGATTTTTGGTATTACTACTTGAGTTCGACCTTTGCGCCGACTTCCTCGAGCTTGGCCTTGATCTCGTCGGCCTCTGCCTTGGTAGCGCCTTCCTTGACAGCCTTGGGAGCGTTGTCTACGAGCTCCTTGGCTTCCTTCAGTCCGAGACCTGTGAGCTCGCGGACTACCTTGATGACCTTGATCTTCTCTGCACCGATCTCAGCGAGGATGACATCGAAGCTGTCCTTTTCCTCTGCTGCTTCAGCCGGGCCTGCTGCTACTGCAACGGGAGCTGCTGCGGATACGCCGAATTCTTCTTCGCAAGCCTTTACGAGCTCGTTGAGCTCCAGAACTGTCATGTTCTTTATAGCTTCTATGATCTGTTCCTTATTCATTTTGTCCTCCATTATTGACAAATATACTTTTTAAAGGTTCTGTTGATTATTATGCTTCTGCCGGAGCTGCTGCTGCCGGGCCTGCTTTCTCTTCTGCGATTGCAGCAAGAGTGCGGACGAACTTGCCTACCGGGCTCTGGATGCTTCCCATGAACTTCGCGATGAGTTCGTCTCTGGACGGGATGTTGGCTACTGCCTTGATGCCTTCTGCATCGTAGAGGACTCCCTCTACTACGCCGGCCTTAAAGGACATCTTGTTGTAGTCCTTGATAGCCTTGGCAAGAACTCTGGCAGGTGCAACTGCGTCTTCCTTGCTGATGGCGAGGGCGGACGGGCCGGACAGAACGTCCTTGAGTCCTTCGAAGGCGGTTCCTTCGATAGCCTTTGCGATCAGTGTGTTCTTGTAGACCGTGAAATCTACGCCAGCTTCTCTTAAAGCCTTTCTCATGGCTGTGTTCTCTTCCACAGTCGTGCCCATGTAGTCGATGACTACAGCGGACTGGGCTCCGTTCAGCTTGCTCTTGATCTCTTCGATCACTGCAGCTTTGATCTTCAGATTTTCTACTGACATTTACTCTCCTTTCCGGCTTTCATTACAGAAAGCCTTTTCGATGTCGCAGACTGAAAAGGCTCTGATGTATGAATCGTAACCTCGGCGAGATATTGAGCGCCTGCCTTTTGCGTAAGGCGCACTCGCTGTCTACAGCTGTTCTATTCTGTTTTAGTTTACGATTCGGCCTTGTCTAAGTTTGCTTAGCCCAGCTTTGTGGGGTTGATCTTGATTCCGGGGCCCATAGTTGTTGCTACGGTAGCGGACTTGATGTACTGACCCTTTGCAGCTGCCGGCTTAGCCTTGATGATAGCCTCTACGAGCGCCTGATAGTTTTCTGCAAGCTTTTCAGGGCCGAATGAGACCTTGCCGATCGGTGTGTGGACGATGTTCTGCTTGTCCAGACGGTATTCTACTTTACCTGCCTTGATCTCGTGCAGCGCCTTGGTGAGGTCCATGGTGACTGTTCCGGACTTGGGGTTCGGCATCAGACCCTTAGGTCCGAGTATCCTTCCCAGACGTCCTACGACACCCATCATGTCCGGGGTGGCGACTACTACGTCGTAATCAAACCAGTTTTCATGCTGGATCTTCTGAGCGAGCTCTTCAGCGCCGACGAAGTCTGCTCCTGCAGCCTCTGCCTCGTGTGCCTTTTCGCCCTTTGCGAATACCAGGACTCTCTTGGTCTTACCGGTACCGTTGGGGAGCACTACAGCGCCTCTGATCTGCTGATCAGCATGCCTTCCGTCGAGGCCCATCTTGAAGTGAGCTTCTACGGTCTCGTCGAACTTTGCGGTTCCGGTCTTGACTAAGATACCGAACGCATCGCTGACGTCATACAGCGTTGCTCTGTCGATGAGCTTTGCTGCATCCTGATACTTTTTGCCTCTTTTGGCCATTTTTTACCTCCTTGTGGTATTAGCGGCATTACGCCTCCCACCTTTTAACCCTGGACGTTTATGCCCATGCTTCTTGCGGTTCCCTTGATCATCTCCGTTGCGGTGTCGATGTTCGCAGCGTTGAGATCAGGCATCTTTGTCTGCGCGATCTCGCGTGCCTGCGCTTCCGTGATGGTGCCGACTTTCTTCTTGTTGGGTTCGCCGGAACCGGACTCAAGGCCAGCTGCCTTCTTGATGAGGACTGCTGCCGGAGGAGTCTTTGTCACGAAGGTGAAGCTCTTGTCTGAATAGACAGTGATCACGACGGGGATGACCATGCCCTGCTCGCCAGCTGTTCTTGCGTTGAACTGCTTGCAGAAGTCCATGATGTTGATGCCCTTTTGTCCGAGAGCCGGACCTACAGGTGGTGCCGGAGTAGCAGCGCCTGCAGCGATCTGCAGCTTTACAAAGCCTTCGATTTTCTTTGCCATACTTTTCTCCTTTCCACAGGACGATCCTGTTATTTTATATTAAGTTGTAATAAGCTAGTTGAGCTTGTCCACCTGGTCGAACTCCAGCTCCACGGGTGTGGCGCGGCCGAACATGTCGACCTTGGTGCGCAGCGTCTGCCTGTCGGCGTTGACCTCTTCGACCATGCCGGTAAATCCCTTGAACGGACCGGAGATGATCTTGACGGTGTCGCCCACGTTGATGTTGAGGACGATGACGGTCTTCTCAATGCCAAGGCGCCTTACTTCTTCGTCCGTGAGGGGGATGGGCTCCGAACCTTCGCCTACGAAGCCTGTTACGCCCTGGGTGTTTCTTACCAGGTACCAGGACTCGTTGGTGACTATCATCTTTACGATGACGTAGCCGGGGAAGATCTTGCGGGTCTTGACTACGCGGACGTTGTCCTTCATCTCCACCCTGTCCTCTGTAGGCACGATGACCTTAAGGACCAGATCCTGCATGCCCCTGTTCTCGACGAGCTTTTCTATGTTTGCCTTGACCTTGTTTTCATGTCCGGAATAGGTGTGGACCACGTACCACTTGGGCTCCTTGCTGCGGCGAAGGAACCCCGCGGGGATCTCGTCCCTTTCCGCGGCCATGGAAGGCGCTATGTACCTTTCGTCCTTGACCTGTTCGGTATTGAGGTTCTTTTCTTCGGACATATCCAGTCTCCTATACTATAAGACCCAGGAGAGCAAGGAAGATGGTGTCCAGGACCCAGAACAGCACCGCAAAAGCAGCGCAGACAACTATAACTACGACGGTGTACTTAAAGGTGTCCTTCCTGGAAGGCCAGGAGACCTTTTTCATCTCGGAACGAACGCCGCTGAAATAATCCCTGATCCTGGCGAAAAAGCTTTTCTTTGCAACAGTTTCTGCCATTGGTACAGTATCCTTTCTTACTTAGTTTCCTTGTGAACGGTTTCCTTCTTGCAGAACTTGCAATACTTCTTGAGCTCGATACGGTCAGGATCGTTCCTCTTGTTCTTGGTGGTATTGTAGTTCCTCTGTTTGCACTCGGTGCATGCGAGCATTACTCTTACTCTTGCTCCAGTGTTCTTAGCCATATTTTTCCTCCGTTGTTATCGCGGGCCATCCGCGTTTTTTAGTCACATCCAAAATACACAATGCCCCTTTTTGGCATAGTGACACTGAATAAATTTAACACAGGACTGTGGGGGTGTCAAATGTTTTTTTGAGAAATAACGCGATTTTTTTCAGTTTTCCCTGAAGCCGCTTCCTATTATTTCCGAGCTTGTGGTAATAATGGTAAAAGCGTTGGGATCTGCCTGCTTTATGAAGCGCTGCAGGCGCAGGGCCTCGCGCCTTCTGCAGACGGTGTGCAGCATGGCTTTCTCGCCGTGGGAGTATATTCCCTCGCCTCTTACAAGAGTGGCGCTGTGGTCCATATCCGTGAGTATGAACTCAGAGATCTCGTCCGGCTTATCGGTTATTATAATGAAATACTTGCAGCTGGTGAAGCTCTCCAGCGCGTTGTCGATGATAAATGTCACCGCAACAAGGCCCAGCACGGAGAAAAGTCCTGCGCGGACGTCTATCGCAAAGAATGCCGACACGCAGATGACTATATCCACATACAGCAGAGCCCTGCCGACATTCGTGTGGGTGTACTTGCGCAGAATAAGCGCCAGTATATCGGTGCCGCCTGAAGAAGCGTCGGCGTGGAAGATCATGGCCTGCCCTATTCCTGCCACCAGTATGGCGCAGCAGAGCTCAAGGAAGGGCTGGTCGGTAAGAGGCATCTTAAGAGGTACGAACTTCTCCAGTATATCTATCATGCCCGAATACAGAAGAGTGCAGAAGACCGTCTTGATGCCTACGCTTTTGCCAAGGGCTATGAAGCCTATTATAAGAAGCAATACGTTGAGCCCCGTGAGCCAGGTGCCTACGCTGAATGTCGTGAGCCTTCCGAGTATGATGCCAAGGCCGCCTACTCCGCCGAGCACGAAACCGTTGGGCATCATAAGGAAATAAAAAGCTACCGCCATCAGAAATGTTCCGATGAGGATGAGCATGACATCATTGAGTTTCTTGGACTTAGGTTTCATACCTGAGCGATTATACCATATTAAAAAAATAAGTCCAGCAAAATATAAAAAAGTTCTTGACAATAGTTAGGTACCGAATTATAATGAGGCCGTAACAGAAAGTTAGGTACCAAAATAAAGGAGGGCAAGGAATGAGATCTATAAATGAGAAGGAAAAAGAAACAAATGTAATGATGGCCGCATTCGGCCTGGCAAGGGCCATAAAGCGCAGACCGCCCCGCATGGAGCACGCTCTTCACCCGGCGGCAGAGCACACCCTGATGGTGATCGCGGAAAACGACGGCTTAAGCTCCGGCGAGCTCTGTGAGCTTTTAGACGTGCGCCCGTCTTCAGTATCGGAGATCGCTGACAAAATGGCAGCCCGCGGTTTTGTGGAAAAGAAGGACGACGAGACTGACAAGAGAGTCACCCGCATCTTCCTCACCGAGCTCGGAAAGGCTCAGGCAAAGCAGATAGCCGATACAAGGCAGCAGGCTCTGGATGAATTCTCCGCATGCTTTACAGAAGAGGAAGCCGCGCAGTTCTGCGCCCTTGCAAACAAGCTCAGCGCTCACTTAAAAGAGCTGGCGGCGGAAGACCCCGAAGGATCCGGCTGCGGATGCCATAAAGGCCACCACGGACCCGCCGGCGGATGCCACAGAGGACCCCACGGCCACCACGGCCCGCGCTTCTGGCACAGGCACTAAAAAACAGGCTGCTGCCTGTAAAACCAGTCCCCTGCTCCGGCAAGGCGAAAAAACATCTATCACTAAACTATATATACAACGACCACAGACCTGCCGGAGTGTGCGCAGGGGGCGGAAGACCCGCCCCCTGTTTATTTATTCTATCTCCCAGGATATCGTCACCGTGTCGCTGACTTCTATGTCCTGCGGCGTGATGCTCATGTTGCGGGCTGCCATCTTGGCGCTGGCGCCCATGGCCATGTCCATGGCGGGCATGGCTTCCTCCGTGAAGGAATAGACCGGAACTCCTCTGAAGGAATAGCTGATGTCGTCTATCTCGCCCAGTTTAACGCCGGCAGCCTTGCATAAAAGCTCCGCCTTTTTGCGCGAGTTCTTTACCGCAAGCTTTAGGAGCTGGTCTTTTACTTTGCTCTGGTCCGCCACAGTGTAGCGTATGGAGAACTGCGGGCGCGCGGAAGACTCCGCAAGAGCAGCAAGGCACTTTCCCAAAAGCCCCACGTCAGACTTGAACTGTACGGTAAAGCTGTGGTGGAACTCGTAGCCGTCGAGCTTGTTGACCCAGCGGCCCTTCTCGTCCTGGTAGCCCTCGTAGTGCGGATCTATGCGAAAGCTGCTGGTCTTGAGATCCTCGCCGGAAAAACCGATCTTCTTGAACGCCTCCACCAGCGCCTCGACGGAATCCGAGGACTTTTCCAGTGCCTTCTGGTAGGTCTTCTCCTCGCCGTTGATAGTAACGTCCAGCACCGTGGTGTCCGGCGCCAGGCTGATGCTCGCCGTGCCGTTTACTGTTATCTTCCTTCCCATTGCGGTACCCTCCTTATATTCTAATCCGTGGAGCCCAGGCTTTCTGTTTCCTCAATGATCTCGAGCTCCGCGAACTTGGCCCTCATGGTGGGGTTGTTCTTCGTGAGCTTCTTGATGCTGAGGTCCTCAGCCTTGTTGTTGGCCAGCCTGAGGTTGTTCTCCGCGCCTGTCAGTGCGTCCTTTATCTTCTGCAGGTGGTCTATTGACTTGTCTATCTCGTCTATGGCCTTCTGGAACTTCTCGCTCGCAAGGCGATAGTTCCTTCCGAACGCGTCCTTGAAGGCGTTCATCTCCTTCTCGAAGTTGGTTATATCTATGTTCTGCTCTCTTACGCGCGCAAGGTCTCTTTTGAAAGAAAGCGTGTTCTGCGCGGCGTTGCGCAGCATGGTTATCATGGGGATGAAGAACTGCGGGCGTATGACGTACATCTTGGGATAGCGGTGCGAAACGTCCACTATACCGCTGTTGTAAAGCTCGCTTTCCGGCTCCAGAAGGCTTACCAGGACCGCGTATTCGCAGCCTTTCTTTTCCCTGTCCTTATCCAGCTTGGCGAAGAAGTCCTCGTTCCTGTGCTTTTTAGAGTTGGACTCCGTCTCGTTCTTCATCTCGAACATGATGGAGATGTACTCTATGCCGTCGTCGGAGTAGTCGCGGAATATGTAGTCGCCCTTGGTGCCGTCGGCCACCTCGGAATCCTTCTCGAAATAGGCGTTTTTAAAGCCCGTGGCGCGCAGGCGGTTGAACTCCGTCTCGCAGTGCTGCTCCAGAGTCTCACCGACCATCTTCGTGGACTGGCGCAGTTTAAGATCCTTGTAATAGGCTATCTGCTCGTCTTTGGCTGCAAGCTGCTGGGCAAAGCCCTCGCGAAGAGTCTTTTCGGACAGCTCCGCGTTTTGCTTCTCGTTTTCGATCTTGCCGGCGAGCGTGGTTATCCTAAGGTCCCTTTCGGAGATCTGCGCCCTGGCCTCTTCCAGGGCTTTTGCTACGGCCAGCTCCTGCTCGGTCTTAGCCGCGGCGATCTGCGCCTTTAAGGCCGCAAGCTCAGCATCCTTGTCAGCGAGCTTTTTATCCGCGCTCTTTTCGGCGTCGGATACCGCCAGCTTGAGCTCGGATTCCTTGTTCTGCTCTATTGCGGACAGGCGCTCGGAAAGCTCCTTCGCAAACTCCCTGTCCCTTATCTGTTTTACTATGGCGGCATAGCCGGACTCCTCCACCTGGAAGACCTTGCCGCAGTTCGGACACTTTATCTCCTGCATTTTTATACCCTCTTGAGCTTTCTTCCAAAGAAGCTTATGCAGCGCTCCGCGAGCACTTCCATGGCATCGCAGTACATCTCGGGAAGCCCGTGGTTTCCTCTGTACACAGAAAGCTCAGTGCAGCCAAGGACCGCGCTGTCGCAGCCGGCCTCGCGTATCGCCCTGTCTATCCTGGCGAACTTTGAGCGGCTGCCCTTTTCGCCCGCCTTGATCTCGTCGTAGATTATGGACATGACGGTCTTCTGGATGTCTGCGGGCGGCGCCCAGGCCTCTATGCCTGCGGCGGCAAGCTCCCTGTGGAAGACCCCTGCGCTGATGGTGCCGTCTGTCGCTAGTATTGCGGTCTTTTTTGCGCCCTGCGCCTTCAGAACCTCGACGGCCATCCTGGGCATGTGCAGCACCGGGATATCTACCGACGCCTGTATGTCGTCCCAGAAATAGTGCGAGGTGTTGCAGGGTATGGCTATGCAGCCGCAGCCGCAGGACTCAAGAAGCTTTGCGTCTTCTATCAGCCTGCTTCTTACTCCGTCCGTGTTTCCGGACAGGATAGCTTCGGTGCGGTCCGGCATCAGCGTGTCGCTTAAGATGACGGCCGGCACGTGCTCCTGGTCCGAATCGGCGTCCGTGCGGTCCAGTATCCACTGGTACAGCACCTGAGTGGCCTGAGGGCCCATGCCTCCGAGTATTCCCAACTTGTCTCTGTTTTCAGCCTGCATCATTTTCCCTTCTTTAGCTGCTTAAGCTTCATCCTGTGGTACAGCGGGATCAGCGTATTGAAGGCCTTGTACATAAGGCCGCTGAGCACGTAATCGAACTCGCCGATAAACTCGGTGTACTCACCGCCCCACTTCTTCTTGAACTCGTACAGGCCCGCGAGCCTGCTGTCCGAATCCGGCTTTCCTATGGTGCCGAAAACGTCGAATATCTTAAGGCCTTTCGCCTTGGCGTCCCTGATCTGCTGTTTGTACACCTCGTAATTGGCGTAGAACTTGCCGTAGTTCATGTCGTTTGCCGCGTACAGCGCCCAGGCCTTATCCACGTAGTTTACTATAAGATAAGTGGATACCCAGACCTCTCCTTCCGGAGCGTCCGCCACAGCCTCGAGCTGCTTTTCCACGGACACAAGGACTTTTTCGGTCTCCTTGCGCTTCGTTGCGGCTTTCTTGCTCTCGTCGCCTTCGATGGCTGCAAGCTCCGCCTTAAGGCCTGCCTGCTTTTCCAGAAGCCCTGTGCGTATCTTACCCGGGTCCACCTTGCCGAAGTACAGCGTGACCATGCCGTCCTCTCTGAGGATGTCGTAGAAGTACTGATAGAAATCCGCTTCGTGCGAGAAGAAGTCCTGGCGGGCTTCGGTCATCTTCATAAGGCGCACGAATTCTTTGATATCTTCCGAGCGGCCTTCGAACACCTCCACGCAGCTTTCTTCTGCGTGCTTGATGCGGGCCTTTGTGGTCTTGCTGTAGCGCTTTTCGATCTCCTCTATGGTGCCGTCCAGCGGGATCCTGAAGGTAAAGCGCGGCTGCTCGGTCTCAAAGAAGTACGTAAGCGGCCTGTGCCTGTAGCCCAGCTTTTCCAGCCTTGCCACAAGCGCGCTGTTCTCCTCGCCCTCGATGACCTTACCGTCCATATCTATGGTGTGGAGCTTTATATCCGGATCGATCTTGAAGTATATGGCCTTGTGCTTTTTGCCGAACGCGGCGACGCTTTTGGTGATGAACGCCAGAAGTTCCGCGTCCGAATAGTCCATGGTGAAGCCACGGGGTATGTAAAAGTAGCAGTAGCCCAGGTACAGCGCCTTTTTAAGAAGCAGCGCCGTTGCTATAAGCTCCCCGTCCCTGCGGACTCCCACGTAGTACGGCGTCCATCCTCGCCTTGCCTGCACCTGCCCCCAGGCCCAGGAGCCCAGGAAATGACTCTTTACGCCGGGCTTTTGCGCGAGCTGCATCCACTCGCTTTTTTGTATGTTTTCGTCAAATGTTAGCTGTGACATCGGTTCTCCGTTAGCGGCTGCTGTATTCTGCAGCACAAAAATGCCGCAGTGCAGTCTGCAATATGTATTATACCAAATCTGCGGCCGGACTTACAAGTGCTGCGGCGCACAGGCGAAAAAAAGTGGCATGCGGCTGAAAAAATGCCCCCATTCCGAATGATTGATGCTATAATAAACTGATGGTTTATGATCCAGAAAAATATAGGAGTTCAATATGAAGTGTTACAATTGCGGGCACGACCTGCCCGAACCCAAAGAAGGCATAACGATAAAGTTCTGCCCCACCTGCGGAGCCAGAGTGCTCGCTGCTGAAGTTGCAGCAGAAGCAACTGCAGCTGTCGAGGCCGCCGCACAGACCGCTGAGACCGCTGTCGAGGCTGCTCAGAAAACCGCTGCAGAAGCAGTTGAGGCCGCCACAGAAGCCGCGGAAGAGACTGCTGCTGAAGCTGTTGAAGCCGTTCAGGAGACCGCTGCCGAAGTTGCAGCAGAAGCAACTGCCGCCGTTGAGACCGCTCAGGAGACTGCTGCCGACGTTGCTGCAGAAGCAACCGAAGCAGTTCAGGAGACTGCCGCCGAAGCAGTTGAGGCTGCCCAGGAAACTGCTGCCGAAGTTGTAGCAGAAGCAACCGAAGCAGTTCAGGAGACTGCCGCCGAAGCAGTTGAGGCCGCTCAGGAGACTGCTGCCGAGGTTGCAGCAGAAGCAACTGCCGCAGTTGAAACCTCCGCACAGACCGCTGAGACCGCTGTCGAGGCTGCTCAGGAAACTGCTGCCGAGACCGTTGAAGCTGCTCAGGAGACCGCAGCAGAAACTGCCGCAGAAGCTACCACCGCTGCTGCCGCAGCTTCCGCCATAGGAGTACCGCCGGAAGTGCAGCCGGCCGCAAAGAAAAAGTCCAAGCTGCCTCTCATCATCGCGCTTATAGTCGTGGTGCTCGGTGTTGCGGGATACTTCATATATCAGAACCTGCCATCCACCAGAGTAGCCAAGTTCAAGAAGCAGGCCGCAGAGCTGCACGCAGCTGCGTCCTACGAGCAGGAGATCGAAGTTTTAAGGCAGGCCGAGGAACTGGCAAAGGACGACCTGGATCTTGTAAGGTCTGAGACCGACGCCATGCTCGCAAAGGCCAAGGCGCTTCTCGATGAAAACAAGCAGCAGGATGCCTTCAAATGGTTCAAGGACCTTGTAAGCAGAGCCGAAGCCCTTCCAGAAGCTGAGCGCGGCAGATACTACGACTCCATCAGCACCTCGATAAAGGGCCTGGCGGACATGGCTCTTACCGCAAAGCAGTACGAGACCGCAGAAGCGCTCCTTAAGCAGCGCAGCGAGATAATTCCCGCTGTCACCGGCATAGCAGCCCAGACCGAGGCCGACCTTCTCGCCGTCTACACCAAATGGACCGAGGACGCCTTAAACAGTGGCGACAAAGAAAAATACGCCGCCCAGGAAGCAGTTATCGACAGAGTCCTGAACGAGAACCTGCTCAAGGGCAAGACTGCCGAACTGAAGACCCTTAAGGAAAGGCTCTCCATGGCAGGAATGCTGGCGGATCTTAAGGAGATCGGAGCCGGACTCAAAAAGTACATCGACGACGGAAAACTGAGCCTTGCATCCAGCCAGATGTACCTGAGCGTCGTCTCGTCCTTAGGTAAAGGCAATTACATCTCAAAATGGATAGCTGAAGATCCTACCCACCGATCCCCGGTCATAGCAGATATCGACGGGACAAACAAGATCGGCCTGTACTACGACAAACCAAATAACAGATTATACACATACATCGGCCAGTATGACGCAAACAACAAGCGTTCCGGCAATGGAAGCTGGATCACCTACATGGGCAGTGCGCTGAACACCCAGACCTCATATGTCGCAACAGGTACGTGGAGCGACGACAAGCCCAACGGAAGTTTCACCATTTACGATGAACTGAAAAATGCCCAGGACTCCTCTCAGAACAGGACAAAGAACATAACAGTTAATACAAAGAACGGTCTTTTCGAGGGCGAAGCGGTCACCGAATATATAAAAGGCGACAGTAAGGTCATCTACCGTCCCACATATACCGACGGACACCCGAAGGTCATCGAGGATCACGAGCAGGGCGGAACAGTCTACCACATCATCGCTTTCAGCGAAGACAAGAAGACGTTCATGCACAACACCAAAGGCGCAGAATCCATCGAAGGCATCTACGGATTCTTCTGATAAGAAACAAAAGGAGGTTCAACTGAGCCTCCTTTTTTATTTGCTTATTCGACCTCTATCTGTTTAATATTCATCTCGTTGCCCTGCTGCAGCCAGGTCTCTTCGCTGCCGCAGTAGGGGCAGATCTTGCCCTGCGGGACTGTAGGGTAGGTCCGCTTGCAGCTGTTGCACCAGGTTATGGCGGGAATAGTCTCGCAGAGGAGCTTCGATCCTTCGAACAGCGGGAACTTCTTAGTGTACCAGTTCCAGTAACTGTACAGGTATTCCGGCACCACGCCGGATACCTCCCCGAACTCCAGAGTTACCGAAGCGACGTGTTTCGCGCCGTTTTCCTCAGCGATCCTGGTCACAGCGTCGACTACATAGTTTACCAGTCCAAGTTCATGCATGACCGCTTATTTTCCGCCCTTCCCTTTGGCGCTCTTCTTCAGGATCTTGACAGCGCGCTTGGGCAGATATGCGCCTATGGCCTTGAACTTGTCCTCAGCCGGGATCATCTTCGAGTATGCGTCGCCCATATTGCGCCTTAAGTGTATGGCGTCGAACTTACACTGCACCGTGCACATGCCGCAGCCGAGGCACTTGTTGGTGTCCACTACGCTGCGCCCGCACTCAAGGCAGCGCGAAGCTTCGCTCTTTATCTGCTCTTCGGTGAAGCACAGGTGCTCGTCGTGCATGGTGAGGCGCTTTGCCGGGTCTACCGGACGCACGGAACGGGCGGGCTTCTTGTAGGCTTCCACCGGAAGCACTATGTCGTCCTTGCACAGCGGCGTGAACTTGCGGGTGTTACGGTGAATTGTAAGGGACTGGCCCTCATTCACGAAGCGGTGCAGCGATACAGCGCCTTCGCGGCCCATCGCAAGAGCGTCCACCACGAACAGCTGGCCGGAGTATGCGTCGCCACCGACGAAGATATCAGGCTCCGCGGTCTGAAGCGTTACAGGATCGGCCTTTGCGGTGCCGTTGCGGTTGAATTCCACCTTTGTGCCGGAAAGAAGATCCTTCCAGTCCGCCTTCTGTCCTATGCAGTAGAGGACCGCGGTGCAGGATTCCTCTGCGGTGTCCGCGTCGTCGAACTTCGGGTCGAAACGTCCGTCCTCGCCGCGCACGGAAAGGCATTTCCTGAAGCGTATTCCGCTACAGGCACCGCTTTCGTCCTTTAAGATCTCGGTCTGGCCCCAGCCCGGGTGGATCACTACGCCGTCTGCCGCGCAAAGCTCCTGGTCTTCTGCGCCCATGGGCATATCGCCGAACGCCTCAAGGCAGTAGAGCTGCACGCTTTCCGCGCCCTGGCGTATAGCTGTGCGGGCCACGTCAGCGCCTATGTTGCCGCCGCCTATGACTACGACATTTCCGTGAAGAGGAGCGGCCTTGCCGGCATTGACCATTTTTATATAATCCACGCCAGACATTACTCCCGCAGCATCGTCGCCGGGGACGTTCAGCTTTCCACCGTACTGCAGGCCGACTGCCACGAAGAAGCCTTTGTAGCCCTCGTCCCGCAGCTGCTGTATCGTGACGTCCTTTCCGACCTCAACTCCGCAGCGGAACTGCACGCCCATCTCGCGCAGAATGTCGATCTCAGCGTTGACTACGTCCTTTTCGAGGCGGAAGTTGGGGATGCCTGTTATCATCATGCCGCCGGGGACAGCGTCGCGCTCGAACACCACAGGGGAGTATCCTTCTATGGCAAGAAAGTACGCGCAGGCAAGGCCTGCCGGGCCGGATCCTATGATAGCGATCTTCTGGTCGAAGGGCTTTCTGGTGCAGGACACCATAGGCGGCACATAGCGGTGCTCTGCCTTAAGGTCCTGGGCCGCGATGAACTGCTTTATATCGTCGATAGCGAGCGCCTCGTCCACGGTGCCGCGGGTACATTCGTCCTCGCAGTACTTGCGGCATATGGCTCCGCAGACCGCCGGGAAAGGATTGTCGCGCTTGATAAGCTCAAGAGCCTCGCGGTATTTGCCCTCGCTGGCCATCTTGATGTAGCCCTGGATGGCTATGTGCAGCGGGCAGGCCGCCTTGCACGGAGCCGTGCCTGTGGGCCAGGTCTGGATGACGCCGTTTTCGTTGCGGTAGTTGTAATTCCACTTGTCCTCGCCCCACTTGGTGTCGTCGGGAAGCTCCACTTTGGGGTACTCTATCTCGCCGTTCTTGGTGCACAGCTTCTGCCCGAGGCGAACAGCGCCGGCCGGGCAGACCTCAACGCACTTTCCGCAGGCTACGCAGTTGGCCGCGTTCACCTCTGCGGTGTACGCGGAGCGGGACATGTTAGGCGTGTTGAACAGCTGGCTTGTGCGAAGCGCGTTGCAGACACCCACAGCGCAGTTGCAAAGGCCGAAGATCTTGTTCTCGCCGTCTATGTTCGTGATCTGGTGCACATAGCCGCGCTCCTCGGCCTTGTGGAGTATCTCCATTGCTTCGTCGTAGGTTATGTCGTGGCCCATGCCGGTCTCGCGGCAGTAGTCCGCGAAGTCGCCTACGCCTATGCACCAGTATTCCTCTATATCTCCGGAGCCCTCGCCGCGTATGCGCTGCTGCTTGCGGCACGAGCATATGCCAACGCCTATCTGGCCGTCATATTTTTTCAGCCAGTGCGACAGGTGTTCCACGTCCAGTGACTTGCAGTCCGCTGGTATCGCCTGTTCCACCGGGATGACGTGCATGCCTATGCCTGCGCCTCCGGGAGGCACGAGCTGAGTGATGCCCGCCAGCGGCAGGAAGGTCATGCGCTCGAAAAAGTCCGCGACCTTCGGCGTTACCGGGCTGATCTCGGGGCGCATCACCATGATCTCGGCGCTGCCGGGGACGAACATGTCGAGCACCCAGCGCTTCTCGTGCGCGGGGTTCTTGCCGTCCAGGTTCTCGCAGTGATACTCCACCAGGCTCGCCTGGCAGAGAGCTTCGAGCACGGTCTTAAGATGCTCGTCGTCGTATCCGCTTAGCTCTTTGAGCTTGGCAAAGGTCTTGGGTTTGCGCTTTCCCATCTTGAGCGCCAGGTCGAGGCAGTGGTCCGCTATCTCCTTGCCGTAGCGCCGCTCGGCATACTGAATGCCGCAGTCTATGCCCCAGTACTCCGGAGCCTCCGTACTCATTTTTTCGAGCCCCAGAAGTATTTCCTTGCGGTCGGTTATGATCTTGCCGAGTTTAAAGATCTTCTGGTCGCGTGTAAGCTCTGCCATTGTGTTCCTCCGTTTTATATGAATAAATAATTACTGTTGTTTCCAATCCCTGACCGCGCCGCGCAGCCAGTCCAGCCAGGCATCAAAGCCGTCCCCTGTCCTTGCGGAAAGGGGAAGTATCTCAAGTCCGGGGTTACGGTAGTGCGCATGTTTTTTCAGCGCTTCCATATCGAAGTCGAAGTACGGCAGCACATCGGTCTTGCTTATAAGAAGCACGTTAGCCACCTGGAACATCAGAGGGTATTTCTGCGGCTTGTCGTGACCTTCCGGAACGGAAAGTATGACCGCGTTCTTCGAAGCGCCGGTATCGAATTCCGCGGGGCACACGAGGTTCCCCACGTTTTCCAGCACCACCAGGTCGCAGCCGTCCGCACCGAGAGCCTGCAGACCCTGGCGGGTCATGGAAGCGTCGAGATGGCACATCCCGCCGGTGTGGAGCTGTATGACCTTAGCTCCGGTCTGCGCGATCGCCGCTGCGTCCACGTCGGAATCGATGTCCGCCTCCATTACCGCGATCCGCATCTCGTCCTTGAGCGCTGCTATCGTGCGCTTTAGGAGAGTCGTCTTGCCCGCTCCGGGAGAACTCATCAGGTTCAGCAGGAATACGCCCTTTGCTTTGAGTTCTTTGCGGAGATTCTGCGCGTCCATATCGTTATCCGCAAGAATGCTCTGCTTTACCTCTATTATCTTAAGACCTTCGCCCACTCTGTTATCTCCATTATTCTCTGCCGCCGCGTGCAGCGCACGCGAAAAAGATATGTATCTAAAATATTATACTTTAATGTGATATTTTTGTCAATTACAGCGCGGTTTCAAAACGCCCTGTCCGGATCAAAAAACAAAGCACGGCGATCCAGTCAGGATCACCGCACTTTCTGTGGTGGAAGCGGAGGGAATCGAACCCTCGTCCGAAAGCACATCCACAAGGCTTTCTCCGAGCGCAGCCGGTAGTTTAAATTTCGGACGCCAGACGGCCCGCCGGCACGACGGCTGACATCCTATCCCGTAGGCCCTCCCTTATACCGGGAACTTTAAGGAAGGTTTCCTGCATGGTCGACGCCGGGATCCTAAGCTGCAGGTGACTTAAGGCCGACGCGCGTTGGCAGACTATGCTGCGAGTGCGAAATTGTTTGTTCTTTTAGCGTTTATTTTAAACGGGCCATTTTTAACGGAGACCTGGCCGACTCCGGCTCGCTTACCCGGCTTCAATACCCCCGTCGAAACCTTTACGCCCCCGGGATATATACGCCAAGCGTACTATTTGTTTTTCATCCTGCGGTCCATATCGCGCGCCGCATCGCGCTTTGCAATATCCTCTCTCTTGTCGAAGAGCTTCTTGCCCCTGGCTACAGCCAGCTTCATCTTAGCCCTTCCGTGCTCGTCCAGGTAGACCTCCAGCGGCACCAGGGTCAGACCGTCGCGGCTGATATACCCTACGAGCTTGCGTATCTCTTTTTTGTGGAGCAGGAGCTTTTTCTGGCGCAGCGGGTCCGTGTTGTAGCGGTTGCCCTTTTCGTAGGGACTGATGTGCATATTGTACACCATGACCTCGCCGCCTTCGACCTTGGCGAAGGAATCCCGCAGCGAAACACCGCCGGCCCTGATGGATTTGATCTCGGTGCCGGTAAGCACTATGCCCGCCTCGTATTCCTCTTCTATGAAATAGTCGTGGCGCGCTTTTTTGTTGTTAGCGATAAGCTTCAGCTTTCTTTCTGCCATGGCGCGCTACATCGCTCCGAAACCGCTGACCGGGAAGAGCCTGAAGACGACCTTCCCTCTGATCCTGTTGATATCTATAAAGCCTACCTGCGGGCTGCGGCTGTCGGTGCTGTTCTGACGGTTGTCACCCATGGCGAAGATGTAGCCTTCCGGCACGGTAACTTCGTCCATCTCGCTGCTGGTATAGCCGTCCCTGGTGTAGGGCTCGTCCTGGGCTTCGCCGTTTATATACACTTTGCCGCCGGAGATGGATATTTTATCTCCGGGAAGGCCTATGATGCGCTTTACGAGGATCTTTTTGAACCCGAGGCCTGTGGTGAGCTCGGAATCGAAGGTTATGATGTCCCCTCTTTTAAGATCGTTTCCGAACCAGCTGTAGTGCCTGCGGCTGACAAACACGTAGTCGTTCTGGTGCATGGTGTTTTCCATGGAGTGCTCGCGGACCAGCGTAGGCGTAAGAAGCTGCAGGAACACCAGCGCTATGACAAGCGCCGTCCCCAGATCCTTTATCCATTCCTTTGTTTTGCTCTTTCCGCTCTCGGCAAGATCCTGCTTGCTGGGCTGAGCGTTTTCTTTTTTATCTTTCACTGTCAATTATGACCTTTCCGAATATTCCTGCCTGCAGGGCGTCCCACGCCTTTGGAAGAGGCGCAGTAAAGCTTTTACCGCAAAGATACCCCAGCGCACCTTCTGCCGCCTTGAACTCCACCTTGTAGGCGTGCAGGGCCTGGGTGCTGCGCCCAAGAACGTATTCGGCTCCGTCCACCATCAGCTGGCGGCCGCCGTACTTGCTGTCGCCTGCCAGAGGGTGGCCTATGCTTGCCAGGTGAGCCCTTATCTGATGGCTGCGGCCGGTTATGAGCTCCACGTCTGCAAGGCTGTAGCCGCGGGAGCTCCTGCCCCTGCCGTAGGCGCCTTTGCTGAAAGCTACCGGGCGCACAACAGTTTCGATGTACTTGCCGCGCGGGTCGTCTTCGGCAAGGACCCGCCCGATGTTCTTCTCCTCGTCCTTGAGGAGCTTTCCTTTAAGGTGCTGCTCTTCGTCCAGCTTTCCGTGGACTATTGTGTAGTACGATTTGGTGACGAGCCCGTCCTCGCGGAAGAGCCTTGCAAGCTCACGCAAAGCTTCGGCGTTCTTTCCGAACACCACTATTCCTGTGGTGTTGCGGTCCAGCCGGTGCGCGGGGCTTGGCGAAAAGCTTTTTTCAGCCCGCGGGTCGTAGGAGCCTGTCTCAATGAGGTAGTCCGTGACCTGGTTGGCCAGGGTGTCCTTTTTCTCGGACTTGTCGCCGTGTACCAGAAGGCCGAATGGCTTGTTTGCTATGAGTATGTTGTCATCCTCGTAAACTATGCCAAACTGGCGCTTGGCCCTTTTCTTTTCGGGCTTTTGTGTCCATGCGGCAAGCTGCTCGTCCGAGATGTAGAGCTGCAGCGTCTGGCCTTCCTCGAGCGGGAAATCCTCGCGGC
Organism: Bacillota bacterium; assembly: GCA_017443515.1. Lineage (GTDB taxonomy): Bacteria > Bacillota > Clostridia > Peptostreptococcales > Anaerovoracaceae > RUG13409. The sequence continues at coordinate 11,126 of JAFRXM010000047.1, read as the reverse complement.
GGCGCACGCCGTCGACCTTCACGTCCTTGCGGACGGCCTTGTATACCGCGGACAGCGGAGCCTTGGAAAGATACTTCTTCAGGAAGCGGTCAAGCCTCTGCCCGGCGTCGTTTTTGCTGATGACTATCTCTTTCATATCAAGGTATTATATCACAGCAGGGCGGCACTTACCAATTATTTTAGCCCGAGCAGGATAATTATTATATCTTTTTGTTTATTGCCGCAAGTGGTATAATAAAGTGTTAAATAATGCACTGAATCCGCCGGGCTGCAAGCTAATGGAATTCGAAGTAAGAACAGGAAGGGGCAGCTACCCCGTATACGTGGAGCGCGGAGCGCTGAAGAAGGCCGCGGACATCATCGGAAAAGCCCGCAAAGTCTTTATTGTCACCGACAGCGGCGTGCCGGAAAAATGGGTGGATATGCTTAAAGTCCAATTCCGGGACGCGGGGCTTTTCGTATTCCCGCAGGGCGAAGCGTCAAAGAACATACAGACCTGGTCAGCCATACTTTCGGCCATGCTCGGCGCAGGCGTGACCAGAAGCGACACCCTGGTCGCCCTGGGCGGCGGAGTTGCAGGCGACATAGGCGGGTTTGCTGCGGCCAGCTACATGCGCGGCATACGCTTCGTAAACGTTCCGACAACCGTCCTGTCGCAGATAGATTCGGGGATAGGCGGAAAGACCGCAGTAGACTTCGGCGGCGTAAAAAACAGCGTCGGCGCGTTCTGGCAGCCCGCGGCGGTGATAGCAGACCCCGATGTGCTCTCCACCCTGCCCCGCAGGCAGTTCTCAAGCGGCCTTGCGGAAGCCGTAAAGGCCGGGATCATAAGGGATCCGCAGCTATTTGCGATCTTCGAAAAGGACGACTTTGCAGACCATATCGAAGAGATAATACGCCGCTCGCTTCTTGTCAAAAAAGCGATAGTCGAGGAAGACGAGCTTGAGGCCGGCAGCAGGAAGCTTCTGAATTTCGGCCACACTCTGGGGCACGCCTACGAGAGCCTCCTGGGACCGGACGCCTGCCTTCACGGGGAGTGCGTCGCCATGGGGATGATGGCCATGCTGGACAGCCCGGAACTTAAGGCCCGGCTCGCAAAAATCCTGGAAAGGCTCGGACTTCCCGCAAAGTGCGATGCAGACCCGGAAAAGGTCCTGGATCTGGTGCGGAAGGACAAAAAGGCCGGACGCGGCAGGATCACCGCAGTCCTGGCCGATGCGATCGGAAAAGCATATCTTAAAGATATAAAGATAGAAGAACTAAGAGGGAGGCTCGCCCGATGAGCAGCACTTTCGGAAAAGCAATAAAGGTCACCCTTTTCGGGGAATCGCACGGGGAATGCGTCGGAGCCTGCATAGAAGGGCTTGCCCCGGGGCTTAAGGTCGACATGGACTACATGAAAGCGGAACTTGCCAAAAGGAGCGCCCGCGGCAGCATCTCAACGCAGCGCCGCGAAGCCGACGAGCCGCAGATAGTATCCGGCATACTAAACGGATATACCGAAGGCACCCCGCTTACCATACTCATAAAGAACAGCAGCGCTGACCGCAGCGCCTACGCCGCGATGGACCACATCGCAAGGCCGTCGCACGCAGACTTCACCGCCCAGGCAAAGTACCTGGGCTTTCAGGACGCGGCCGGCGGAGGTCACTTCTCCGGCAGGCTCACCGCGCCGCTTGTAGCGGTTTGCTCCATAGTCCGCCGGGCGCTTGAGGAAAAAGATATATTCATTGGCACTCACATCAACAGGCTGCACGATATAAGCGACCGCGCCTTCGCAAAAGACCCGGCCGCAGATATAAAAGCGCTAAGCGCGGAGTACTTCCCGGTGCTGGATCCTGAAGCGGCGCAGCGCATGAAGAGCGCCATTGAAAAAGCCGGCGCCGCAGGGGATTCCCTTGGTGGGGTGCTCGAGACCGCAGTCACAGGCCTTGATGCCGGCATAGGCGAGCCCTGGTTCGATTCCGTAGAATCCGAGCTGGCGCACGCTCTGTTTTCCATACCCGCGGTAAAAGGCGTGGAATTCGGGGCCGGATTTGCGATAACAGAGCTTTTAGGAAGCCAGGCAAACGACCCCTTTGGAATAAAGGACGGCCGCATAGTAACGCTCACCAACAACAGCGGCGGCATAAACGGCGGCATCACAAACGGTATGCCCGTGGTGTTCCGCACAGCAGTAAAGCCCACGGCTTCCATAGCCGCAAAGCAGCAGACCGTGGACTTCATAAAAGGCGAGACTGCGGAGATACAGATCGCCGGCCGCCACGACCCGGCAATAGTCCACAGGGCCCGCGCTGTTGTGGACTCGCTCACCGCTCTGGTGATAGCCGACCTTTACGCCAGGCGCTATGGCTACATGTGGCTCAGAGGGTAGCGCATGAAGCTGGGACTTATAGGAAAACCGCTGGGGCACAGCAAGTCCCCGTGGATACATAAGGAACTGACAGGAGCCGATTACAGCCTGTGGGAGCTGGGGTCGGAAGAGCTGGACGGGTTCTTTGCGAAAAAAGATTTCGACGGGCTCAACGTAACCATACCCTACAAGCTCAAGGTCGTCAAATACATGGACGACCTCGAGGGGGACGCAGTGCGCACCGGCGCGGTGAACACCGTTATAAACAGGGGCGGGCTGCTTATAGGATGCAACACGGACACTGCAGGCGCTAAGTACCTTCTTAAAAGCCTCGGCATTCCTGTGGAAGGCAAAAGAGCCGCAGTCCTCGGAAGCGGAGGCGCGGCCAGAGCAGCGGCAGAAGCGCTGAAACAGCTGGGAGCGGAACCTATGATCGTAAGCCGCTGCCCGGAAGACGCAGATGGCTTTAAGAAGATCCGCACCATAAGCTACGAAAAGCTTTACAAGGATCCGCGGGGCATATCGCTGCTAGTCAACGCGACGCCTCTTGGCATGAGCCCCGACCTGGACGGAACAGCCGCAGACCTTAACAAACTGCCGGATCTTGAGGCCGTGGCGGACGTTGTGGCAAATCCCCTTCGCACCCGCCTGGTATTCGAAGCTCAGCAAAAAGGCCTTAAGGCAGCCGGCGGGATAAGGATGCTCGTGGCTCAGGCATTCGCCGCAGAAGAGCTGTTTACCGGAAAGACTCTGGATCCCGCGCTTATCGAAAAGTGCGCGGAAAAACTCATAAAGTCCACCCGCAGCATAGTGCTGACGGGGATGCCCTCAGCCGGGAAGACCACGACCGGCAGGCTGCTGGCGCAAAAGGCCGGGATGCCCTTTATCGACATGGATGAGGAGCTGGAAAAACGCTTCGGAATGCCTATAGCGCAGTACTTCAGTGAGTTTGGAGAAGAATCGTTCAGGGCCCAGGAAAAGCTGCTTGCACAAGAGCTTTCGCTCCGCGAAGGCTGCGTGATAGCAACAGGCGGCGGCACGGTCCTGGATCCGGACAATATGCGGCGCCTCATGGCAAACGGCCTTGCAGTGTGGCTGGACAGGAGCCTCCCGCTGCTCAAAGCCTCAAAAGAAAGACCGCTCGCGGCAGACAAAGCAGCCCTGGAAAAGCTCTGGGTAAAGCGCCGCGGCATATATGAAAAATATTCGGACACGCGGGCCGAAGCCGACGGAAGTCCGGAAGAAACAGTGCGTGAACTGATAAAACTATTACCGGAGGATAAGACATGCTGACAGCAGAAAACAGGACAGTACAGGTCGGAAGCGTAAAGATAGGCGCAGGCCAGCCCGTTGCGGTGATAGCAGGGCCATGCTCCGTGGAATCGCAGGAAGGCCTGGACAGCATAGCCCGGGAGGTAAAAGCCGCGGGCGCCCTGATCTTAAGAGGCGGCACATACAAGCTCCGCACCTCGCCCTATTCTTTCCAGGGTCTGGGCGAAGAAGGCCTTAAGATGCTCTGCGCCGCCGGAAAAAGCTACGACATGCCCGTGGTCTCCGAGATCATAAGCGAAAACGACATAGAAAAATACACAAAGTACGTGGATATGCTCCAGATCGGGGCAAGAAACATGCAGAACGTGGCTCTTCTTAAGGCCGCAGGACGCAGCGGAAAGCCCGTGCTTTTAAAGCGCGGTATGAGCGCCACCGTAGAAGAATGGATCATGGCCGCGGAATATATAATAAACGAGGGGAACCCCGACGTCATCATGTGCGAGCGTGGCATACGCACCTTTGAGAACGCCACCAGGAATACCTTCGACCCGGCCGCTATCGCCATCGTAAAGATGCAGACCGGCCTTCCCGTAATAGCGGACCCTTCGCACGCCGCCGGAAACTGGGAGCTTGTTGAAGCGATAAGCCTCGCTGCAATAGCCGCAGGAGCTGACGGCCTTCTGATAGAAGTCCACGACCACCCGGACGAAGCCATGAGCGACGGCACACAGTCCCTAAAGCCCGGCAACTTTACCGCTCTGATGGAAAAGGCCCGCCCCGTAGCCCGCGCCGTGGGCCGCGAAATGTGACAAAGGGACGGTTCTCCGTCACCAAACGCAAAGAATGAATGTCATCATTTCTAAAACTGGATATTCCGGCACCGCCTCCGCAAAGCTTCCGCCCAGCAAGTCCGTCTCACACAGGCTGCTTATAGCCGCGGCGCTTGCCGAAGGCACCTCGCGCATATACAACATGGCCCGCAACAAGGACATAGAGGCCACAGTGCGCTGCTTAAGGCGTCTTGGCGTTGCCATAGACGACAGCGGCGATCCTGTACTGGTAACCGGCCCGGCGGATCTTTCCGCCTACGACGGAAAGGAGCTCGACTGCGGTGAATCCGCCAGCACCCTGCGCTTCCTGCTGCCGCTGTTCGCGCAGAGCGGAAGGCGCTGCATCTTTACCGGCCGGGGAAGGCTCATGGAGCGCCCCGAGGATGTCTACGAGGAGATCTACGGCAAGACCGGAGAGTTCGTCAGGATATGCGGTTCGGAGCTTACGGAGTGTTTTTCACAGCAGATCCGAGATTCCTTCCCGGGGCTGATCAGCGCCAAGGGGCCGCTTGAGCCCGGGGTCTTTACCGTTCGCGGCGACATTTCCTCGCAGTTCATAAGCGGGCTGCTGTTCCTGCTGCCGCTGCTTGAGGCAGACTCGCGCATAGACGTGCTGCCGCCTTTCGGCTCGGCGCCGTACGTGGATCTTACGATAAAAGTGCTAAAGACCGCAGGAATAAAGACAGAGCTAAGGCGCCCTGCACATTCCGAAAGAACAGATATATGTCCCCCGGCGGCAAGCATTTATGTGCCGGGCGGCCAGAAATACAAGGCGTTTGAAGCCAATGCGGAGGCCGACTGGTCGTCCGCGGCGGTGTTTGCTGTGCTGTCGCTGCTCCTAAGAAGGCCTGTGCTCCTTGAGGGTGCGGATCCCGCGTCCCTTCACGCGGACAGAGCCGTACTGGACTTTATGGAAAAGTTCGGTGCAAAATGCTCCGCACAGGAGCCCGGCGCTTCGGCCGAGCCTGCTGCTTCAGGCGTGCTGATAGAACCACCCGCAGAAGGCGCTCCCCTGCGTCCGGTAAACGCAGACCTTTGGGACTGCCCGGACCTGGGCCCGGTGCTTTTCGCAGCGGCAACTCAGGCCGAAGGCACATCGGTGTTCCGCAGCATAAAGCGCCTGCGCCTTAAGGAATCCAACCGTGTCTTTTGCATGCAGGAAGAGCTAAGAAAACTCGGCTGCAGCATGCGCGCAGACGAAGATACAGCGTACATAGACGGGCCGGTCCGCATCAGAGGCGGATGCACGCTCAGCTCCTGCGGCGACCACCGCATAGCCATGGCGCTGTCCGTCCTTGCCTGCTGTGCGGATGAGCCGATTACAATAGAAGGCGCCGAAGCCGTAGCAAAAAGCTGGCCCGGGTTTTTCGAAGCCCTGGCAGCATGCGGCGCGGGCGTCACGATACAGGAACCGGGAGAAAAACAATGAAGATCATGGTGATCAACGGCCCCAGCCTCAACATGCTGGGCATAAGGGAAAAAGAAGTTTACGGCAGCGCAAGCTACGGCGATCTGGTCCGCTTCATAGAGGAGAGCGCCGCGCGCCTTGGCGTGCAGGTTCAGGTGCTGCAGTCCAACCACGAAGGCCAGATCATAGACTGGCTCCAGCAGGCCTGGTTCGATGGCTTCGGCGGCGTAGTGATAAACCCCGGGGCCTACACCCACACCAGCATCGCGATAGCCGACGCCATAAGGTCCATAGCGCCTCTCCCCGTCGTGGAGGTACACCTTTCCGACATCGATGCGCGCGAAGACTACCGCAAAGTCTCCTACTGCGCCCCCTTCTGCGTCGCGCAGATCAAAGGACAGGGCTTCGCCGGCTACCTGCAGGCGATCGAAAAACTGCAAAAAATGGCGGTCCTTTAATGGCACTTTCAAACTTGACATCGAAGTGCCGCTTATTTAAACTAAAAACCATAAAACCACCAATGCTGTGACACTGAAGAGGAGTACCAAATGGCTTTAGTTACGACAAAAGAAATGTTTAAGAAGGCTTACGAAGGCGGCTACGCGATAGGTGCTTTCAACACCGACAGCCTGGACATAATACCGGCAGTCGTGGCCGGCGCCGCAAGCGTCAACGCGCCTGTCATCATTGCTGTTTCCGAATCCGCGGCAAGAGCCGTCGGCCCGGGATACGTGGTCAGCACGCTTCAGGCAGCCGCTAAAACCACGGACATACCCATAGCTCTTCACCTGGACCACGCAAGGTCCCCGGAGTTCTGTAAAGAATGCGCGGACCTCGGCTTCACCTCTGTGATGATAGACGGCTCGTTCCTCGATTTCGAAAAGAACATCGAGATCAGCAAAGACGTAGCGGACTACGTCCACACACGCGGAGTGGTGGTGGAAAGCGAGCTTGGCGCCATCACAGGCGTTGAGGACGATATCGTTGTGGATGAAAAGTACGGCGCGTTCACCCGCCCGCAGGACGTGGTCGAGTTCGTCAGCCGCACAGGTATAGACAGCCTCGCCATAGCCATAGGCACGGCCCACGGCGCGTACAAGTTCAAGCCCGGCGAGAACCCGCAGCTTCGCTTCGATATACTCGAAGAGATACAGGAAAAACTCCCCGGTTTCCCCCTCGTCCTGCACGGAGCGTCTTCCGTCCCCAAGGACAGGCTGGACATCTTCAACAAGTACGGCGGACAGCTTCCTGAGGCTATAGGCATCCCGGGCGAGATGCTAAGAAAAGCTGCATCAATGGCAGTCTGCAAGGTCAACGTCGGCACCGACATCCGTGTCTGCTGGCTCGGAGAGTTCAGAAGGCAGCTAGCTGAGCAGCCTTCCAAGTACGAAGTGGTCAAAGTTACCGACGCGGCAAGAAAAGCCGTAGCCGAAATGGTAGCGGCCCGCATCACCAACGTGCTGGGCTGCAACGGAAAAGCGTAAGATAATGCTGCACACAAAAAGACGGTCTTTTTTGAGGACCGTCTTGTTTTATTTCTACTTCATCTGCTGCGAGGCTTTGAAGCCTTTGATCACGCCTTTTGCCAGGTCCACCATGGTGAAGTACCAGAAACTCAGCGGCTTGGTAGTTACGACCTTGACCGGCATTACTGAGATCAGATCGCCTGAGTAGCTTGTAGCCACTCTGTAGCACAGCGTCTGGTCCAGAGTTTCGTTGCGCGCGTAGATGATGCCGTTGCCGTACGCCAGGCCCTTTATATCCGAGCCTTCCAGCATCTTTTCGACCGTCTTGCGGTTTATATTATACAGCCACAGCGCCGGCGTGCCCTTGGACGGATAGGAGAACAGCACCTTGTTGTCGTTTTCATCGATGTACGAATATGCTCCGAGGTTGAACGAGCTGCCCATGGCGGCGCCCACCTCATCGGCGTATTTCCCGCGGTCCTTGGACGTATCTGCAGGTTTGAGCTGCGCCTTGTACTCCGCGAACTTCTCGTCCGTGTTCTTTATGATGCGCGGGCCGCGGCTTATACTGTAAGCCGTGATCTCGTCCTTGTCAGCGTCGTAGAAGCAGTACGCGTTGCCTATGATGGTGCCGCGGTACATGGTCGTCTGGCTGTGAGAATCCCTGTTTACGTAAATGATCACCCCGACTATCGCCAGAATTATTACCAGCAGGATTATCAGGCCGACCGGAAAGCGCCTGCGCTTTTTGCCGTCCTCATTGCTGTTCTTTTCTTTGGTCTTCTTTTCTTTAGGTTCTTTGGGCTTCTTTTCCTTAGCCCTTGTATCTTTTGAATCGCTTCTCATCCCTTATCCCCTTAATCCTTTACTCTGCAAAGCTTCTTTATCATCTGCTCAAAAGTCATGTCGCTGGACAGTTCGAAGGTGCCCACCTGCAGCCTGGTGCTGAGGTTCAGCTTGTTGACCTTGTCAACGAAGGCTACCTTATCACCGGCCTTTATGAGTTTTGCCGCTATCAGCCTCTCTGCGACTGTGTTCCAGCCCCCCTTAAATCCCTTCTCTATAGTGATAGACGCCTTTACGACATCAGCCGGAGGCGTTACCGTATTCCCGCCAGGCACCGTGTTGGTATTGGGATCCACGTTGTTGGTATTGGGATCAACGGTGTTGGTGTTCGGATCCACGGTGTTGGCCGGAGGCACTACCGCGTTCTGGTTCGGATCCACAGTGTTGTCCGGCGGCGTTACGGTGTTCGTTTCCGCGCTGTTGGCAGGCACGGTATTGTTGGCCGGCCGCACGTCGTTCGGTATTATTATCTCATTAGCCGTGTTGGACGAAGCCTGCCTTGCCGCAAGATACTCCGGATACTTCATGATGCTGGAAGAACGCCAGACGATAATACCTGCTGCAACAAGAACTATCAGCAGGGCTATGAAAATATCGTTGATGTCGTAGATAAAATCCCTTATTCTCTTGATCATTGTTTCCCCCTTATTCCCCTTTTCCCCTGGAAATAATACTTATTTAAATTATTATACTACTTTCCCTGCAGATTGGCAAATCTTGCTTCAAAATCTGTGCTGTGATATCTTATGACCCCCAGGATGGTGGCAAGAGTCCAGCCCACCGGGAAGCAAGCCATGACGACTACAGGCACGTTTGCCACATAGCGCGTCATTATGAACAGGTACAGCTGGCGTATACCTACGTAGCAGCCTATCATTATCAGCATGGGCACGAAGGTGTCCCTCACCCCGCGCAGCGCCGCCGTATAGGTCTGGTTGAAGCACTGGAACAAGTAGAACGGCGTCACGACCCTTATGAACAGCGCCCCGTAAGCCATGACCGCGGGATCGTTATTGAAGAACGCTATTATCTGCGGGGCGAAGATCATCATCAGCCCGCCAAGAACGATGACAGGCACCAGGCACATCCTGACGGCTGTTCTTACGCCCTGCTTTGCGCGCTCGAGCTTGCCGGCCCCGAAGTTCTGCCCCACGAAGGTGGTAACAGCAAGGCCCATGGACGACAGCGGCAGGAACAGTATCAGCTCGGACTTGAAGTACGCGGTGTAGCCGCTTGAAAAATCCGTCCCGAAGTAGTTGATGTAGGACACCACGAAGATGTTCGAAAAGCTTATCAGAGCCATCTGTATGGCTCCGGGAATGCCTATCTGCAGTATGTGCTTGAATATGCCAAGGTCGAAGCACAGATCCTTAAGCGATACCTTTACGCACGAATCGGTCTTAAACAGCGTTATCATGGAAAGCACCGCAGAAACGCACTGCGCGATGACCGTGGCGTAGGCAACGCCCGCAGCTCCCATGTCGAACCTGATGACAAATACCAGGTCCAGAATGATGTTGATTACGCAGGCAATGACCAGAAAATAGAACGGGCGTCTGGAATCACCCACCGCCCTTAATATGGACGATGCCATGTTGTAGAACACCTGGAAGGTAAGGAACTGGAAGATTATGCCCAGGTACACCTGCGCGTGCGGCAGCATCTCGGCAGACGGGTGCAGCCAGCCTATCAGCACGTTTTTAAAGATCAGGCCGAACGCGGTGAAGAACGCAGAGCACATAACAGCCATGACCATGGACGTGTGCACCGTGCGCTTTACCTGATCCATCTTGCCCGCCCCGTAGTAGTTGGAGATGACGACGCCCGCCCCGTTGGAAAGGCCCACGAAGGTGTTGACCACGAGGTTGAATATTGGTGTTATGCAGCCTATAGCCGCGAAGGCTTCCTTGGTTGCGTAGTTGCCCAGGACCCAGGTGTCCACGGTGTTGTAGAGCTGCTGGAACAGGTTGCCTATAAGAAGCGGCAGCGCAAAAGCCAGAAGGAGCCTGAATATGCTCCCCTGGGTCATGTCTACGTCGCTTTTTGATCTGCGCGAAGGACGGGTATTTACATTTTTTTCTTCGTTTTCCATTGACAGGTACTCGGTTTTTCTGATACAATTCTTTCCGGCGGGAAGATGCTCCAAAAGGAGGCGTCATGTTCCGTCTTTTTTGTATTGCTGTACTCGTTCTTCTTTCGGTGATAGATATCGTAAGTCTTACGGTACCGGATGCGGCTGTGGTGATGCTCGTCTGCGCGGCACTGATATGGGTGCCGGCGGACAGCCTTATAAACGCTGTCCCGGCGGCCGCAGCTGTACTGGGGGTATGCTTTCTTACCGCTCTTTTGTGCAGGGCTTTGAAGCGCCCCGCCCCGTTTGGCATGGGGGACGCGAAGCTTCTTAGCGCACTTTCCCTGGGGCTTTGCGCCACCGAACTGATGCAGCTGATAGCCGCAGCGGGGGTGCTTGCCGGCATCTACGCCGCTTTCCTCTTAGCCTTTAAAAAAGCCGGACCCAAAAGCCAGATACCCTTCGTGCCTTTCATAGCCGCAGGATACGCGCTGGCTGTTCTGCCCGGCGTAGCGCTCTGAACTCAGAACAAATCAAACTGCCTTGAAACTATTACAAGCGCAAGGTATACAGCCATCACGGCAAACGCGAGCGCATCGCCCTTACCGAACTTCATCTGGTGCATCCTTGTGCGCCCGGAGCCTCCGTGGTAGCAGCGCGCCTCCATGGCCATCGCAAGGTCTCCGGCTATCCTGAAGGCGGATACGAACAGAGGAACAAGCAGAGGCACCAGGGCCCTTGCCTTTTCCTTAAGGGATCCGTTCTCGAAGTCCGCGCCGCGGGCGGTCTGTGCCTTCATGATCTTGTCGGTCTCGTCCAAAAGCGTGGGGATGAAGCGCAGAGCTATCGTCATCATCATGGCCAGTTCATGCGCCGGAAG
>JAFRXM010000046.1 GCA_017443515.1 Bacillota bacterium | reverse complement strand
CTGGGATTTGCGCCCAAGAAGACCATGCTGATAGCCCAGCAGCTCTACGAGGGCATCAATGTCAAAGGGCAGGGCCACGTAGGTCTTATCACCTACATGAGAACGGACTCCGTAAGGGTAAATCCGGCAGCCGACGCAGCCTGCAAGGCCCTCATCAAGGAGGATTACGGAAAGGAATACGTCGGAAGCGGCATATTCTCCAACAAGAAGCAGAACACCCAGGACGCTCACGAAGCTATAAGGCCAAGCAATGTGTCGCTGCGTCCCGAAGACCTGGAAAGCTCGCTCTCCTCGGATCAGTTCAAACTTTACAGGCTCATCTGGAGCCGCTTTGTGGCAAGCCGCATGGCTCCGGCTCTGTTCGATACTGTGAACGCGGAGATCGAGTGCGGAAAATACGGTCTTAAGGCCAGCGGCCGCAGGATGAAGTTCGACGGCTTCCTAAAGGTCTACAACGTCAGCCCGGAAGAGAAGGACAAGCCGCTTCCCGCCATGGAAGAAGGTCAGGACCTGATGTTCGTAAGCCTCGCAAACGAAAAGCGCACCACCGAGCCGCCCAGCAGGTTCACTGAAGCCAGCCTCATCAAGGAGCTTGAGGAAAAAGGCATAGGCCGCCCGAGCACCTATGCGCCCATAGTATCGACTCTCATGGACCGCAAGTACATAGCAAAGGATAAGAAGGTGCTTATCCCAACGGACCTCGGAAAGCTCGTGACCAAGGATGTCATGGAAGTCTACTTCCCGGACGTCGTGGACGTGGAGTTCACATCCAAGATGGAAGAAGACCTCGACCGCGTAGCTGAAGGCCAGTTGCCCTGGAAAAAGGTCATCGGAGACTACTACAACGGCAGCCTCAAGAGCGAGATCGACACAGCCAAGGCCCAGATGGAGAGGGTAAAGCCCAAGGTGGAGCTTACAGACGAGCTCTGCCCGCAGTGCGGAAAGCCTCTTGCCTTAAAGCACGGAAGATTCGGAGATTTCCTTGCCTGCTCGGGATTCCCCGAATGCAGATATACAAAATCAATTATTACGTCAACTGGCGTAAAATGCCCCAAGTGCGGCAAGGACATCATAGTAAAGCACAGCCGTAAGGGCAAATCCTTCTATGGATGCAGCGGATATCCCGACTGCGATCAGGTCTACTGGTACAAGCCGGTGCAGAAGGCCTGCCCCAAGTGCGGAAGCCTGCTGGTGGAAAGGGGAAGATCTCTCGTGTGTTCCAATCCGGAGTGCGACCACAGAGAAAAGAAGGGTAAACAGTAAAAATACACAGAAACCACATAATTCCCCTGTTGACAATATGCCGGCAGGGGATTATATTATAAGCAGGGTTTAGCACTCAGCCGTTAAGAGTGCTAACAACAAACCGATAACACTAATAATTTATGATATGGAGAATAATATGACACAATTTCGCGCAACTACCATATGCCTAGTAAGGCGCAGTGCTGACGACATAGCCATAGCCGGCGACGGCCAGGTAACTATGGGCGAGCACTCGATAATGAAGAACAACGCAAAAAAGATCAGAAAGATCTATAAGGACCAGGTGCTCTGCGGTTTCGCGGGTTCCGTAGCCGACGCTTATTCCCTCATGGAAAAATTCGAAAAGAAGATGGAAGAACATCAGGGCAACCTCAAGCGCGCGGCAGTAGCCCTCGCGCAGATGTGGAGAATGGACCAGGCGTCAAGAAACCTCGACGCTATGATGCTCGTGGCCGACAGGGACAGCGTGCTGGTCATTTCCGGTACAGGCGAGGTAATAGAACCGGACGCCCAGTACGTGGCTATAGGTTCAGGCGGAAACTACGCCTACGCCGCAGCCCACGCGCTGTACGACCACACCGACATGACCGCGGCCCAGATCGCGCAGGAAGCCCTTAAGATCGCTTCCGATATCTGTGTTTACACCAACAGCCACATTTCTGTGGAGACTCTCGGGGAGGTAAAGAATGGCTAACGAACTCACGACAGCAGCCGCGACCATACAGGGCATGACGCCCAAGCAGATAGTCGCAGAACTGGATAAATACATAATAGGGCAGGATACCGCAAAGCGCTCCGTGGCGGTCGCGCTCAGGAACCGCTACAGGAGGAACCTCCTTTCCGAAAAGATGAGGGAAGAGATAACCCCCAAGAACATACTCATGATGGGCCCCACCGGCGTAGGTAAGACGGAGATAGCAAGGCGTCTTGCCAAGCTGATGGACGCACCGTTCATCAAGGTAGAAGCTACAAAATTCACCGAAGTCGGCTACGTAGGCCGCGACGTGGAGTCCATAATAAGGGATCTTATGGAAGCCTCCATGAGGGTCACCAAGCAGAAGCGCATGAACGAGAAGTACGGCGTGGCCGAGGATATCGCAAACGAGAAGATCATCGAAGCCATAATCCCCGGAAGCAAGAAGCGCAGCGCGGCTCCCGCCTCAAACAACCCGTTCCAGTTCATAATGGGCGGCGCTCAGGCTACCTATAACCGCAGCAGCGAAAAGATAGAAGAAAAGCCCGAAGACAGCCAGACCGAACTCGCAAGGGACCAGGTAAGGCAGCAGCTCAAGGCCGGCCTTCTCGAAGACCAGTACGTGGAGATAGACGTTGTGGACCAGCCTAAGGAAAACAACCTTGACGTAAGCCAGGGCGGCAGCATCTCCCTTGGAAGCATATTCGGCGACGCAATGCCCAAGCGCTACAAGAAAAAGAAGATGAAGGTCAAGGACGCCCGCAAGGTGCTCATAGAACAGGAAGCCCAGAACCTCATAGACATGGACCAGGTCACCTCCGAAGCTCTGGAGAACTGCGAGCAGAACGGCATAGTCTTCATCGACGAGATAGACAAGATCGCCTCCGGTTCCGGCTTCAAGGGCGGAGTAGACGTGTCCCGCGAGGGCGTCCAGAGGGACATCCTGCCTATAGTTGAAGGCAGTGTAGTAAACACCAAGTACGGCCCGGTAAAGACCGACCACATACTGTTCATAGGCGCCGGAGCGTTCCACGTTTCCAAGCCCACGGACCTCATTCCGGAGCTTCAGGGGCGCTTCCCGATCAGGGTGGAGCTGGAGCCCCTTACCAAGCACGATTTCGTAAGGATACTCACCGAGCCGGACAACGCTCTTCTCAAGCAGCATAAGGCTCTTCTTGAGACCGAAGGCGTGGACCTTAAGTTCACGGACGATGCTGTGGAGGAGATAGCTTCCATGGCTGCCCTCATGAACGAGCACACCGAAAACATTGGCGCAAGAAGGCTCCATACCATAATGGAAAAGCTCCTCGAGGACATCTCGTTCCAGCTGCCCGACGTCGAGGACAAGAACATAGTCATCGACAAGGAGTACGTGCGCGGCAAGTTCTCCGAGACCATCAGAGCTGACGATATAGACAGATTCATTCTCTAAATGATAATAGACGAAACAGGCAATGTAAAACAGCGCGAGAGCGCAAGGGCTATCCTCGTCGGTGCAAGTACCGGCGGGGACATTTCCTATTCAATGAAAGAGCTCCAGGGGCTTGCAGAAGCTGCCGGGATAGAGGTCCTTGGCATGATGGAGCAGTACCTGGACAGCTTCAGGTCAGCCACTCTCATAGGAAGCGGCAAACTGGAGGAGCTTAAGGATTTCTGCGAGGAGATGGAAGCCGATCTCGTCATCTTCAACGACGAGCTTTCCGGCATGCAGCTGAGGAATATCGAGGAAGTGCTCGGCGTAAAGGTCATAGACCGTACCATCCTCATTCTGGATATCTTCGCGGACCGCGCCACATCAAGGGAGGGCAAGCTTCAGGTAGAGCTTGCGCAGCTGCAGTACCGCATGCCAAGGCTTCTGGGATTCGGCAAGTCGCTTTCAAGGCTCGGCGGTGGCATAGGCACCAGAGGCCCCGGCGAAAAAAAACTCGAGACCGACAGGCGCCACATAAGATGGCGCATGGACGAAATAAAAAAGGAACTCGAAGATATCAAGGCGGGCAGGGCGGTGCAGCGTTCCAGGAGGGAAAAGAGCGGCCTTCCCGTGGTAGCTCTGGCCGGCTATACGAACTCCGGCAAGTCGTCCCTTATGAACAGGCTCCTTGCCATGGAAGAGCGCGATGAAAAGCAGGTCTTCGAAAAGGACATGCTGTTTGCCACTCTGGATACTGCGCAGCGCCTCATAACCCTCGACGACAACAAGAGCTTCATACTCATCGATACCGTAGGGTTCGTAAGCAGGCTTCCGCACACCCTGGTGGATGCGTTCAAAGCCACGCTGGAGGAAGTCACCATGGCGGACCTGATAATACACGTCGTGGACGCATCCTTTGAGGAAAAGGATTTCCACATAGAGGTCACGGAAGGCGTTCTGGGCGAGCTTGGAGCCGCGGACAGGGAAAGTATCCTCGCGTTCAATAAAATCGATCTGGCGCCCGGTTTTGAGCCTCTGGGCTATGGCCACGACGCCGTATGCATCTCGTGCAGGACGGGGCAGGGCATGGAGGAGCTCCTGGCGCTCATAAAGGAGAAGCTCTTCTCCGATATGATGGAGGTGGAGATGCTGGTGCCCTACAGCAGGGGCGATATAGTCTCAGCGGTCCTGAGCAAGGCAAAGCCGGCGGCTACGGAATACCGCGCGGACGGAACCTACATACGCGTAGAACTTTCCGGCGAGCAGCGCGGCCGCTGGGAGCAGTTCATAATATAATGGCAGTACTTTATACGACAGTCGCAAAAGAAGCTCATGTGGAGCAGACCATAGAAAAGTCGCGCTTCCTGGCCCACATCAAACCAGTCTTCAGCAGGGAAGAGGCCGAGGAATACATCAGGCAGATACGCGCGCAGTACAAAGACGCGACCCACAACGTTCCCGCTTTTGTGATAGGCGAAAAGCAGCAGGTACAGTGGGGATCCGACGACGGAGAGCCTTCCGGCACATCCGGCACCCCAATAGCCGTATACCTCGCAAAAGAAGGCCTCACCAATGTCGTCGTTGTCGTAACCAGGTGGTTCGGCGGGATCAAGCTGGGCCCTGGAGGCCTGGTACGCGCCTACACCGGAAGCGCAAGGATGGCCGTGGAAGCTGCCGGCCGCCTGGAGGTGCGCGAGTATAAGACCGTACGCGTGCGCATAGAGTATCCTCTGCTCGGAAAGCTCCAGACCCTTGAAAAAAACATGCCTTTCGAGATAAAGAATATAGCCTATACCGACAGGGTGGAGCTGTCGCTGCGCTTTGAGCCCGAGGCAGAAGAAACGGTGATGGCAGCTCTGTCTGATCTGTGCAACGGCAGCCCTTGGATACTGCAGGAACAGTAAGCTCAGCCGCTAAACAACAGTCTGAAAAATAATGCTTTTTTTGAAATAAACTATTGACATAAAAAGGCGTTTCCTTTATAATTCCTAAATGTGCCGACTGAAAGAGGTCGTACCGATCGTGGGGGAGTATAGCTCAGCTGGGAGAGCATCTGCCTTACAAGCAGGGGGTCACAGGTTCGAGCCCTGTTACTCCCACCACATTTTTCGGCCCGGTAGTTCAGCAGGTTAGAATGCCAGCCTGTCACGCTGGAGGTCACCGGTTCGAGCCCGGTTCGGGTCGCCATTTTGAAAACTTAATACCAGGTAAATTAGTGGTAATTTGCTGGCGTGGCTCAATGGCAGAGCAGCTGATTTGTAATCAGCAGGTTGTTGGTTCGACTCCGATCGCCAGCTCCATATATGGAGGGATTCCCGAGTGGCCAAAGGGGGCGGACTGTAAATCCGTTAGCTGAGCT